>JAAZLO010000032.1 GCA_012689375.1 Bacillota bacterium | reverse complement strand
TTTGCCGCCAGCTTCCTTCAGATTCCTCGTCACCAAGGATACCCTTGCTTTTGGCTATGTGCTTGGCACTATCAACCCGCACTCGGGACTTGCACCCGTTAGACTGCGCCCATGCCGGGCGCACGATCAAGGTGGGGGATCCTATATATCCGGATCCCCCACCCCCTGTTTATATATTGAATTTTACATGTACCCTCGTTGTATATAGGTATTACTTGCCTAGTAATTCAGCACGTTTATCAGGGTATACCCTCATATCACGGAAATAATCAGAGTTGCCAAGCAAGGGACATAAGACCTCGCCCCCGGCTTTCATATGGTCTGCAAGTGGCCAATCTACATATCCTGCTTGATAGGCCCTTATTTCAGAATAATCAAGCAACCATATTGTCGGACAAAGTTCTACAAGTCTTTCCTGGACCTGGGCGTATACGGCAAAGCGTTCATCCCTGTCTATAGTACCAAGAGCCTTATTTATTAAGGCATCAACCTGATCATCCCCAAGCCATTCCTGCTGCTCGTAGCTTCCGCAAGTGCTTGAATGGTATCTGGATTTAAGCATAGATCCCGCTTCCGGATAATGGAGCCCCACAAACATAACATTACCGTGGGATGTAGTTTCTACGCTCTGGGCATCTGCAATAACCTGACCCCATTGTTTCTTTCGAATTTCAACTTTTACCCCAATTTGGGCCGCGTTAGCCTGGAACAAGAGGGCTATTTTTTCTTCCTCGGGGACCTCTGCAACCCATGCAATTTCCACCGGATATTTATTGAGATCGTTATAATATCTCGACTTTTTTAATTCCTCTTTTGCCTTTTCAAGATCCTTCCTGTACATTTTCAAATCCGGATTATGGCCGGGGAGCATAGCAGGGACCGGCCCTTCAGCAACAGGTGAACCCATATAAATTTTTTCAGCCACAGTATCATAATCCATACAATATGCAAGCGCCCTTCGGAAATGTATATCGTCCGTCGGTGCCCTCTTTGTATTCAGCATAATCTGAAGGTTCTGTGCACAAGGTGTATAAGCAAGCTCCACACCTTTAAGTTTAGCAGCTGCCTGCAGGCTTTCCATGGGCTGCCACATATCTGTGATTTCCAGTTCACGTCTGGCTAATAATGTCCTGACTGTAACAGGCTCACCTGTAGAGATCAGTTTCACATAGTTAGGAGTATTTTCCTCAAATCCCCCCCAATAATCTGAAAACTTCTCCAGGAGCAAGTGACTTTCAAGCTCCATCTCCTTTATCATATACGGACCACTACCCGCATCATTCGTCAATAACCATCTCTTTCCGTAGTCTCCAAATTCACCATATTGACCGGACTTCTCCAAGTTAGCCATAACCTGGGCTTCATTTACAATATATAACCTCACAAGCGTATCTAAAAACGGACCGAAGGGTTTTGCCAATGTAAATTCAACAGTGTGTTTATCGAGAGCCTTCACTTCATCTATATCAAGGTAGAGATAAGCAAACCCCTCACCAATGGTTAACAAGCGTTCCATACTAAATACGACGTCATGGGCGGTTAATTCATCACCGTTATGAAATTTAACGTCCTTTCTTAAATTGAAAGTATATTTAAGACCGTCAGGTGATATTTCCCAACTCGTAGCAAGATGGGGTGTGAGCCCTTTGATGGGATCCGGGAAAATTAAGACATCGTAAATGTTGCTTATGGCAATGCATTCAATATTCCCATCGCCAACTGCGGGATCAGGATACAACGGAAATGCCCCCGGTTCCCGAATAATCCATTCATCAGGTCTAAACTCTTTCCCTTTACAGATACTGCCTGCCTGTAACATTAAAATGACAAACAGGAATATAAGTAATACCTTTTTTGTGATGCCGCGCTCTGAAATCATTATCATTGTTACCCCCTTTTCCTTTGCATGAATTTATTAACCTTAAACCCAAATTCAAATCGTCTGGGTTTATGCTTTACCTAGTTTTTGTGCCAGTTCAACAAGATCTTCATGCACAACTTTTCCTTCATCCAGGAGCTGCACGCCATCTAGCCATGCCGAAGTATTCAAACATATCCCGTCACTGTGCGAGGGCGCAACAATCGGCTTTCTGTCACATGTAAATAACGGACCCACAGCACCGATACCCCATTCGGTTGCACCCCATACTCTCTCATCTTCAACAATTTCACCGGTAAGCATAGCATTAGGATGAAAACTCCATGCAGTATGAGCCAGCCTTAACATTTGTGGGTGATCCCAGCTCTTAAGCCACCTTTCATACTCCACAGCATCGTTCCCGCCTTTGATCTTCACGATTTTCCCTTTCTCAATAACCATATGTATAGGTGTCTCTAACTTTCCGATAGGCGGGGAGACTGAGCCATCAAATACCAATGTCCCATTAATCGTCTCGAATTCCGGGGCAAAAGCAATCTGACCGGCTAACATGTGTTCCCCGGGTTTATTTGCATACCCTTTCGACAGGCTCGTTCCTCTTTTAGGATTAAATTCAAATTCTAAATTTGTACCGGCGGGTGTAGTAAATTTACCCCTCTTCGCTTTTATTGTCATATCATATACTTTCTGCATAAACTCGCCTAACACGGGGTAATTTACACGACCTATAAGACGTACCATCATAGATTCATTGGTACCTACCAAACATAAGTAACGGAGTTTCTTATTAGTTTCCATTGCTTTGTTATACGGAGTTGAATATAACAACCACTGATTATTAAATTCAACCCACGCATCAGCCTTTGAAAGCGCCGCAGTCAAAGGCCCAACCGGCAACATGGGATCTGCGGCTTCTGATACACCCAAGGGTGAAGCCAACAAAACAACCATCGGTTTTGCACCTAATGTATGGGCTGCAGCTGCAGTAGCATTAACAACACGCAGACTGCTTTCTGTGTCAGTTGTGATAACAAATGTCTCTCCCGGTTTAAGTTGGAATAACTCCCGCGTGAGAATGTCGGCAGCCTTCCCCAGCTCATACTCATAAAGAAACAAGTAAACCAGCCTCCTTATAAATAATATAGTTCCCGTTTACGGTATCAACTGTTATTGTCCATAAGGCTTTGAAGCATCGGCGCCTGCTCCTGCACCTACCTTAACAATGACTCCGTAATCTCTTCTCCGAATTGTTCGCCTAATCCTTTGTGAGAGTTCACAAAAAAAGATTTAGAAGGGGAATTAATGTATTGGGGCCCTCAAATTTGGGCCCCAATATGATTTAGTACAAGATTATACTTAAAGCATTGATTAAGTTTGGAGATTGTTATCTGCCTAATAATTCAGCACGTTTGTCAGGATATACCTTCATATCGCGGAAATAATCAAAGATACCTGTCAATGAACATTCGATATCACCGCCGGCTTCCATATGGTTTGCAAGCGGCCAATCAAGGTATCCTGCCTGGTAAGCCCGTAATCCGACATGATCAATCAGCCAAATTGTAGGACATAGCTCCACTAACCGTTCCTGGACTTCAGCATAAAGTGCAAAACGTTTATCCCTATCTATAGTAGCAAGAGCCTCATCTATTAAAGCATCAATTTCCGCATCCTGGAGCCACTCCATTTGCTCCCATCCCCCGCAAGTACTTGAATGATAACGTGGTTGTAGCATGCATCCTGCATCCGGGTAATGCAGGCCTATAAACATAACTGTACCGTTAGCCGTAGTCTCAGGTGTTTGTGCGTCTGCAATAACCTGACCCCACTGCTTTTTTTGGATTTCGACTTTAATTCCAAGCTGGGCCGCATTAGCCTGAAGCAACAATGCAATCTTCTCTTCTTCAGGTACTTCTGCAATCCAAGAGAGTTCAACCGGGTATTTATTAAGTTGATCGTAATACTTTGATTTTTTCAATTCTTCTTTAGCTTTTTGCAGATCCGTCTTGTAGACTTCAAGATCGGATTTATGTCCCGGAACCATAGCTATAACTGGTCCCTGGGCAACAAAGGATCCTGTATATATTTTTTCAGCTACAGTATTATAATCCATACAATATGCGAGCGCTCTCCGAAAATGTATATCATCAGTCGGGGCCCTCTTTGTATTTAACATAATCTGAAGGTTCTGTTCACAGGGTGTCCGAGCAAGTTCCACACCTTTAATTTTTGCAGCGGCCATTAAACTCTCCATTGGTTGCCATATATCTGTAATCTCAAGTTCACGTCTGGACAAAAGGGTCCTGACTGTAACAGGCTCACCTGTAGCGATAAGTTCAACATAATTGGGGGCGTTTTCTTCAAATCCACCCCAATAATCAGTGAATTTTTCCAGAAGAAGGCGGCTCTCCAGTTCCATTTCTTTTATTACATACGGTCCGCTGCCTGCATCATTTACCAAAAGCCACCTTTTGCCGTAATCCCCGAATTCACCGTATTGATCTGTTTTCTCCAAGTTAGCCATGACTTGAGCTTTATTAACAATATAAAATCGGACAAGAGTATCTACAAAAGGACCGAAAGGTTTTGCTAGCGTAAATTCAACAGTATGTTTATCAACAGCCTTTACCTGCGCAACATCTAAATAAAGATAGGCAAACCCTTCCCCGATAGTCAGCATACGTTCCATACTGAACACTACATCTTCAGCGGTTAATTCATCACCGTTATGAAATTTAACGTCCTTCCTCAAATTAAAAGTATATTTTAAGCCGTCGGATGACACTTCCCAATCTGTGGCTAAATGTGGTTTTACACCTTCGATAGGATCCGGGAAAACCAACCCGTCGTATATATTATTTAAGGCAATACATTCAATATTTGTATCGCCTACTGCGGGATCAGGGTATAATGGAAATGCCCCGGGTTCCCGTACAATCCAATCATCCGCCTTGAACTCCTTTCCTTTACAAACACTTCCTGCCTGCAGTAATAAGACAACAAATAAGAACACAAGCAGGGCTCTTTTTATACTGTTACCTCCTAAAATCATCCTTCATATTACCTCCTCTTTCATGTGTTATTCTCCTAAACTTGGAATTAAACCTTACTATTATTATTCTGGAAATCGGGGTCTTTCCCTTTATACAACTGACATGATAATTTACAAAGGGCTATACAGGAAAAAATCGGCCTAGGAATTTTAATGATAGATCTGGATAGCCTTAAATTTGTTAACGATAGATACAGGCATTTATTCGGAGATAAGGTCTTAAAAGAATTTGGTATAATCCTAATCGACAGTATACAGAAAAACGACATAGCATGCAGGTTCAGCGGCGATGAATTCGTAGTGCTTATCCGTGATGTAGATATAGATAGGCTGTCCTAGGCAAAACAAAAAATATAAGTAGCTGTGGATACCCGAATCGGGAACAACGAAAAATTCCATGGCCTTGGATTCAGTATAGGCCCTGCCTTGTTTAACCCGGGACAACCTCAAAATACTGATATTTTAATTAGAATAACCGATAAAAGCATGTATACTATAAAACAAAATAAAAAGGCTTTAAGATTAGAATAAAACTGATAATCCCATCCCGTCTTTAGTCACGATAAATTCAGCTTGTTCATGGAACCTCCAGTATAAAGCCAGTACTCCTTCTTGGTTGGCATTTTGTAACCAGCTCAATTTAAAATCATCTAAGAAAGCCTCTGCCCTTAAACGCCAACCTAATTTATTTCCACTGAGGATACTCCCAACCCAAGCCCTGGCTATATAGGAACTGTACAAATCAAATTCAACCCAAGGATCGAGCCCCCGCTCCGAATATACAAGCCCCCCACGCCAGCGGTAAGCAGGCGAAAGTGCAAGCTCCGCCTCAAGAGGATATCTGAAACTCAGCGAATGATTTTCCCGGCTTTTTTTAGCTCTTAAATCAATCATAGGCACATGTTTCGAATAAAGTTCATGAAGCCAAAATATATCTATGGACTCTGAGTCTTCAAATGCAGGGCCTTTTAGAAATAGCGGTACCAGTAGATCTATATTTGTCAACCCGGCATGATGGCCTTTGGGTGTTTGAAACCCGTACGGAATCTTGGGAGGGTTTATCACAAAGACAATATCCCCCGCTAAATCGTTTTTCATAAGAATAAAAAGATTTGGAGGAGCCCCAGGATAAAGATGATCTTTTGTTATTTGCAACCAATCGTCCCTAGACAGAAATTCCCCTTTATAACCAATTTCGTTGTAACCGAAGGCATCTGCACCGGTAGAAGTGTATTGATATTTCCCGTCCGCGTAGTTAATTTCAAAGGAACCGTCTGCGATATATCCTGTTATTTTATTTTCTAATGATTTAATTAAAGTAATGTCAATTTCAGTCTCTTCGGCAATTCTGAGGGCATATTCCTCCTTTTTTGTCAAGTCATGTAGATAAATGTTTGGATAAAACACGTAGCATAGGTTATCCTTGACAATATCAGAAATAGCTTTCTGGTAACGAATAGGTTTTACGTTATCCATACTCATACCGTGATCACAGTAAATAACAACATTAGCACCATCAAATTTTCCGGCCTTTACGGCAAGCCCGAAATAATAATCAAATTTTTTTAAAGAATCCAAATGAATATCATGGCCAAAAACATGACCCGCCACATCAGTGTGAAACCAATAAAACTCGGCAAAATCATGGGTTTCCCAAACACGATCAATATTGAGCAAAGAAAGGCCTGCAATATTTGTTAAACCGGGTGCCCCCAACCAAAACTGATGGTAGCAAAGCCGGGATATCTGAGAAATCATTCCGAAAAAGACGGGAGGCCCTACTACTGCACGTCCTGTTTCCCTGTCATAATATCTCCATCCCGGGTTCCCTTGAGAGTTGTCCCACCCTCTTTTAAGGCGAGGTATAATCATTTCAGTTCCCGGGGGGAAAAGGCTGACTCCGTATTTAATTTCCTGTCCATCAATAAAAAATTGGGCAATGTTAGGTAAAGTCCCTGCCTCTAGCTCTCTGAAAAGGTCTACTGAAGAGGTTGCATCTAAATGGATAACTAAGAATTTATTTTCCCGTTTTTGGGCCAGGGCCGCCCCGTTGGCTATAGTCAGCATAATTCCGAATAAAAACAATACTCTTATCCAATAGTACAGCCATTTTTTTCGCATTTCCGTCTTCCCCTTTTGTGTTAAGGTTAAAAACTTAACACTTTAGATTCCGGTACTTATTTCCCGGAAATAAAGACACTTCAGTTTAATGGATTCGGTTTATTTTCACTGCTCTTTGCTTTGAATTTAATTTTACCGAAATAATGCGGGGCTGCATAAATTCCGGGAAGATATGCCCAACTTATAAATTTATTTGAGTTGGGTGAATTCATACAGACATTAAAACCCCACTCCTTCAAATCATGAAAGCCCTGCCAAAAACCATCAAAAGGAATAAAGATCTCAGACTGCCATACCCCTCCCTTCTCCTGACACTTCACATCCCAATCACAATCCCATGAAGGTCCAAGGAGCCTTGTTGCATCGTACCTGGCACCTAATCTGTTAAATGCAAAATGATAAAAGAGGCTGCCACAGGAAAAAGGATCAAAGAAGATTTCAACCGAATCCTCATAAAACACAGCACCATCCCTAGCAGTTATCCTCTGTTCCGAAACAGAATCAGGTAAGGATATAGAAAAAGCCATATAAATTCCTTTTTCGTCATAGACAATCTTAAACCATGGGTTGTCTCCCGGCCATTCCCGTCCCGGCTTCATAACATCAAAGAGTACTTGGAAATCATCAACACCAAGCCAGACCTCATCAGACAGATCCCCGTCTACACAAGGAGGGGAGGAAGTAAACGGTATTTCCGCAAATTTTAAGGGTTTATCCGGGATTTCCCCGCTTATAAACGTAGGAATATGACAATTATCTACATGAGTTTGCCCGGTCAGAAACGATTTCACAGCAAGCGCTGCGTCAGAATTAAAATAAGATTGTGCAAAGAGGACGGCCCCTGCAGCATTTTCTTCATCCAGTATAGTAAGTTGCCTTATAATATCATCGCATGTTTTACGTTTCCAGATTTGCACCCCACAAATAGGTGGATAACGCTGATCCAATAAAAGCGCAGTCCAACGGGTAAGCCCACGGAGTTCCTCAGGCCTGGACGTATAGGTCATGGGAATAACGTAATCTAGCATTCCCGATTTTATCCAATACGGCCAATCCTGGAGAAGGCCGGGAAATGAACCATAAGGTGCCCCTATAGGAGCAACCGCAGCCGACACCAAAACCCCGGCTTTCTTTTCGGCAACCACCTGTGCAAGGATGCTGACAAGTTCGGTAACTTTAGATGCCCTCCACGTATTCCAAAGTGCAAGTTCCTCCATGGATTTCGGATCCCCTTGATCCGCCTGCCTTATATCGATATTCATAGGATTTATGCCATATTTTTCGGTAAATCCGCCTATGCAATCAGGTTCATACCCGCAGTCCCCGACAAGAGGATCGGGATACCTTATGTAATCAAGGTGTACACCATCGATATCGTAGCCAGATACGAGCTCCCCCAGGAGTTTCGCAAGGTAGGTTTTCGCTCCCGGGCTTGCCGGGGAAAGCCAGTATTGCCGGGCTTCCTGGGGTCCGCACCCCTTTGATCCGTCACCGGATATCATTTCCCAGGAAGGATAAAGCCTAAGGAGAGTACCAGGTTCTTTATATCCGACATAAAGTACATCCATCCATGCATGTACCTTTACACCTTTGGAATGGGCATAATCAATAAGGCACCTTAAGGGATCCAGATCTTTAAATATATCCCTTTGCGCAGGCAACCCATATTCCTCCGCAACTTCACTTGGGTATATTGTAAGCCCCCTATTAAAGACCTGGGCATATATATGAGTTATTCCCGAATCTTTAAGATCATCAATAATCTTATACATTTTATCTGTATCCCGAGGTATTGTTGTAATGTCCATCCAAATACCTACAGGAATTTGCTTTTCAACGTTTCCGGTTTCAGCATGGATAAATCCCCCCGCTGATAATAAAAGTACCGGTAATATCAATAATAACAGCCTTACCTGTATGTTTTTTATCATATGTATATCGTATCCTTCTGCTATCCTCTGTATTTCCGTACCATATTCTTCCCGTAACTGTAAAACCCTTGCTTCCCAGTATACTTATTGAAATAATTATTTATTTTGGCGGGAAATCAGAAATGTATACAGAAATGGGTATTATATCTGGTACATTAGCTGTGAAAACTTTAATTAATTCTATATGGGGGTTATTATGTCAAAAAAAATAGAATCAGTTTGTATGGCTGTAATTCAGGCAAGCCCTATTATTATGGACAAGGAGGCCACAGTCAATAAAACGGTAGGCTTAATTAATGACGCAGCAAAGATGGGGGCTGATATCATTGTTTTCCCGGAGGCTTTCATCCCCTGTTATCCCCGGGGATTAACATTTGGAACGTTGGTAGGAAGCCGCTCAAAGAAGGGCAGAACCGACTGGAAAAGGTACTTGAAAAATTCAGTATCAGTGCCGGGTAAAACCGTTGATATATTAAGTAAAGCCGCTAAAGAGGCTAATGCATATGTATCAATAGGCGTGACTGAAAGGGATAATGAATTCAGCGGCGGGACACTATATTGCAGTATTCTTTTCTTTGGGCCTGACGGAACATTCCTTGGCAAACATCGTAAATTGAAACCCACCGCCTCCGAAAGGCTTATTTGGGGAGAAGGAGACGGAAGCACTCTTACGATCGTGGAAACACCCTATGGTAGGATGGGTTCATTAATTTGCTGGGAGAACTATATGCCGCTTGCGCGTACTGCTATGTATGCGAAAGGGGTGGATCTTTATCTTGCACCCACCGCTGATTCCCGTAATGAATGGCAGTGCACACTACGTCATATTGCAATTGAGGGAAGATGCTTTGTGATCGGGTGTAACCAATTTATAACCAAGGATATGTACCCTACGGATCTTGCCTGCTATGACGAACTGACTTCTTCCCCTGAACTGATGTGTCGGGGAGGAAGCGCAATTATAGATCCGATGGGTAGGTATGTTGCAGGCCCGATATTTGGTAAAGAGGATATGATCATCGCCCACCTGGATCTTGGACTTATCACAGAGGGTAGGTTTGATTTGGATACTGTAGGCCACTATTCCCGCCCTGATGTTTTTAAGTTAATTGTAGACGAAAAGAAAAAAGATCCGGTAGAATGGGATTCTCTAACAAAAGTATAGGTTCTGTTCATCATGTCTATAGGAGGACTCCATTTGCATAAATATCGCTATATTTTATTTGACTTAGACGGTACCTTAACTGATCCCGGTAAGGGAATAATTAATTCATTAATTTACGCATTAGAGCATTTTGGGATTAAAGGTAATCCCCAATTATTAAGGCGGTTTATCGGACCGCCTTTAATTGATTCTTTTATGAGGTATTATGATTTTAGTGAATCCCGGGCAAAAAAGGCAATTGATTATTACCGTGAATATTTCCGTAGAAGGGGCATATTTGAAAATACTGTTTATCCAGGCATCCCCGGGCTACTCAAGTCTTTAAAGGCACAAGGAAGAATACTTGCTGTAGCTACAACGAAACCTACAGTTTTCGCCCGCCAAATCTTGGAACATTTTGAAATCAGTCCGTATTTCAATAGGGAATTAATTGTCGGTAGTTTTCTAGATGGAAGACGAACGGAAAAGGCAGAAATAATAAGTGCCGTATTAAAACGGTTTGAGGGGGATAAAAGTCCTAAAATTATGATAGGTGATCGTAAGTATGACATCCTTGGCGCAAAGGCAAATAACATTGATACAATAGGGGTTACTTATGGTTACGGGGATAAGGAAGAAATCGAGCTTACAAAGCCCACTCTGATTGTAGACTCAGTCAGTGAACTGACATGCCTTTTCTGCCTTGAATAAGGAATATCATAGAGCTGAATGTTCATAGCAAAGATGTCGAAAGGGAATTAAATGAGCAGAGTAAAACAAGCGGCCAAATCAACGATGATAATAATAATATTTACCATAGGAAGTAAATTTCTCGGTTTCTTCCGAGAAACATTAATTGCATCAAGGTTTGGTTCAGGCATGGCAACAGATACATACTTTGTTGCAACATCGGCTATTGGGTTGCTGACAGGGCTCATAAGCAGATCAATATCTACTACGTTTGTACCGGTGCTTTCCGAAATAGAAGCCAAAGAAGGAAAGGAAGGCAAGATATCCCATACAAACAACATGATAAACATTGTGGCATTTCTGTCCTTGGCGCTAATTGTCTTGGGTATAACCGTAGCGCCTATATTAGTGAGGTTGTTGGCTAAAGGATTCCGCGGGGAACAATACAATCTTGCTATAAAACTAACCAGGATAGGTTTTCCCGGGTTACTTTTCAGTGGAATTATAGGGGCTTTAACAGGTTTTCTCTATAGTGAGCAAAGACATTACTCCTCTGCAGCCTTGGGATTCCCCCTTAATTTTGTATATATTATTTTTTTAATATTCTTATCCGGCAGGTTTGGAATAACCGGTCTTATGGTAACCACGGTTATAGCCGCGATCCCCCAATTCCTTATTCAGTTACCTGAAGCTAAGAAGGCGGGATATAAATACAGATTCGTATTTGATCTAAAAGACAAATACATTACAAAGGTCCTTTATTTGAGTATCCCTGTTTTTATTGCTGTAGCAATCAGCGATTTGAACGTTATTATCGATAGGACCATAGCATCGGATTTAATCATAGGTAGCATTTCAGCTTTAAGTTATTCAAACAGAATCAAGAATTTGGTATCGACTATTTTTATTTCAGCCATAGTTACCGTTATCTTTCCACTGCTGTCTAAGGAATCAAATCGCGATAATATCCCAGGCATGAAAAAAATAATGGCCTACAGTATTAATATTATACTTTTGATTACTATACCTTCTACAGTGGGGCTCATAGTGCTTGCAACCCCTATTGTGAAAGCTGTTTTTCAAAGAGGGCAATTTGATGAAGTAGCTACTTTAATGACATCAAAAGCCCTGGTGTTTTACTCTTTGGGTCTTGTAAGTACAGGTCTCAGGACACTGTTAACCAGAGTATACTACTCACTTCAGGACACTAAAACACCTTTGATAAACGGTATTATTTCCCTGGGATTTAATATTATATTTAACCTTATACTTGTCAGGTACATGGCCCATGCCGGGCTTGCCTTAGCAACCAGCATCGCCCTTACGGTTACTGTAATATTTATGTTTTATAAACTAAAACGGACGATTGGTTCTTTAGGAACGGTATCCTACATAAAATGCGGGATAAAATCAGGGATTGCATCTCTCATTATGGGTGGAGTCTCTTATGGAATTTATCACAGGCTATATACAGTGGTTTCGGGGGCCTCTGGGCTACGTAATTTGATTTCTTTGGTAATTACAGTAATTCTTGGGGTAACAGTGTACGGAATATTATGTTATTTGTTCGGAATAAAAGAAGTAAAGGATATATTTGATAAAGGATTGAGGAGGAATCGGAGAGCAGATAAAACAAGGTCCAATTAAAGTAAAGATTGGGATAGATTTGTTAGGAGGTTGCCTTCTTTTTATGTTCCCTGTTCTCTCCGTTGTTTTCAGGTTGATCTGGCTGATATTTGTATTGTATAATTCCTACGGTCAACATTATGGAAGCTATAATAAACAAGTATATACCGGCTCCGCCTGCGTTTATCATTGAGCCCAGGAATTCTACGCTTTTCGATCTCAAAAAAGCAAACCCGCAAATCACTGCAATTATGCTACAAATCAATCCCAGTACCTTATTAATTTTAGTACCTTTCAATAGTTTATATATAGGGTATATAAATAATATCAATAAAACATACCCCTGTTGTTGGAATCCGGAAACCCTGATAATCCCTATATCCACCCAACTCATAAATAACGATAAAATCCCCAAAATTATTGAAATAAATATTAATTTACCCCCGAAATCCCATTCCTGAAACCGAACCTTCATTTTTCCCCCTATTTGCAGATTTAAATATAGTTTATCACTTCATTCGTCATGCTTTATCAATAACCTCTTAAATTATTCTTTTATTCAGGAAGTTCCAGTTAGAATATATATCATATTAATGTTATTATTTAGAGGATATCCATTTTTCGTGCATGACGGTAATTCAAAAAGGATCTATCATTATGGTCTTTGAAGTAACTATAGTAGGATGTGTTGCCCCTTGCAAAACGCAAATGAGATCGGTTTTCCGAATCGTGTCAGGTTTTTCGGATTTTCGTTATTTGTCTCCGTCTATTTCTTATCCTTTGTCCAACGCGTAGGCATATCAGTAATTGCCAATGAACTTACTGTTGAGCTTGGACTTGATACCGTAACTTTAGGCTTTTTATCATCAGGTTTTTTAATATCATATGCCATAGCCCAGCCTGCCATCGGGTATCTTTGCGACAAAGTAGGCCCGGATCGTGTAGGTACAGTTGCATTAATAATTGCAGCTACCGGATCTTTTATGTTTGCAAGTGCCAAAGGGTTTTCCGTTGCATTTTTGGGGCGAATTCTTATGGGTGCAGGCCTTGCCGCCGGGTTTATCCCCGGGATGAGAACTATTGCATCTATGTTCCCGCCTAAGCAACTGTCTACATATACTGCTTTATTTATTACTATTGGAAACATAGGAACTTTAGTGGGGGCTGCACCTTTGGCATGGCTTACCGCAACAGCCGGGTGGAGGCCGATCTTCACAATTTTAGCTATCCTCGCTGTGCTGCTCGTCTTTGCTTGTCACATATTTTCCAAACAACAATCCACAGGGGAATTACCATCTCCAAGTCCGGCAAGCAATCCGGCATCCTATAGGACTGTAATAAAAAACCCCGGGCTTTGGCTGATTGCCTTGTTTCTTTTCACTAAATACGGATCTCAAGCCGCTTTCCAAGGTTTATGGGCAATCCCATACATTTCCGACGTTTATGATGTCGGTCCTATTTTGGCTGCCCAGACTGGGACAATGATTGCCGTAGGTTATCTGATTGCCGGGCCTTTTATAGGGAGATTTACAGATGATATGATTCACCGGGGAAAGAATCCTTTCGACGCAAGAAAATGGCTCCTTATGGTAACAAGCCTACTTTATTTTATTACATGGATACCCTTGGTGTTAATTCCCGGAGTCATACCATTTGGCGGCATGTATGGAGCCTTGTTTGTTATGGGTATATCTGCCAGCTCGGCAAGTCTTGCCTTTTCCATGGCAAACAGTTTGTTCCCACCTAAAGTAGCAGGCCTCGCCTTAGGTGTAATAAACATCATGTCCATTCTCGGAGGGGCTGTCCTGACCCCATTAATAGGCTGGCTTATAAAACATCTGGAGTTCCGGGGATTAGGGGGAGCAGGCCTTTATTCGAGGGCACTCATCCCTTGCCTTATCGCAGCCGGATTATCCACACTTTTTGTGATTATGATGAAAAAGCCCTCTGAAGAAAGGGGATATTAAATGCAAATTGTTACAGACTGCGGAGTAGAGACCCTCCCTTCCGAAATTAAAGGAATTAAAATACATTATATACCACTGCCTATCACAATAGACGGAAAAATCTATTTAAGCAGAGTGAATATTACATCTGACGAATTCTACGATATGCAAGAAAACGCATTGGAAATCCCCACCACATCCCAGCCATCACCCGGGGATTTTAAAAATCTTTACAAAAAACTTGCAAAAGAGGATCCCGATATCCTTTCCATTCATATGTCCTCAGGATTCAGCGGAACAATCAATGCAGCAAGGGTAGGTGCAAGGGCAGTCCCTGAGGCAAACGTGGAGTTCTATGATACCAAGGCTGTTTCAGCAGCTGAAGCGTGGCATGTTGAAATGGCTGCAAAAGCCATAGGTGCAGGCTGGGACAAACCCCGTATATTATCTATGCTAAAACAAGTCTCAGAAGCAACAGATTCCCTTTTTACAATCTCCACGTTAAAGTATCTTGCCTACGGGGGGCGAATAAGCCACCTGAAAGCATTGATTGCCTCCACTCTTAGTATAAAACCTATAATTGGTATTGATAAAGGAACAGGAAAAACCATTATCCGGGGGAAAGAGCGCACCATGCCTAATGCTATTGATAAAATAGTAGATATAATAGGTGCAATTTACCCCCCAGGAACCCCTATGCGGACACAAGCAGGTCACACCCAATATCCTGAAGGTGCAGACAGACTCCAGGAGAAACTTGATACCATGTTTGAATGCACCTGGCTCCCAAAAGGCCAAATTGAGCCTTTTCTTGGGGCACATGTCGGTAAAGGTTTCGTTGGGGTAGTATTTGCACCTAAGGCATTATTCCCGAAAATACCATAGGAATTCATCATAATACCGCCTTTAATTCCTTAGCCACTGACTCCCAATCCTCAAGAAAATACCTATAAAGAACAGGCCTCCTTCGGACAGCTAAAGGGTGGTACGATACAATCACTCTATACCCCTTCACAATGTGTATTTTCCCCCTTAAGCCTTTCGCTTGAATCCCCGGGTCTCCAAAAAACGATTGGCATGCAACATCCCCCAAACATATAATAATTTCCGGGTGTTGAGTTTCCAGCTGGCCCCATAAGTAATTGATGCAAATATCCCTTGCAAGGGGTTTATTATATGCCTTTCTCGGCCTGCATTTTAGGATAAATGTTATATAAAGCATGCCTGGGTTCAGTCCCGCTTCATAAGCTGCCAGCTGTAAGGTTTCCCTTGTTCCACATAGAAATCGGTTGCCTTCTTTGTCCTCCCTTGCGCCCGGATTATCCAAGATAACAAAGACAGGAGCGCCCGGGGCCCCTTCACCCCAAATAACCCGGGTCTTATGATGGGATAATTCACAAAGCCTACAGGTCTTTACATTTTCCGGTGCCATATCTTCTGGGAGAATTCTCGGTATAGGTGTTTTCAAATTAAACACTTCCTTAGATCTTTGTAAAAGGGCATCAAGTATTATGTTTACCCTTTTCCGTCCGATACTTTCAATGGAATAAGCCACGGATAAAATAATTTATGTGACATTTGTGTATGTTAAATATGGTTGAATAACATCCCTGAATAAGGTATTTTTGTATTGACAATTCCATCCGGTTTTCGATACCATTACAGTGTAGACAGATTAAATTCCCCTTGATTTGCTGCTTTTTTCAGCACTGGCAGGAGAGGTAAAATTGGGTACATGGCATAAAAATAATACTTTGAACTTAGGGTTGGATGTGGGATCTACCACTGTTAAACTTGTACTTTTACATAAGGATGGTACCTGGGCTTATAAAGATTATCGGAGACACCATGCAGATATCGGGAGCACACTCACCGCCCTGCTTAATCAGGCGTTTGATAATATCGGAAATGTCCCTGTAACTATAATGATTACAGGCTCTGCAGGGATATCAGTGGCAGAGCGGCTGGGCTTTGAACATATCCAAGAAGTGATCGCTTCAACCAAGGCAATTGAGAATTTTGCCCCAGAAACTGATGTAGCAATTGAACTTGGCGGTGAAGACGCAAAAATTACTTATTTTACCGGTGGTATCGATCAAAGAATGAACGGTATATGCGCAGGCGGTACCGGTGCATTCATAGATCAAATGGCATCTCTCTTAGAAACGGATGCCGCAGGCCTCAATGATCTTGCTTCCCGTCATAATATGATATATCCAATTGCTGCTAGGTGTGGTGTGTTTGCCAAGAGCGATATACAGCCGCTGCTAAATCAGGGAGCTGCCAGAGAGGATATTGCAGCCTCGATTTTCCAGTCTGTAGTCAACCAAACCATTAGTGGATTGGCTTGCGGTAAACCAATCCGGGGAAAGGTAGCTTTCTTAGGGGGGCCGCTTCACTATCTCCCCGAGCTCAGGAAAAGATTTATAGAAACTCTGAATCTCAATAGTGAGACAACAATAATACCTGAAAACGGACATTACTTTATTGCCTTAGGGGCAGCCTTAGCTTCGAGATCCCTTCCTAAGGTTAACTTTCAGACCATAATCGATAACCTCCATATATTGAATGAGGAAGTTGCCCCTGAGGTATGGAGACTTCCCCCTCTCTTTAAGGATATCTCTGAACTCGATGAATTTAGATCCCGCCATGGAAAACATAAAATCAATCGAAAAAATCTCAGTTTACATAGCGGACCTTGCTTTTTAGGTATAGATGCAGGATCCACTACTACAAAAGCCACACTCATAGATGAAGAAGGGAATCTATTATATTCCTTTTATACAAATAACCATGGAAGCCCAATTAAATCTACATTGAAAATTCTAAAAGATCTTTATTCCAAAATTCCGGATCAAGCATACATTGCAAATTCAGCTGTAACGGGATACGGCGAAGGCCTTATTAAGGCCGGGCTTTGTGTGGATATAGGTGAAGTAGAAACTATAGCCCACTTTAAAGCTGCAGATTATTTTTATCCGGGTGTGGATTTCATTCTTGATCTGGGCGGCCAAGACATGAAATGCTTGAAGATTAAAGATGGAGCAATAGACAGCATAATGTTAAATGAAGCCTGCTCCTCAGGATGCGGATCATTTATAGAGACATTTGCACATTCCCTGAATCTTAATGTAAGCGAATTTGCAAATTTAGCCCTTTCTGCCAAATCTCCTGTGGATCTCGGTTCAAGGTGTACTGTCTTTATGAATTCCAGAGTTAAACAAGCCCAAAAAGAAGGTGCATCCATCGGGGATATTTCTGCAGGACTGTCATATTCTGTAATTAAAAATGCACTTTTTAAAGTAATTAAAATTCGCGATCCTAAAGACTTAGGAGAAAAAATGGTGGTCCAAGGCGGGACTTTTTATAATGACGCAGTACTCCGGTGTTTTGAGCTAATCACAGGGAAACAAGCTATAAGGCCGGATATAAGTGGACTTATGGGTGCATTTGGCGCTTCATTAATCGCTTTAAATGAATATACACCCGGATATAAAACAAGCCTTCTCTCCCTGGATAAAATTAATAAGTTTGAGTTCAAATCTTCCACTTCACGATGTGGAGGATGTACGAATAACTGTCTTTTGACTGTGAATCGGTTCCGGGACGGAAGAAAGTTTATTTCAGGAAATCGTTGTGAAAGGCCTTTAGGACAAAGCAAAACAAATGAGAAAACCCCAAATCTCTATACATATGAATTTAATAGACTTTTCCAATATGAACCTCTTCCCATTGAAAAAGCCCGCCGCGGGGTTATTGGTATACCAAGGGTTTTAAATATCTATGGGAATTACCCTTTTTGGTTTACATTCTTTACTCAGCTTGGGTTTAGGGTGGAGCTCTCCCCGGCCTCTTCCCCGGAAATTCTTGCTCTAGGGAATGAAACTATCCCTTCCGAGTCATTGTGCTACCCCGCCAAGCTTACCCACGGCCATATCGCCTGGCTAATTAAACAAGGGGTAAAGACCATTTTCTTCCCTTGCATTACCTTTGAAAGAAAAGAGCATCACGGGGCTGATAATCAATTTAACTGTCCTATAGTAATTTCATATCCTGAAGTCGTTTCATCTAATATGGATATGATACAAGAAAACAATGTAACTTTCATAAACCCATTTCTCCCTTACGAGGACAAGCCAAGACTAGTTGAGAGGCTCCATGAAGAACTTACGTTGTTTAATATCAGCAAAGATGAAATTAAAGAAGCAGTGGATAAGGCATGGCAAGAGGAGGAGGTATTCAAGGAAGATATCCGGAAAAAGGGTGAAGAAGTCCTAAATTACTTAAAAGGCAGCAAGAAGAAGGGTGTAGTTTTAGCAGGACGTCCCTATCATGTGGATCCCGGCATTAACCACGGTATTCCTGAAATTTTCACATCGTACGGCATAGCCGTATTAACCGAAAGCTCTGTTGCACATTTAGGGAAGGTGGAAAGACCGCTTAGAATAGTTGATCAGTGGGCGTACCATTCCCGGCTTTATGCTGCTGCAAGCTTTGTTGCTAAAACCCCTGAGCTGGAATTGGTACAGCTTAATTCCTTTGGATGCGGAATTGACGCCATAGCCACAGATATGGTTGAAGAAATTTTAAATCGATACAACCGAATTTACACAATGCTCAAAATTGATGAAATAACTAATTTGGGTGCAGCTAAAATAAGAATTCGTTCTTTAATTGCAGCGGTGGAAGAACGTGAAAGAAAAAAGATTAAACCGAAAAAACTTTTCGCAATCCCTGAAAGGCGGATATTCACTGAGGAAATGAGGAAAAACCATACCCTTTTATGCCCTCAGATGTCGCCTATACATTTTGAAATTTTAAAAGAAGCATTTGCATCAGAAGGCTATGATATAGTGCTTCTACCCAAGGTATTCCCGGAAGATATAGAAACCGGGTTAAAATACGTAAACAATGATGCCTGCTATCCCTCTATTATTGTTATTGGCCAATTGATTCAGGCTTTAAAATCAGGGAAATATGATCCTTTTAATACTTCGGTTTTAATGGTTCAAACAGGTGGGGGTTGCCGGCTTACTAATTATGCCGGACTTTTGCGAAAAGCGTTATCTGAATCCGGATTTTCACAAGTACCGGTATTAGCCCTGAGCCTACAAGGAATTGAAGAAAACCCAGGGTTTAAAGTTTCGTTAAGGCTCTTGAAAAAAGCAGCAATGGGTATGGTATACGGAGATCTGTTGACCCGGGTATTATGCAGGGTCCGTCCTTATGAAAAAGTTAAAGGCTCCGGAAACAGATTGGCCGACAAATGGATAAAGATCTGTAAAAATGACATAATCCGGCCGAGCCATAGAAGATTTAAGAAAAACATTTATCAGATAGTGGAGGAATTCGATAAGTTTGAAATTACTGATGCCCGGAAACCCAGGGTAGGGGTGGTTGGGGAGATATTTGTAAAGTTTCACCCTGCGGCAAACAATTATGTAGTGGATCTTTTAGAAAGCGAAGGCGCTGAAGCAGTCGTCCCGGATATGATGGATTTTTTCCTTTATTCACTTCATGATGGGATATTCCGAAGAAGGTATCTTGCAGGGACTCTTGGCGGTATGATCCTTAGCAGAGTATCTATTGCGTATTTGGAATTCTTCAGACGGCACTTAAAAAAGGCATTGAATCAGAGTAAAAGATTTGGAGCCCCTAAAACTATATATCACCTAGCCGAAAGTGTTAAAGGGATCCTTTCCTGGGGTCACCATACAGGTGAAGGCTGGTTCTTGACTGCAGAAATAATTGAACTCATTGAATCAGGTATCCCGAATATAGTTTGTGTACAACCCTTCGGATGTCTTCCTAACCATATTACCGGTAAGGGAATGCTAAAGGCCGTAAAGACCCGGTATCCGCAAGCTAATATTGTAGCCGTGGATTATGATGCGGGGGCAAGTGAAGTTAATCAATTAAACCGTATTAAGCTTATGCTTTCAGTGGCCTTTAAAACTTTAGCCTCCCATGATCAGGCAAATGTGGCGGGCAGCCTATAACATTTCTACCCACAACCTTAATCCCAATTCCGTAAGTTCCGGTATTACAGGAAGGAATATCCTTATTTGTATAGAATACCCAATTAATGGGTGTGATGGACTTTGGAGCATTTTAAAGACCCCTTTGCCGGAATCATCGGAAACCATCCCAAGATATTAAAGGCCCGTAACATTGCCAAGAGAGTAGCAAAGGGGGATTCAAGTATAATCCTCTATGGTGAGACAGGCACAGGGAAAGAAGCCTTTGCAAGAGCAATACATAAAGCAAGCCCCAGAAGGAAAAGGCCTTTTATTCCCGTTAATTGCGCAGCCATACCCGAGTCCCTTATAGAATCTGAATTATTCGGGTATGAACCGGGCTCCTTTACCGGTGCTCTTAAAAAGGGAAAGATCGGGAAATTCCAAGCAGCGAACCTAGGCACAATATTCCTGGATGAAATATGCGATATGTCTCTGCTGCTTCAGGCAAAGCTCTTAAGAACCATCCAGGATCGGACAGTTGAGCGAATTGGAAGCCCTACACCTACCCCTGTAGATATCAGGTTTATAACTGCAACAAACAAAAACCTTGAAGAAATGATGAGGGATTTTGCATTCCGGGAGGATCTTTATTACAGGCTCAATGTGATTAAAATCCAATTGCCTCCTTTGCGAGAGCGGCTGACTGACATAAAATCACTTTCAGAATTTTTTATGCCATATCTTAATATCCGATGCAAAACACAGGTAAACACTATCCATCCTGATGTAATCAAAATATTTATGGGGTACCATTGGCCGGGTAATATACGGGAATTACAAAATGTATTGGAATATGCCATGAACTTTACAGATAACAACGTAATCCGAACGGAGCATCTCCCACCGGTTATTCTTAGACATGCACGTCCTGAAAATCAAAATAAAACAACAACTAAAAACACCCTCAGCCTTAATAAGGCAGTTACATCCGCTGAACATAGTACACTTATAAACGCTCTTCAAAGATGCGGCAATAATCGAACTGAAGCTGCAAGGCTCCTTGGAATCTCAAGATCTACATTATATGAAAAATTGAAGAAACACTGCATATCTTATGAGACCACAAAGTCTAAATTCCCGTTGCCCACCCAAAGCCTAACCTAATATAGGCACAATTTTTTATTTGATCTTTGTATTCTGCAGCCCTATTCCGACAAACTGTTTGTTTCAAACCTAATGCGAGCCTTATACTATCTGTAAAGGATATCCCCGCTTCAATTGCAGATTCTGTCTTTCGATTTTTCGCTGCATCAATAAAATAATAAGAAGATTCACATGTAACATCCATACTGTACCTATCACTGAAGCCGTACTTAGTTATATCTAATCCCCGTCTTACAGAAGCACTGATAAGCCAGGTTTCGGCATTGGTGGGGGATCCTGATTCTATAATCCCTTTAGAAACCCTTTTCCAAGCCCATCTTGTAAATACATCAGTTGAAGGATCCGGCATGAGGGCTACTCCCACCTGACCTGTATGAGTTTTGGAGAATTCGTTACTTAAACCTTTCAGGGTTTCTTCCCCTGATAATCTGCCAAAAACCACCGCATTGTTAAAACAATCAGGATACCATGTAAAATCCAAGTCATATACGTGGCAGATGCTGCCCCGCCTCCTCCTTTCCAGATTATAAGCTCCGGAAAGTCCTAGCCCGGAAATTGGGGCATAATCAATTTTTAGGGATAATTCTGATTCCCCTGTCCCTGTAGATGCTTTATATCTAAAGGCAGCCATGGAATTAGAATCCGGATTAGAAATCATAGATAATATAAGATAACTGCCGTCCCTCGATGAACGGATTTTCATATTGCCTCTGAGATGATCATATATCTCCAAATTCATACCCAGGGTAAACACAGGTGAAATCGCACCGGCATCACATTTAGCAAAAAGAGTTAAGCCTTTGTTAATCATGTGCTTAACTTCCGCTTCTACTTGACTGTATAGAGTCCTTGCCCCACGCATATCGCCGCTGTAATCTTCCTTCCTTCCCCACCTAATACCGAAATTACCGTAAGTTCCGCTTTTAAACTGCTTGTTTATTCTGACACCCAAGGAATTATTAGATGTTAACACATGTCCCTTAGATGTTTCCGTATCCAACCCGGTTATAACGGTTTTATTTTTCCTGTCTACAATAATCCTACCTGAACTCCCCAAATCGTAGCTTGTACTAAGTGTATAACCGGCCTCTAAAATCCCGGGCCTACCTTTTACCGGGACTACATTATCATAGGTTACATGCGCCTTTCCGTACAAACCAATCCCGGACAGGAGATCTAAGGTAGGTGTTAACCGGGTCTTCAGGGAAAGATTGAGGGTGTTGGTTTTAACATCCTTGGCAGGGATCCAAAAATTAGGGCCTGAAATCTCACATTTTGCATTAAAAATAACAGGGCTTCTTTCCTTTTTGCAGGCCAACAAAAGAGCCGTGGATCCAAAGCCACCTAAGGATATATTTTCAGGATCTTTTTTTTGGGATACCATAATTTTGGAAGAGATCTCCAGGCCTTTATTATCAACATATTTTCCATAAACAGTACGCAAATAAGCAACATCAAAATCACTGGGGTATTTTATTACCCCACCTCCCAATGTAAGCCTTGGGGATACCTTTCCTTCAATTGTTCCGCCTAGAATACTGCCCCCGGCAATGGGAGGCAAGGAACTAAAATACACGATTTTAACTTTATCTGTGGCATACTGGATTTTCCCGCCGGATAAGACAGGTTCACACAGGTCAAAGTCTGATTTTATAAAATCCGTTCGGAACTCTGAAACAGATGCCTCCCAATTATCCCCTTTTAATCTCAGATATAGGGGGCCTGCATAGGGTAGCCTTTTAGCTGTCTCTGGTTTATTATTATATTCCAAGGAAAAAGGCTCGCTATGAAAATCCCCGGATAATTCCTTATTATATAATGCTGTATTAAACCCGCATGTTAAACTAAGTCCCTTTTCTGTACGCCCGAATAAAAAAAGGGAAAGATCTCCTGAAACTCCCATAGAAGATAAAGATACACCGCCCGCTCCCAAAGTAACCATAGATTTTCCAGGGCCGGCCAGGACATCCCTTTTCAAGGGTTCAGAGATCGGATCTTCGGGTATTAACGGAAAGTCCAATCTTACTATAGAATGGTGCCGCACATAGATGAGTTTCCTCCCTGGGTCACACCTAAACCCCGGTGGTATACTTTGGCTGGAAAGACCAATCATATAATACCCCGGTCTTAGATTCTTGATTATATACATTCCTTTTGAATCCGTAGGAATCTGGGTTCCGTCTGAAACAGTAAGCACCGCATCAGATAAGGGATCCCCTAAAATACCAGGCTCACCTGTGTCCATAAAGACTCTCCCGAAGATCACCCCGTCCCCTTTAAATACCCCCTCTGATATATTGAGGTCTGCTTCTGAGGCGGGAGTCCTGATTTTTCCAAGCCCTGTCTTTCCTTCTACATACGCTATATTTCTTATAACACCCTGCCTGCTGTTAAACTTATGAGAACCTTGATTCCAAAACCCGATAACAGCCTTGAAGGTAATGATTAAAGTTTCATACGGACCCAACGTCTCTATAGACCAGGATGCAATATTTTGTATGTAAGATCCATTGTCCTTACCATTTGGAATAACCTTAGGTTCAACAAGCTTCCCGGAAACCCGGGAAGTGCAGGGTACAAGTGTTATGCCTCGGGGTATAACGTCATATATTTTTACATCATTTACGCCCCTCCCTGTAGTATTTTTTATTGATAATGTAAATTCAACAATATCCCCAATGCTGCATGTCTCGGCACTTACAATCTTTCTAATGCTCAGGGCGTCATTGGGAATAAGGCTAAATTCAAGTAAGGTCTCCCTGCCTTTATCCACACGAATCAAGTTTGTCCGATAATCACAGTAATTAAGACACTCCGCAACTATCATATACAAACCAGAAGGAATCCTATCAAACCTAAACCTCCCATTCCCTCCTGTATCAAGAGCTTTAATAAGATTACCTTCTGGAGAAAGCAAAGAAACCTTAACGTTCGGCAAAGGCATACCTGTTTTTTTATCGATTGCCTGCCCTATAATTCCCCCTTTGGTTTCAGGCGAGGTATGTCTTACTGTTACAGGCTCCTTTGGTTCTACTGTCCAATCGCTTTTATCGGCTGCTGAAATAACCATATGGTAGAAAGATTTATTCCCTGCGGGATCCTGTGAAACTATAGAAAGTTCCGGAGTTCCAGGAGGGACACTTATGCGGAAAGAAAAAGTTCCGTCAGGATCCGGCCGTATTTCGGACACAACAGAATCCCGGATAAGAGCAAAAACAAGGCATTCCCCAGATTCAGTCCTGCCTTCAACTGTGATTTCCGGTTGTATTTCCCCGGCGTTTTCCAGAGGGTGCACCATAAGTTCCGGTGGTATTGTATCCACGATTATTATCCCTTCTGCAGCCCCGTACGTTTGATTGGGTTTACGAAAGCTGTATCTGTATCTCCCATCCGGAACTACAGAACCGGTTTCGTCTGTACCATCCCATATGCACTCAAAGTAGGCTCCCTGATTCACGGGTTTTGTTTTTAACCTTTTAATAATCTTGGGATTATCATTATCAAAGGTTATCAGACATTCCGGTACACTGCTGTTATCTGTGTCCCACGCAGACATTGAACTAATTACAATTATGTCTTTAATGCCATCACCGTTAGGGGAAAATGGGTTTGGGTAGGCCTTTGACAAAGCTTCCTCAGCCAAAGGTGAAAAGGATATTGTCACAGGACCTGAATATTTGCCTACCGGATCTTCCCACAAGACCTCATATTTAAAATCAAGGGATATATTACACTTCCCGCCTGCCTTTATGAAAAAAACAGGATTAGGGTATTTTGTAAGTGGGGTCCAAGAAAGATCACCTGTAATTCGCCATGCCAGTCTGGTGCCGGGAATAGTTTTTACCTTGATTGGATGCACCCTAGAGGTTTCTACTGTAGCCTCAGGCTTCAGATCATCACCTTGTATCGTTATCTGGGTCGTGCCTTCCCCACCCGTACAGGTAATCTGAAATGCCCTGGGAACAATATAAGGGGAAAGTGACGGTTTGACGTTGCCGAAATCCAAATATAAAGGACTTTCTAATGTGCCCCCATGATTTATACTTGTATCACCTGCCACACCCACTATTAACATACCCCGGCTTGAGGCTTCAGAAACCCAATGAGAAGTCCATGTAAAAATAAGGCCCGTACAAAATAGTAACAGCAGAGATACAACTAAAACCATGAAAAAGATACCTGATCCTACCTTCAACCTCACCTGAATGTTCCCTGCCCGTCTTTGACTTGAAAACCCTTTTGGTATTTGATTGTCTCCCCCTGAAATGTAAAGATTACTGTTATTTCATAATTACCATCAGGTATTTCCTTTGGGAGTTCAGCCCTATAGAGCCTAATCCCCCCAGGAAGTATTGTACCTGTACCCCCCTTTAAGGCAATATCTGCCGGAGCCTTTTTCCCATCGGATATTCTCACCCTGCCCTCAGCTGATATATGAATATTCCCGGTATTTTTAAGAGTTACCTCAAAGCCGGCAGGACAGCTGGAATGTTCCGGGCCCGGTATAAATTTTATATTCTGTATTTCACCGGAATACATTTCAGTCCTGGGGACTGTTAAAAATACAAGAGATCCGCATCTTACCTTCATCGCGATTTTATCCTTTGCTGGAGGGGTAGATGCAGAAAAATAAACTATTCCATATCTGCCACCGGTTAAAGATTCAGGGGCTTTAATCTTAATTTGCACTGATTTTTCCTCACCAGGATTTAATGAAAACTCCATAGGGTAGATTGAAGTAAACTCTCTCAATCCCCAGGGATAACCAGCCCCTTCAGGAACTTCTACATTACAGCCTTGCCTGTCAATGGCTAAATCTACTATTTGGGGTATCACTTTTATACTGACAGGACCTTTGTTGATTACCCTAATTTTGAAGTCTGAGACCTTCCCCCGGAGGACAGCCTTGTTGATCACTTGGGGGATGGTTTCTAGCTGTATACCTTTCCCAAGAGCTAAGCCTAGACAGGTCGTTTTAACCGGTATCCCGGTTAAAACTATCAGTATCAAGCAACCCAAAATTAAGATACACATCGAAAACCTTACCATTTCCCACCCTCCATATCTACTGTCGCACGGTTTTCTGCTGATAACTGATACAGTCAAATCTATATAACAGGAGAATGGCTCATGATTATAATCAATTCCTTTTCGCCGGGTTCATCAATCCAGTCAGGCTCATAGGTTACACTGTACTGTAGTTGGCTGGGTTTACCCTGAGGATTATATTTAAATATCCCCTTCCACACCTGATCCTCTTCTGGTATACTTTCCACCAGGTTCTTTTTTTGGAGAAACCTCCAGGAGATCTCCCCCTTCCCCGCCCTTCCTTCAGTCCATTGCCAAGAAATTGCCACATTGCGATCATGGTTTTGATAACAATTAAGACTTTGTTCATAGAAGCCTGTTTTTCCAGGTTTAATTCCTTCTCTTGGTACAAACTCACCGCTTCCGAGTAATTCATATCCGGTTTGTTTTTCCGGTACAATTACCTGGAAATCATCGGGAGAAATTGATATGGCACACACATTATCCCTTCGGGAAGGCGGGATTGAAAAAAAAGAAATACATGTATCACCCGTAGGCTTATATGTACCTGCGCGCACCTTCCATCGATTCCAGCCTATGTCTTCACTCCCACCTGAAAGATCCAACTTTATCCGGCTGGAAATATCAACCGGAGTTGCCAAAGTCATACTGATTACGTCTGTTGCTATAAATTCTTCCCCGTCAGACGGAAGCATACTATCATCTGTAATATCCGGAATCGGATCGTCCCTACCGGAATATGTCATATATTTTCGTATATCAATAAGACTGGTTTCCCCGTTGAGTGTTATGGGGTAAATTATTGTCTCCATACCAAAATCAGAGTTTGCCCTGTAATTGAGAACCCAAAGATATATTTCACCTGTCCAGTCTTGTCCGATTTCGAGGGGTGCAGATACATTATTCCCCGGGTTAACCCCAGGCAGCGTTCCTATCCCTGAGCAAAGCCTGTTATCTATGGCATTTGCAACAGTTAAATCCATATAACCGGCTGCAGTAAGAACCGGATCCTCAAATGTGACTCCATAATCAGGAGACAGCGGAAACCATTTGCTTATAACCTTAATTTTGTAATCCCCTGCTTCCAATGACCAAGGGCTTATCTCCTGACAAACCTCTGGGTCCGACATGTCAATTTTCATCCCCCAGGGAAATGTCTCCACCGAACCGTATGTAGGAGGAATAGGAGTGCTGTCTGCACCTTTTAATCCCGGTTGATAGTAATCAGAAAATCCCAAGCCTATCCATTCCCTTTGCCAATAAAACAGCTGGAGTGCGGAGATATCTGAATCTCCCGCTTGTTCCTGTTCCAAAAGATACTTTGTATATGAGTTAGATTGATACCCAACAACCCATCCATATCCTTGAATACATGGGACTGCATGGGAAAACCCACTTGTGGTATATGCCCCTTCCTCAGGAATTATCGTGCCGAAATTCCATGTGCTATCAGGAGTCCCGGCAATCATCGGTACCCCTTCATATTCATGACTAAAACCTAATTGCAGAGTATCCTTAATGTCTCCCAGTACTGTTAAAGTCAAGCCGGTTGTAGAAACCTCCGCCCCGCTGACGGTTTCCTGCCCAAAAACACGCAACCCTGACACGAGAGCTAAAAACAAACAGACAGGTAAAAATGTTTTCAGTGCATATTTCATAATTTTATCTCCTCATCCCGTAAGGTGGTCTTTGGTACTACAGCATAAGTGCAAAATACATGCCGGGAGTTTAAAACAGCAATAAAGAACAGGTAAATAAAGGTTACCACTGATGTGGTGGAGGTTCGTTATATCCTTAAGACTGTCTGAGAAAAGGGAAAATGCCCGGATCTTCGGACATTCCGGACACTACTGAAATTGCAAACATCTGATTATAAATAGCCGCAATTATACTACACTTAGTGTGTGAGGAAACATAGTAATCGGATCAGGGCCGCGTATCCTGAAACAGGTATACCTTGAATTCGACAAAATATTACAAAGCAGAGATTTCCCTGTGTTTAGATTTCGCCGGACATTTCCGGTTTTCGGCCTTTATGTCATTCACTGGAGCCTTGTAAGTTTAGGCAAAATGCACAAAACCGGAGTTTTTAACTCAATTAGTGTCAGAGGGACCAACCGGGATTGTGCCGCTAAACTCAGCCATTTCCAATAACTAGG
>JAAZLO010000136.1 GCA_012689375.1 Bacillota bacterium | reverse complement strand
AATGCTCTTTGTTGGTGCGGGAATAAAATTACATTGATTTAGATCACCTGCCTTTCACACCACCAGTAGTCTTGTGCCATAAAAGCCGCAACCATTAGTTCTTTTATTGAGCTAAAGCAAAATCTTTGATGATGCTATTCATTACCACAAGGTCATCACCTGAAAGCCCAATGCATAGCCGCTCCAGTAATTCTTTTTGCTTTGGATTTAGGTACTTCCGGTTCATCTGGAACCCATCCATCACCTTAACACCCCCACCGTAACGACCACGCACTGTTTCCAAGGGGTAAGAAAGCGATAGGATATCAATGTCATTTTTAATGGTTCTGACACTGACGCCAAATTGAAATGCTAAA
Source organism: Bacillota bacterium (assembly GCA_012689375.1). Taxonomy (GTDB): domain Bacteria; phylum Bacillota; class SHA-98; order UBA4971; family UBA4971; genus UBA4971. Next base: position 3,072 of record JAAZLO010000136.1, on the reverse strand, counting down.
TTTTTCATGGTTTCATGCCTTCTTTGGCAAAGAGTTTCCATGATTTTATTGCGTCTCTCGTTTGGCCCCATCGCTTTCTCACCCCCTTCCTTTGCTTTGTGGTTAAAGAATAAAGGTTAAATATGCAGGTTCATTTCTTATTTAAAAAAATAATTTTATAATTGTTTTGGCTAACGAACCCTCAAAGTTTTTCCCCTTGCTCCCCCCGCTTCTAGTCCCGCCATAGCTGTTTGTTAAAACCGACACCACTACCTTTCCGCAGACCACTATCAACTAACTGACTAAAGACAAAATCCACTTTTTGTTATCAATAAAGGTGCTTGCATCGCCCTAAAAATGCGATATATGTACTTATATAAGGAATGTATAAAAAGACGCATAGTAGGTCGTGGCGGAATGTATAATGGCCTATGGTGGACGTCTGCTTGATTGTAAGAGAGTATAGTAAGAAAAATAAAAGTTCTAACAACCACTTAAATTAATAGCTGCTGTCCGGTCATTTGGTCACTCGTTGGTGCCGCTGCTCGGTACTTGGGTCTTTGAAAACAAAAAAGAGCCTGATAACTACTTAATCAAGTAGCTATCAGGCTCTTAAGGTAGTTCTTTGTGACTCCTTATCGTCTCTGTCTAGCTTTTCCGGCTATTAAAGTAAATTTCCCTGTTGCCAAATTAACCCTCCATGTACTCTTACACACCCGGCATTTTATCATTGCAAATCCTATGGCCCCTTCTTCTTTGTCAAAAAGCCTACTGTCGCAGTTGGGACAAAACATCTTTTCAATCCTTCTTGCAGTCTGTGTTTGCATATGAACCCTCCTTTGGTTTTATAAGCCTTTGGTCAATCCCAGCTTCTCGATTAACACGGCTCGTTTTTCCTCGTATTCCCTTTCTGCTTCTTTTACCCGTTCTTGATAGATTTTCTGATTTTTCTCCAATAGCAGCCCTATTTCTTCCATTATATCTCTTGGGTACACAGGTACTTCCAGGCGGCCCAGCTGCTTGTTATTAATCAGTGTTACTGTGGTACCGGTTTGAATACTCTCAAGCATCCTTTTACCAATATCACTTTGTAAAAACTCAAATAAGATGTAAGGATTGTATCTCCTGCGATCTACCCTAATTCTTGTCAGGTTGCTACTAATAATTGAATTCTTAAAATCGCTATCTACCATGGCTACTTTTGTTTCCCAGCCTTTAGCCGTGATAATAATATCGTCAGTTCCAATGGTATATTTTTCGTTCCAGTCCCAGCTTTTTGGCCGCATCTTTGGTGCATCCTCGTAGTTAATGCGGCCATTTTCAATGTTCCGAATACTGATGTAATAGTACTCCCCGCGCGTCTCTAATTCTTCCAGCTCTTTTTTAGTTAGGTTAACACCTCTTGTGATTTCGGCAATTTCTCCTAGGGGAACCGTTTGAACGAACTGATTTTTCAAACTTTCAAAATCGATATACTCAACAGGGTTTAAACGGTACTCATATTCGGCCACTTTTGCAGTTGGAACTAATTTGCTAGATCCTTCTTTTTCAAGGTTTAAATGGTAAGCTGTTAATATTTTGTCGATACCTTGCCAAGTAAGTGTATGCTGGTAGGGATTAAGCCTTTCCCTGTATTCGCTAGCGTTAATAAAGAGTACCCCTCCTTTTCTCTCCATTGGCTTATTGCGCTTAAGGATCAGCACTTCTGTGCCGATATTGGTGTCCTCGTATAAATTGTCCGGGAGAGTTATAACGCACTCAACTAAATCTTCGTGGACAATTGCGGCCCTAATCATACTCTCATATCCTCTTACCAACATCCCCTTCGACCCAATGACTATTGCTTTCCCCCGGCTATTCATGTGATAGATCATGTTTTGTATTAAAGCCCATTCTGCATTAGCCTTACTTGGTGGCCCATAGCGAAACCTTGGATCCTTGGGATTTAATGTTTTATGGTATCTCAAGTTGCGGGGGATATCACTTACCACCAAGTCAAACCGCTGGATATCATCTAGCTTCTTCTCATTTAAAGGATCTTTGTTTACAATCCGGTAATTCTTTACTTCATTGACAATCATCAAAAGCTTGGAGATTAAATATGCTGTTGTGTTTATTTCTTCCGCATAGTAAAATGGTTGGTGATGGGTTTGCTTAAAAATCTCCAGGGCAATACTGGATGTCCCGGCACTGAAATCCGCAAAAGAGTTTATGTTCGTAATATCATCAAATCTTGATATAAGCCTGGCGATACAAGCTGGTGTTTTGGTTATACCACTCTCCCATGAACCAGTTTGAACTATTTTGTTAATTAGTTCTTGGAAATCTTCTTTAGTGCGGATTTCTTTAATGTTCATTTCACTGTAGAGTTCCTTTAGGTAATCTGCCGGATTTTCGGTTAGCTTGTCAAGTAGGGTGTTAAGGATTCCTTTAAACTCTGGAAACTGTTCTTCGTGTCTTTTTATTTCTTGTCCCAAGTGGTCAGCATCCGTTAAGGCGTTGCTGATCAATTTTGCGGATACAGCGTATTTTTCCGTTTTCTCCATCCATTTGAGTAAGGCTATTCCAAGTGTAATTAGAAAAGCTTGTTGTTTACTAAATGTCCCCCGCAAGTAATCAAAGCAATGGTTGATGAGGATATTCATTTTATTGTTCACTTTTTCACCTCCTTCGGTATGGGTATGGCGACAGGTATGTTCATACCTATTATTTTGCTTTAAAAATTCCCCTTATTTACTTTTATTTTATCACCATATTTACCCACTGTCAATAAAGTATTTTCATACTTCATAGACAGTGGGATAAAGATAAATATTAGCCCACCTGCTTAGCTAGTTTTATTTTCTGTTGAATCAACAAACAGCCGGGCGATCCGTTTTGGATCACCCGGCTATTTGTGGTTGCGAGGTTAGGTGGCACGAACTGCACAACAGAACCGTCCCTATGTGTTTTCCCTATGTGTTTTCTTTGGTAATCCTCATCATCCTCGAAAATGATTTGATGGTTGATACCCCTTAGCATCACGTGATAAATCCCGGTGCTGCTTTTTTCCCTCGCTGCCCTTGGCATTTTTTCACCCCTGATGTAAATTTT
>JAAZLO010000134.1 GCA_012689375.1 Bacillota bacterium | reverse complement strand
TAAGCATAGCTTAACATAAACTAGGGTAGGGACTACCCGATGTGAGGCTCGTGGAGGTAGTAGGTTGCGAGGCTGATGAAACGAGAATCTCCCACTTCTAAACGAAGTGAAAGTGGGAGAAGTTCAACATTTAACCAAACTCTCTTTCTTGCATACTATTTGTAGAACAGTTTGTGGCGAAGGGAGAATAATCATGGCAAGATATAATTTAGACAGTCTAAGAGAAGAAGCGGATGCTTTAAGTGTGGCTGAATATATAGGTATGGATATATTTTCTAATGGCTCGAGGCATTATATTTATTGTCCGGGGCATGAAGAACGTCTTGGCAAACCAGACCGCAAAGCAGACAATTGTGTCCTTACAAAAAGAGGATATCGTTGTTTTGCATGTGGCGTATGGAAAGATGTTTTTGAGATGGTAATGGAATTTATGGGATGTGGTTTACATGAGGCTTTTGGAATTGTAGGGGACGCATGTGGTGGCAGGCATTATTTTATTGAGAAAGGCGATAAAAACTCAAAAGAACCTGAAGTTTTACCAATTAAAAGATGCGACCTTGAATTAATAGGATTAAATTCCAGAAGAAAAAGAGTAAACTCAATAATTGGTTCTGGATTCAAAGAAAGGCAAGATTGTATTAATGTAAAAGCTCTTGGAGAAACGGACCAATTTGATGACTACTACCTTTATTACACTAGGGAAGATGCAGATACATTATATAGCCTATACAAAGAAGATCCGCAACTTTTTAAGCAGCTTATACTAACGAAAGCAACTTACGCTGCGATTGAGTACAAAAATATGATGGACTTGGTCTGTAAAGGAAAATCACCATTATCTGCGATAGTAGACATAGCAATGGGAAGAGAAGTTGATAATGAGTTTTTGTATCAGCTAAGAAATGTATACAAGGAAAAATATAATAGGTGCAGAGAAATCATTTTAAATTACTGTGTTTAGATAGAGAAGGGTTTCGCCCCTTTTCTACATTTAAACACAATATATACATTAAGGTGGTAGATATTACAGACGAAATTACAAAGCAGACAATTAATAAGAAAACACATGGACAATATACATAATAACGATTAGCATATATTGTTATATAAATCTAAATAAATAAAATTATAAAAAAGCACATTTTTGTCATACTCGACTTTGTAAATTAGACATTGATAAATGCCTGTTATATAATATAGTTAGAATAAACAAAAAAAGATATTTAAGGGGATGAAATCATGTGTCAAGACTATAGACAAAAGCACTTGTTAATGAGTATAGAAAGCTTTTTGTTGAATAATATTGAGGAATTAAAAGGGCTATCAACAGAAGGTTTGTATAATTATTGGTCAGCATTAAGAGGGCTAGCTGCAAAAAATGAAGAAGAAGCCAATCTGACCTTTGAGTTTTTATCCACAATGCAACACGTGGATCTGACATTGTTACAAGAAGCTGTAAGCATTGACACTGATCATATAAATAATGATTAAGGAAAACAAGGGGGGAATCATCAACATGTGTAATAGCAAAAAATTAACCTCAGATCAAATCCATGATAGATTCTTTGACATAATCAAAGAGTACAACGGAGAAGATGAAAATAAAAAGGCAATGGCTGCAACAGAAGCCATAGAGCTATTGCAAAATTACGTGCATTTTATTTTACAAAGGTATTACTCAACATATCATAAGTATTTTGAAGATATGTTCCAAGAGGGCGTATTAGGAATATTGGCCAATTTGGGTAAGTACGACCCAAGCCGAAGCAAACCAACGACTTTTTTTCATTGCTATATCATGCATAATATCAGTGATTATGTTCATACGGAAATTAATAAAACGACTCCTCATTACGCTACTAACATAAGCTTAGTTGAGAAGGCTATTGAATTTCTAACTGAACAAGGTAAATCATATACCGAAAAAGACATAGCAATTGAAACTGGTTTAACGCTTGAAACAGTAAATAAGTGTATGAGGCGAAAAAACAACGCCGATGAACTCTATTATGATAGTGACGAATTTTTGGATAGTCAACTAACAAAAAGGTCAGTATCACCCGAAGAAGAATTTATCGAAAGCGAAAGAGTTAAAACTCTATATGATGCTATAGGAAGTCTTGACCCTGAAGAAGCTCAAGTTATAATGCTAAAGTTTGGATTGAATGGAGAAGTATTATCTTATAAAAACATCTCCGAAAGACTAGGAATACCAATCGAGAAGGTAAGAAGACTTAAACATAAAGGTATTAAAAACCTTCGCAATAAAGAGAGCGTTCGTAACTTATTTTATGACAACTTCTCAGACTTGCAAGACATCTTGGATTCTACGGATATATCTATCGTGCCAGAAGAAGCGGCGGATATAATGATGAGAGATTTAGAAGCTGTAGAAATTAATTTTTAAGAGAATAGGTCTTGTTGGAACCATTTCCAACAGGGCCATTTTTTTTGCCTTTCAATCTAACATACTAATATTAAGAAAACAATTCCTGAAAGGAGTGCTGCCTATTGATCAATGAAGAAAAAGTAAAGCAAATAAAAGATAACATTAAGTCTGCTAGCATATTGGAGTTGACTCCAAAACAAATATTTAATCATGAACATATACTTAAAAAACTGCAAGATTATGATATAGATTTTGAAAAATTAGGATTATACGGTTGCCCTAGTGAGTGGTTTGGTACAGACACAGAATTATGTGTTAAAGAACTTGGATTTAAGCTGGTAAAAAGGGGAGATCCTGTTGTAGAAGAGACAAACTTTTGTGGCCTATGTTGGAAAAGAGCTTTGATGCTTAGTGAAAAAGAGGAAGAAGAAGAGTACTTAGTACAGTCTCAAGGTGGTGATGAATTGAACATTGATACAAATGAAGCTAATGAAATAAAACCGAAATGGAAAAAAGAAAAAATGAACTTTTATACATTTATAAAAAGATATGAAGGACTTAACGAACCGTATGGAGATTTTTTTTACGACGTAACAAGGGACCCTACCTTTCCAAAGGATGTGCAAACATGGGAGGAATTAAGAGACTACCTTACATTAAAAGGAGCTGCATCCATAGTGCTTGAAATTGCAGAGGAATTATGGGTCAGTTATGAAATGTCCATACAGCAAAAAGAAAAGAATAAATCCAAGGTAACAGATGAAAAAGAAGAAGATATGCAAAGTGTGACTTTATCTACCCCTTGTGTAATGCTACCATTAGATGTTTATGATGAACTTAATAACTTAAAACAAGAATTAGAAGAGTATCGAGATATAGGACTATCTCCAAGTGATCTTAAAAGGGTTTTAAAAGCTCTTAGATGGAAAGAAGGAGTGGACCTAAATAGACTAATAGATAACATAACGAAACTAATGAAAATATTAGAGAAATATAAATAGCCCTTATGCTTCGTGCCATTTGGTACGAGGCTTTTTTTAACGAAATGCATACATATTCTATCATACTATGTGTAAGAAACTGGAAAAGTGGTTGGAAATATCAAGGGAAAGGGCGTGTGAAATGCTTTGTAAGATTCGTGGAGCTAGTAGACGTGGGTTAACAGTGACAGAGCTAGTTGTAGTTATGGTAGTTATAGCAACCTTAGTGTTACTGGCGACACCAAGATTTCTGGATCATATTGATGAACCTTATTTGACAAGAATTATAAGCGACATAAAGATACTTGAGGACCAATTGTCTGCTGAAATAGTGGACAATGAAACATGGTATGAAGGCGGCATTTATACTGAACTATCTGTATTAGAAAATGCTATTGCAAATGGAATTTGATCAAGTCTTTTTTTACTTATATTTACTTAAAATAACAAAAAGTTGTAACTTTTATAACGCCGATAAGCCCCTATATATCAGACAAGTTAGCTAAGGCATTGTACAGGTTTTCGACAAGAAGGATCC
>JAAZLO010000031.1 GCA_012689375.1 Bacillota bacterium | reverse complement strand
TCTTGGATAAATAAAAAATTTAACGTTAATATATCATCAATTTTCGCCAATTCTGCTAAGATTTCTTCTTCATCACCGGTAATGCTGTCAATTCTTTTCTCCCTTAAAGAGACAAGTTTAGAGGAATGGGCGAAGATCTCCACAACCTCTCTGGAGATGTCATCATACCCGACAATAAACTTCGGGACAAGATTGTAGGGTATACCACAAAACTTGAATGTTAAATTTTTTTGCAAATATGCTTTTCCCTCATCTAAACCCAATTTACACTCCTCACAAACAGGAAAATTCCGCCATGATTTTGATTCGTTAAAATTACCTGTTATGAAACCGGGTTTGTCTACGGTGTAAAAAGCATAGGTGTTAATATTGCCTAAAATATTCTCTTTTTTAAGCCCACAGAGACTGCAAACTTTTTGCCGGGCAGTTAACTCTTCGTCTTTAGCTTTAATCAATTGAAAAAACAAATCAACTATTAAAGGAAAATCACCTACATATTTCGCTTGCCCCTTCTGCCTTATCTTTAGAGTTAGTAAGAGGCGCTCCTTTTGGGGAATTGTTTTCCGGAAGTTCAGTATTTTTTCTTTAATTTCGTCCTCGTTTTCGCTTAGAACCTGCCGAAGATCCTCTAAAAACTTTCTGTCCTCCTCTTGCAACGAGATCTTTTTATTTTCCAGTACCCGGAACCAACCCAGTATTTTACGTTCGAAGGTGCCGGCGGGACTTGCACTAATTTTTGCCATAGGTGAAAAATCAGCCCCACCCGATGAACCCCGTCTATATAGATATCTCATCATTTTTTGACTCTCATAGTTTTCTATACCTACCCCGGAAAACTTACATCCTGTGGAATCCAGTGCAATTTCTATTGTGATTACTTTTGTGTAATTCCCGGTAACATTAGGATCCTCCACAAAAATATCCAAAGCGTCTTTTTTCTCTTCTTTGATAATAAGTTGTCCAAGATCCTTAATAGCACTTAACACCAAACTAACCTCCTTTCTTCGTATTCAGCAAAAACTTTTCTAATAACGCGACTATCTAAAAACAAATCATGCACCGACCAAAACACATTTTGCCACTTACGGAAATAAAAGTTAATTCAAGAAAAACTCTTTAACATTTGACTATAAACAAATTATCTAATAAAGCCCGTATGGCAATTAAAACCAAATCGTTTTTTTATCTGTTCCTTTAATATTTTTATTATAATAATAACTTATAGATATATAGACTACTCATTTTTACTTTCATCGTCTAACTTTCTAAAATAGGGTGCAAATTCAACAATTAATACATTGCGATCAACTTTATTAGACAGATAACCCAACCATTCATGGAGTTTTACGTAAACTTCACCCAGCTGATTAACTACTATTTGCTTCCCCACTCAAACCCAAACAGGCATAGTAGGCAACCTGCCTTTCAACCGAGGTCAACCAATGTTTTATAAACCTTGCCTTAAGCTTGTTTTCACCTTTTCGGGTTAAGCGTTCATATCATACCGTTACTTCAGTGGGATCATTTAATTCTGCCACTATCTGTATCAATGTACCGGCTTCACTCCAACGCAATACTGGGACCGGCAGCAACCAAACCTTATCTTTCCCGGTAGCATGTAATCTTTGGGCCTCCCCCGGTTTCCAGCCTTCAGTAATCAAGTACCAAACTTTGTCTTCCGGCCCGAACAATAGCTGTGAAACCACCATTCTAAGAATACCCATGACTTTCCGGCCACCGGCTAAGCAAAAATGTAATCGGGCATTGGTTTTTCGCACCCGACGTATTCTGCTATAAAGGTACTAATTAAGCCCTGCAAGTAGTATGAGTATAAAAACCCATTACCGGCCCAGCCTCACTGGCCACATCCACTTGTCGAAAAGAAATCCTTGGGTATTTGCCAAAAATAAATTCGTCCTTTATGATCTCCAATGCTTTCAGTACTTTGCTGTTATGTGTGTAAACTACAATCACTTCTTCAATATTGGATCTTCGTTCTATAAGTTGATCAAACGAAATTGTAACCACCTGGGGTTCCGTACCCAAGATAGCGATCATAATTCCTTTGAATTGTCTGTTTTCCATCTTTGCGCCTCATTTTAGCGTAAGCATTAGTTCTTACCAGTAGCCTTATTACTAATAATTATGGTAATTAAGTACTACGCTACCGGTTCTACGCACCCAAAACCCATACTATTCTTAGAACCTAACCCAGCATCTAGAGCTAATTGGAGTAAAGCTTGCAGACCCTGGAGCTGCAAAAAGGAGGAATAACCCTTAATCACAACCCCTTTATAACTCATTACATGTAATTTTGGGGTCCGTAATGGGCGTGTTTTAATTTCTCCTTCCGGGGCTTCCTCATTGTACAGTGCCTTATATTTATTCCTGAGATTTACATTAATTAAGCGGGCAAATTCGCTTTCTCCCGGCTGGAAATAACAAGTGTATTTACCTCCCTCCGGTTTTAATAAAGTACTATAGGCAACTACCGGTGAAAGACTTTTCACCTTTAAAATGTCACTTTTAACCACAGGCCTCTCCACATTAATCTTTTCCACCTGTAAAAGGTTATGTCCTAACCGGAGGAACTTACGGGCTAGGAACCCGTTGATCAAAGACTGGCAAAATTCATTAATCGGTGAAGATATAATTAGCTTTACGGGGCTTTGGAAAATGATTGTACTATTGGCTGTGTCCATTCGGAATCTACCCATCAACCGGGAAAAAACAAATAACCTAAATCTTCTGCTCTTACTTTTAAATCCCTGATCATGAAGAAAATCAGCAAAATCCGAATCTAAAGATTGATAAAGCATAGACTGAACCAAATGATTGTATTGTATCGGTAAAACAGTTTCTTCAGCGGGATCAGCTACCAACTCGATTTCAAACCGCAATTTTCCGCCTCCGTTTCTACCCGTCTCCGATATTCGGAATATTAATGAACCCCATTATAACGGCAATTTATCACATAGGAAATCAAAACCTTGGCACAATTGTTTTTACTCCCCGATTTGATCCCCCGTTAATTCAAACGCACGGGACGTCCTGGGTGTACTAATCAGTTATATCAAAGTCGGATATTCCTGAGTTTCCCGTTATTAGCTATTTAAGAGGGGTAAAAAGTGTTCGTTTCAGGCGGGATCTTTATAGATTAAGTAATTCCGTCTTTTTATGCTTGGTTGTGTCGAATTAATTTCGTTATACCTCTACCACATACATATACCCAAATCCTTCAAATCGTTGATCTAATTTATCCCGGCTGACTGATTTATAATCCTTAGGGGAAATACAGCTTCCATAGGATTATTAATAAGGCGGAATCTTACACCGGAAAGACAAACTATGACATAAAAGCTATTCTCGTGCAGGCTTATTTGAATCGTCAGAGTATTATAATAATAGGTTTCCAGGTATTAAATAATATTCGATTATTTCCGGAGCTTAATCCACAGAACACTCATTAAATGGATATGCACGTATTACTTATATTCCGTTTATAGGCGGGATAGTGTACAGAAGACCGCGGCGTTGATACTAGAGTAAGTGATTAACTTCAGAACTAACAAGAAGCATATAAGATAGTTTGTCGACAAAAGTTCCAAAGGGGGATAAAACAATGGGAATGGGATGTTTGTTAGGTTTTTTCGGTATTTTAATTGGGTTAATAGGCTACGGTATTTCAATTTTGAATTTAAAATCCAAGGCTAACTCCCGAGCGAATGAAATAGTTTCAACTGATCCTGATCTAATAAAAATACCCGGCTCATTAGTTGGCGGGAATCATCCGCTTTTAGGTTCAATTCCACAGGACGTTTATCTTTTGTTAGGTAAAGATGAATTGACTATACTCCGTTTTCGTTCGGAGGAAATTGTCAGTTTCCCCCTCGAATGTATAAAAGCTGAGGTATCTATAGAATCCGCAGTCAGTGCTGCGGGAATAGCCCTCTTCGGCATATTGGCTTTAGGGGCCAAACAAAGACTGTTAGTTCTTGAAGTAGATGATAAGCAAAGCCAGGAACAATATAAGATTGTTCTGAAATCCAACAATGATTCCTTTCTAGCTGATAAGATCAACAAACAAAGGTACAACTTATTAATTGCAAGAGATAAGCAGTGAAAAAGTTATCTGCATTGGCTCCGGTGACCTTCATTCTGTTTGCTCGTATAGTTATTGAAGGGCACCCCTTCAACCTTCCTTTTAAAATAGGGTTTATATAGCCCAAAATAGAAATTCCGTAGAATTCTGTCCGGATGGTCCCAGGAATGAAAAATATAGCCGTTTTAATAATTAAACAAAAAAATCCGATATTCAGTTGTTTTTTGAGATACATCTAAGATAGTAATGCTATTATTCCTATGTCTCAATTTGTAATAATACCCTATAAAAATTGTAATTTATGATTCTTAAACCAGTGAAAAAAGATAATAGAAAATTGAGGTAAAACCGACGAAATGAGACAAAGTAAAATCCAGAAGGGGGAATCTAATAATGAGAAGGGTTATAGTGGTAGGTCTGCTAATGTCACTGGTAGTGTTGGTCCTCAGTATAGGTGCGGCTGCTGAAAGTCTAGTCAATGAAAATTTACAGGTTGAGGCAACGATAGCCAAACACGCAGAGATACGGTTCCCGGAGGAATCAACTATTGTAATCAATTTTGATGGAACAGCAAACGAAGAGAAATCGGGATACGTGCTCTATGAAGTATCGACTAACACCAAAGTCAAGGTAACAGCCGAAGGGCAAGGTCCCCTTCTATCGCAAGATGAATCGTGCAATCTCACAACGGAGTTCAGAGTGTATTGGAGTGTTCCACCAAGTGGAAGTTGGCAGAGTGGGGGCTCTATACCTGAGACTGTAGAATACAACGGAAAACTCAGGAAACGCTGGGCGTGGGTACAAGGTACATTAGGCGACGTACATGACCAACCCGCCGGTATCTATAGCACCGCGGTAGTTCTAACTGTAAGCGCCGCTAATTAACTCTTAAATAAACCTCATCCCCGAGACTGCTGTACTTAGGAAACCAAGCTGTTATCAAAAACCCCCGGACCTCCTTATGAGGGCGGGGGCTTGCATTCCTATGTATATCAGGTTTTAGCTGAATAGTTTTGCAGACCGCACTTACAATTGCTCTACCGGTTAATCTATATTGTCTGGTGTAGTACCATGCCTGCCAAACACCTAAAATGAAAGGCCTGAAATTGTACTTGGGAATAAAACCTTCCGGTATGTAGCCTCCACCGACTTAGTAATTATCCGGTGATAGTAATTGTGATAGTATCCGTATATTCACCGTAGTGAAGTCTATGCTATCCCTCATCCCAGGTGAAGCTGGCATTAAATCGGTATGTGCGCAGCACTTTGGAGCCCGATATTGCAACAGCCATTTCTGCACCTGGGTTCAGGTTCCAGGAAGGGAGCTAGAAGCCCACTCTTCTAATCTTATAAACTACATAACCGGTAAGATCGTGTTTATCATCACTCTCCTGAAAACCCTCCGGTTTGATGTTAAACCCATAGTGATAGTTGGCCGAGAATGTAATATTACAAGAATTACTAACAGTTCCCCCGCTGAGTATTAGGATGGGTAGAAAGTAAATATTTAACCAGGTAACACAATAGCATCGGAAAAGGGAAGGTTCCCGTTTGTCTTGTTTTTATAGTTTTGGCCTAAGTAGTAACCGGTTGGCTCCTTAAATCAAAGTCCAAAGATTTTAGGATACAAGTTTGTAATAGGCGGGGGAATATTTTATAAGCCCAATAAGGTATGCCTAGACTACCCCTTAAAGGTTTTTAGTGTACTCCCAAAAGCAAATCTTACGCTTATTGCATGGGGAATAAAAAGGATTGATACGGAAAGAAAAAGATACGGTAGTACTACAACGCTTATTAAACAAGTCGGCCCTTACGTATTAACTAAAAATATAGGTTGCCCTGGACAGATTGAAAAAAGCGCCCTTCTTGGACTGCAGATGCACGAAAACCCGGTACATAAAATGGAGGCGACACCCGGATTTGAACCGGGGAATAGCGGTTTTGCAGACCGCTGCCTTACCACTTGGCTATGTCGCCCCAAAAGCTTATTAATGTATCTTATGCAACCTTATTCTATGAAAGATACGACCTGGTGTCAAGTTTAATCATCAATTTTGACATCCTCCCCGCCCATTTATGGGCGAGGCTTTCTTGTTTAAAAGCTTGTAATCTATAAAACCGGATAAAACCCTTAAAATAAAAATGGAGCGGAAGACGGGATTCGAACCCGCGACCCTCGCCTTGGCAAGGCGATGCTCTACCACTGAGCCACTTCCGCCCAAACTAGAAATTTTCTTTAAAACCAAGATTCTAGTAATGATAGTCTAGCATATTAAAATACGTATTGCAATAAGCAGTCTTCCCCCTTTTATCTTTCCTGCAGATTGCAACTTTAATTGCCCAACATTTATTTCCAGTTATGCTTATGCGACCATCTCGTTAGCTGTTCTATAGCCGTGAATTTTACGGGGATAATTGTTTATCCAATCCTCTATCCTTTGGA
>JAAZLO010000030.1 GCA_012689375.1 Bacillota bacterium | reverse complement strand
CAACAATAAGGTAATGATGAGCCGGCTGTGAAATCGGCCGACAGGGAATGTACGGCAAAAAATTAAAGGAGAGAAAACATATGAAAAGGTTATCAGTAATCAGCTTGGTATTAGGGCTAACTCTACTGTTCGGCAGTATAACTATTGTATACGCCTCACCGCTTAACCAGGGAAACATTAAAGTTAATGTTAGTAATCCGCTATATGCGGAAATTAGGGGTCTTGAATCTGAACGCGTTTTGCCTGATCTCACATTCGGTGATGGTGCGTATCAAAACAAATCAATTATCGAATATTTTGATATTGTTACAAACGGTGACGTTAACTTTACAACAACGCTTACAGGGCCATTCAGCCATGTCGATGATGATGATTTTTGGCTAAGGTGTTTAGTTTACGTCAGGGATGCCAGCGGAAACAGCGTATATAAGACTAAGGGAGGCCACCCTAGACAGCTAGAATTTAATTGGCAAAAAGGAACCCATGAAAATCAGTTGTGGACAGCCCTTCTAAACGGCCCCTCCAATTATGAGAATATGTATATGGATATACAGGCTTCAAAATATGGGGCAGATGTCCACGAATTGATGGCAGGGGAATATACCACAGAAATTTTACTTACAGTATCCGCACCGTAATATCATAGGTCCTATGCATAGGCCCTATGGTTCAATATAGCTTAATATTATATAAAGTTCGGGCGGGGGATGTAACCCCCGCTTTTTGCAGATTTACTATATATTCTAATTAAAGGTATTATAAATAAGAATTCCAGCCCAGGTATATAAATCACTAGAAAATAAAATTTGTTGTAAAAGGGGGATTCTCTAAAAGGGCCGAATTAAAACAGATATGCGTTCGAATCCCTAGAGCCCCTTCGGAGATGCCTATGAATAAAATTATAAAATTATAAGTAAAGTTTGATTAGTTTTTAAGATCAATTTAAGATGGCGGTGTTATGGTTTGGATACCTAAAATAACCCCCGGGGGAAATCCCCGGGCGACAAGATTAATTATTAGTTAATTGCCAGAATTCTGTAGAAAATCACGATGGAGTTACCCGGGTGGAATAAGATCGTTGCTCCCGAAGGTTCCGTATTATCAGCACCGTAGCCTCTAATCAGGGTTTAAAGAAAAAACCACATGCAGGTAACAGGTGGGAGGTAAAAAAATGCATAAACGCAAGTGTCCTCTGCTTTGTCTGGGTTTGCTGTTGGTTTTAATGGTGAGTATATCAAATAATACCTTAGCCCGGACAGAAGATGAACTGTCTGCGACTGGACCGTCTGTGACTATCTTACTCTTCGACACGGATTTAAGAGAGGCCTTAGGTGAAATATCAATGCAGACGGGGATTAATATCATTCCTGACGAAACAGTCAGTGGAAGAGTGACCGCTGACTTAGTAGATGTACCTTTGGAAAAAGCTTTACGTATGATCCTTTTTACCGGTGGATTTACCTACCATAAAATTGATGACTTCTATTTTGTGGGCTTGCCGGATCCGAAAAATGCCACATTCGGAAACCTGGTGGAAACCGAAATTATCCGTCTACAAAATACTGAATGTCAAGCAATTCTGGATCAGATACCTGTTTTCCTCACCCCATATGTTAGAGGTGCCCCTATAGGTAACGTACTCACTGTTTCTGCCCCGCTACGGGAATTGGCAAGAATCAAACAACTTATCGAAGCATTGGACGTTCCCGAGAAAATGGTGGAAATCAAGGTTTTAGTGACTGAAGTATCCTCAGAGGCAGTTAAAGAGTTAGGTAATACCCTCCTGGACTTTAGTATCCAAAAAGGCCAGACTGTAAATAAGGATTGGACATTTGATTTCAACTTGTTTACAGACGGTCTCCTAACTTTCGAAACTAACATCTGGGGTACTCTCTTAACAAAATTAAAACTCCTGGAAGAGAAACAAGAAGCCAAAATCCATGCTGACCCAAGGGTAATGGTAGCTCATGGACAGACTGCAGATTTGTTTGTAGGGGACCGCAGGATTTTACTTATCAGCCCCGAAGGGGCCGAACCTTCCCGAACCGAGCGTATCGAAGTCGGCGTCACACTCAAAGTTACCCCAACTATTATCGGCGATGATGTAATTCTCAATATTGCCCCTGAAGTCAGTCACTTTGTCGATGAAGCAAGGACTGACTTAATAGTCAAGCGAAATGCCGTTTCCACTACTGTTCGCCTTGCCCATGGTCAGACCGCAGTTCTAGCCGGTATGACCATGCAGGATTTTTCAGATTTGTCTAGAAGAGTCCCGGTACTTGGGGATATCCCGCTGATTCGTTGGCTTTTTAGAAGCGATGTAAAGCGCACATCTGATAAAGAGGTGCTCATCTTTGTAACCCCTGTTATTCAATAGGGGAGGTAAACACATGTGGAAGCGAATTGGACTTTTAGTGTTCCTCCTATTATTCGTAATATGTACTCAGTCTGCCCTTGCCGATAGGGGTGCCGGGGCACAAGACTTAGCCAGGCAGCTGGTAAGCCCCGGCTGGGAAGATCCGATCCCGGTTCCAGATGAGCCCCTGATTATCTATTCCCTTTACCTGGTTGAGCTTAGCTCGCATCTTGGAGACTTCATTGATGCGGCAATCGGCCTGTCTGTTAGCGACGAGCCATTAGGAGGATACATAATCGTTATTGACGATGCCATCCTGAACTGGGTGGGCGAATATCCCGGTACTTTCTATGGAAGTTTAACCGGTAAGCGGACACGGTATTTTGACGGATCAGATCATAATATCCAATTAATTACTTTGGGGGATAAACCTGTTTCAGCGAAATTAGAAGAAATTAGAATTAGCGGCAAAGAAGATGAAGAGCCCGGCAAAATACTGACAATTGCATTAACACCGCTCCAGTATGATTACACCGAGAAGGGAATCCTTACTGACATATCAGTTGATTATCTAAATCCTTATGGAACAATAGGAAAAGCCAAACTTTCTACGTGGATTCAAAATGATATGAATCCCTTGGCTGTAATTGTTGAAGAGGTAGAATCAAAGAAGCAGCACAATCGTAAATATTTTGGGCTTTTTGCAAGTGCCAAATGTATTGCATCAAGTTCATTGTCGGACAGTGGGGCTATAGTCCCCATAGGCAATATTGCCGGACTACAAAGACTTTTTACCCGTAGTTACTCTGCAGAAGATAGCCCTTTAACTAAGCTTAGCTTAGGAGCCGGTTGGTTGGCGGGACAGACCGAATTTAGTGTGGGAGCTGAATTTGAAAGAGAAAAATACAGAATATATGCTTCTGCAAATGGTTTCCCTTCTAATGTATCGTACATTGTGGGCCTTAATTTGAATGTTTACCAAGGGCTGGGTTTTGCCCTTTTGTTGGCGAAGGATTTTGAACCAGCTCCTATGTTGGGGATAGGCCTTTCAGATAGGGTATGCTTATCGGATAATTTAGAATTAGAAGCAGTCTGTCTTCCTTTTGGTTATGATTGGTCACAAGATCATATGGCCACCTTGCCTTTCCTTCAGTTTACTGCAAAAATTAGGTGCGCAAAGTGGGGAATATGGTCTACCCATAGCTATTATAACGGGCAAACAAATCACGGTTTAGGTATTATCAGGGAGCTCACTCCCAGCCTGGATCTACAAATACGTTGGGATAGGATTTTTAAGGAAGAGGCCCGTTATGGGCTGGATATAGTCTTCCGAAGCCAATAATGTAGATTTTGGCGTCGATACAGGGGGTATTGCCGTGGCTATGATTGAAAAAACATTCGCATGGGAATATCAAATTCACCTTTTAGGACCGTTTCATCTTAAAGTCGATGGTGAGCCCATTCATGACGCTGATTGGAAATCAAAAAAAGCACTCAATTTACTTTGCTATTTGGCTGCCCATCGTGGGAAAAGAATCCCCAAGGATCAGCTGATGGGGGTTCTTTGGCCTGATATAGACTTTGATACGTCCTTAGAACAAAACCTATATACCTGTATATATTTTGCCCGGCGAATACTGGAGCCCCAGCTTAAACGCTATAAAAAGTCGAGAACAATTACATATTCCAATGGGCTGTACTGTCTTGAACGAACAAAGGAATCTTTCGTGGATACAGAGAAATTCGAAGGGTTATATCTGGAAGGGAAGAGCCTGCAGAAAAAGGATAAAGCTAATGCCATAAGTAGTTTTAAACAAGTAATAGATTATTATCGGGGGGACTTTCTTTCTGAAAATCCTTATTTGGATTGGGCATCCGAATTCAGAGAGTATTATAGGGAAATATATATAGATGCGGCCTTGAGACTCTCTGAACTTTTGGCGGAAATGGGTGATAAACCCGGGGCTGTCCAGGTTTGCCGAGATGCCCTCAAAAGGGATGTTTACAGAGAAGATCTACATTATAGGGTGATTTCCTATTTAGTTGATTTACGCCGGTTCAGTGAGGCAACAACACAATACTATGCTTATGCCAATATGATGAGAGATGAATTCGGTCTTGAACCTAGCCGGGAGGCGCTCGCCCTATTTCGGAAGATACAGGGGGATGGGCAAAACGGGACAGGGCCAGGAAATAAAGGAAGCATGAGTAAGGCCGGGGCCTTCGCATGCGATCGGGAAGTTTTTGAATCTATATGCCATCTGGAATGTCGTAGACACAAACGCAGCCCTAAACCGGTCACCCTAATGATGATTTCCTTAAATAGCCCTTGTAGGGCCATGGAAACCAGTTATCTGAATACTGTTGTCAGTAACCTAAGACGGGGTGACGTTGTCTGTAAGTGGGATGAGAAAAGCATTGCGGTTTGCCTTTGGGAAACAAATGAACTGGGGGCAAAAGTTGTGAGCCGCAGGCTGAAAGAGGACACCGGGAAAAATGGTATGCCTCAAGCGTCAATTAAATACCAGGTCATAAAGGCTGATAACATCCATTCTTTACTTGAAGTACTACAAAAAGCGCGTTAAAGTTATAAAATTCCGCTTTCATATCGGAACATTTAAGAAAAATTTAAGAGCCATAAGTTATGCTTTTAGCAAGATCTACTGTTGGGAGGCTGTGTAAGTGTGTCACCCCATTAAAGCAGAAACTGAAGTCCTTAGCCCAAACACCGGATCTTGCACACTTGTCTTGCGGATCCTACGTGCGGATAACGGTACTTGGCAAGGAAGTATTGGGCACGTACAAACAGGCAGGATGAAAACATTTCAAAGCTGCTTGGAAATGCTGAGGGTATTAGAGCAAATTATCGGGACAAAAAGCCTCGGGGAGAAGGGGATAAGGCAAAATGCGGATATATTGCCTAAGATACATGAGGGGTAGGGGGGCTTTAGTAGTAATCTTAATCTTGCTATTTCTAACGTCTCCTGTGGTAGTAAGGGCAGGTAACACTGTTCAGATTGCTCCGGATGAGGTTAATTTCATTATGGAAACAAGACCGTCATCCAATGAATATGTAAAGGCTGATAAAGCTGTAATTCTTTTATGGAAAAGGAACACCGAAGACAATGGTACAGAATTACAAACAAAGGTTACGCCGAAGGAATCAAGGTCTGCAACTGTGACATATTATATAACGGAACCAATCAGGAATGATAACGATCGGGAAATTAAACCACGTTACATTGAAGCTTATTTGGAAACCAGCACAGGATACAACCGCGGCTATCGATCCTTGGAACACGGATTATCCTTTCCTAAACCTGAGAACGGATGGGTTAAAATCAGCTTTCGTATTGCACCTGAGGCCTGGGGGCCTGCAGGTACTTATACCGGGTGGCTCCGATCTTATGAGCCTGAAATAAACAGAGATATCAAAATAAACGTGACAATAAACAAATATGTTAACCTCAGTGTAGGTAAAACTGCTATAGAGATACAAGCTAACCACGGCCCAGGTTCATACCTGGCTACAGAACCTATTAAGGCCGCAATTCTTGCAAACCATAAGAACTGGACATTAACTGTTACTGGAGATCCCCTAAAATACATTTCTGATTCTACACCCGGAAGGGAATTATCTTTGATAGAAACCGGGAATGTCTTTATTAAACGAACGGGGGATGGGAATGAGCGATCTGATTGGAAGGACTTAAATGCCGGTGTAACCCTGCGTGGTTCTTCCGACTTTGAAATAAGGGATTGTGAGTTTATTGTCAAGGTAATAACCGAGCTGCAACATACAGCCGGTATATATTCGGGGGGACTTCATTTTACTGTTGGTGAATGAAGATTATCTTCCTACCGGGAGGGATGATGGATGAAAAAATCCATAATATTTTTTTTAGTTACTATATTGGTGTTTGGGGTATGGTCCACTGCCTTCGCAGACGAAACCAACAGCGAGACGGCTATTAAAAAAGCGACGGTAGATGTTACTGTTAAGGTAGCTGAATGGGCCACAATAAGCGAGCTTAACCCCATGAGCCTTGATCTGGGTGAGCCAGGGAGACATTACCGGACGTCCCAAAGTATCACAATTAAAACAAATACGGGTATCACAGTATCGGTATCCGAGCCGGAGCCGGACGAGGGCAGCTCTATATTATCTGAAGCCATAGAAGGCGAAGCCTTCAATTGGGGGTTAGGTTTTTCCGGAGGAGAGTTCACATCCCTTTATCCCAGTAGTAGTTTTAATCTCGATGCCGGTGAAATAGCAACGAAAGACTTAGTATTCTGGGCTGAATTGAAAGAAGGCAATTGGTGGAAACTGCCGGCTGACAATTACAAAGGCAAAGCCGTCGTCACTTTGTACGCTAATTAAATGCAAGTTTATTATAAGATTGTTAATTTATCCGTTCCTTACTGGTAAAGGTGGTCTATAGTGGAAACAGGAGGTATTAAACCCGGCCTCCCATTTATAAGCCGGGTTTTCTTTAGTATTATATACTGGAATAAGAGGTAAGGTGAGGATCATTAAAAAAGTAATTCTTACTTTAATTACCTGTGCGGCCATATTAATGATATCCCAAAGTGCTTTAGCCTTTGGTGTCCGACCCCTGGTTATTGACTTTGATATGAGGCCTGGTGAATCCCGGGATTTTGAAATTGTCCTAAATCCCGGTAACGGCCCGGAGACAGTACTACTTTCTTTGTACCAACCGATACAGCTTCTGGACGGGGACTTAGCTTATCAAGAACCCAGCCCCGAGATGTTTCCTTCTATGAATTGGGTGCAGTTGGATAACAATGAGGTCCAGGTCTACCCTAACCAAGATACGATTGTATCGGGCAGGGTAAAGGTGCCCTTTGATGCCGGTGGTTCCCACACAGTAATTGTTATGGCACAACCTAAAACAACACCGAACCAGCCGGGCATCACATTGATTGTGAGATACGCAATTCGCTTAAATATCAGGGTAGATCGGCCTGGTCTTAGGGCCAGTGCAAAGCTTCTAGATTTTGATATGATTCCCGGAGAATCCGGGGAACCCCAACTTACTGCCAGAATTGCGAATCCATCCCCCTTGGATTATTTCGTTTCAGGGGAAGTAACCATCAGAGACGAGGAAAGACGTTTGGTTGAGCGGGTGGAACTCAATAGTGGGGCCGGCTCAAGGGTAGGATCTAATGAAACCCGGATGTACCCCGGGAGTGAAGTTGAATACGTCGGATCCGTAACAAAAAGGATGAACCCGGGAGAGTATACTCTGAGGGCCTTTTTCCGGTATGGGGAACATGGACAGATTGTCCAAAACAAGGCAATAAAAATAGAAGAAGGGCAGTTTAGTTTTCCAAGGGCGGATGAAATCGGTGTATTTACCGTAGAACCCGACAGTATAGAGTTAAGAATGAAATCCGGCCAGCGAAAGAGTGAGGTTCTGCAGTTCACAAGTGAGATTCGAGAACCGTCTGTTATTATGATATCCGGTAACGATATTGAGCCGGATTATCCATATTCCCCCTTATCTTGGTTGGAACTTAAAGGGCCGATACAGTTCGAATTGCCCGGCAGGGGAAAAGAAAGGGCGATTCTAACCGTTGTTATTCCCCGGGAAGCCCAGGCTGCAAGCTATAACGGTTTCATCCTTTTGAATGCCTACTCACCGGAAACCGACAATCTTCTTGGTCATAAGGTTATCCCTGTTTCTATTTTAGTCGGCGATGAGCATATTTATCAGGTAGAAATCAAGAGTTTCCAGGCTGAATTGACAGAAGAGGGCCATCTGCTCTCTTTAGATATCGCTAATACCGGTAATGCCGATGTAGTACCAAGGGCAGATGTGGTAATTACTGATTCCTCCGGTGAATTTATAGAAATAGCCTCATTGACCATGCCGGAAGCGGGGCTAAAAGTAATTCCTCTCCGAAGGCAACAACTTGTAGGCATGGTAGGGGAACTTCCCCCGGGAGTATATTCAGTCCAGACAGTGATCTATGACGGTACAAGGGAAATCTTGTCTACTGATATGGAATTAGAAATTCTGGAACAAGCAAAACCCGTAGGAAATTCTTTTTAATCTAGGAAGGGATTTCCCCAGATCTATCGAATACCCTAGATAAGGTGCATAAGAAGTCAGAGTATCTAGTTTCCGGATACCCAAGAATTGAATAAACAGTATTAGCCTCTACGATAAAGGCAAACCTACCGAAAGGTAGGGGCGCAAAGCTGCGGACCTAAAGCATAAAGCTAGGGTGGCTGGGCTGCCGAAAAGAGTGACAGGGTCTTAAGGAGCCTCGCCATCTGTTCAGGTGGAAGGCTCTTTTTGGTATATTGAATATCGGTGGCATTAAAAAACTGAATTATAATCTATTCCTCAGGAAAGGGTAAATCCGCCGAAAGGCGGGGACACAAAGCCGACGGGCCTTACAGAAAAGCTGATGGTGGCCGGGCTACCAAAGGAGAAATAGAAAATGAAAAAGGTAAAGGATATGTTCCTGATTATTATAATTACCTCCGTATTGTTAACTGGGTTTAGCAATGTAGTTTTGGCTAGGGAATTAGCCAGGGCTGAAATTAAAGTTGTTGTTCGGGTACCTGTTATGCAAAAATTGACAGTGCTGGAACCTGCCCATGTAACATTTCGACGCCCCGAAAGTGGACAGCCCCTGGTTTTTACCGACGTGGGGAAAATAAGGGTACAAAGTAATGCTGATTGGGCGTTAACAGTGGGTGTGGTTGGCGGATCCTGCATGGACGTCTTTATAAAGCCTTCCGGGGATAGGATGGCTTCTTGGCAAAGCATCGGCGGATGCGGGCAGGTATATACAGGTCCTAAGGGTTTAACAGACTTAGGTTGGGATATAATGATCAATGATCAGTTAACGCCGGTTTCGGGCTCCTATACCGAACAGGATATGGTAGACCTCTTCTTTACATTAAGTGAGCTATAAGATCTGCGCTGAGCCGATCAGTTGCCCGTTGCCATAGTATATGCCTGATTCGATCAGTACTGTATATTCAGATCTTTCTGTCAGTTGAGTCTGCTTGTCGGGATCTTCATATCACTGATGGCAAACACTGCTTTATTATTACGTTCTTTCCCTCCAAAGTGTTTTTAGTCCTTTCACAATCTTGTCTGACATAAAGGATACCGCAAGGTAGGGGTAGTGTAAGGTTATAGTAGGTGATCAGGGGTTAGATCTATAATGAGACCTTTGACGGCGTTTAAGCCGAATTCCCGGGAAAGGAGTAAAGGTCTCATCATGTCTAACATTCGACAAATAATAAAGATAGCCCTTCTGTTGGTTCAGGGAATTTTTGATGCAGTAAAAAAGTCAATGGATTTTACAAGATTAGAAGATAAAATATGTAAGCTTAATCAAGAAGCTGCGGGGATGCTT
>JAAZLO010000029.1 GCA_012689375.1 Bacillota bacterium | reverse complement strand
CGCCAATCCCTTGGTAAAAATATAGTATATTATGCAACAAAGATCGGCCCGCCTGATGCCACATTTATCGGGCTGGTTGTTGCCCACGTCAGCACACTTTTCATTGGTCTTTTTTCGTTCTACCTCGTAGCAGACTCGATCTATTACGATAGCGAAACCTCTGGGAAAATACTTTGCGCCACGCCACTGCATTCTGCTGTTTATATTATGGGAAAAACGGCAGGCAGCCTGTTCAGCTTGCTTCCTTTATTTAGCATATTTCTGCACTGCCGGATATAAAAAAGAATGGCCCGAAGGCCGTTATGTAATTAAATTAATTTTCTCTTTGTTTCGTAGAGTATATACAGGTCACTCTCTTTTATCCTAAAACCTGTTCCGTGATTTCTTACCGCACCGCTTTCTTTTAGGTGCATCCTAATGTCTAAGCAAATCCTGGACTCTTCAAAAGCCTGAATAAACCCATTTTCACTAGGGTCTTTCAGAAGATACGCTTCACCAAAACAAAACTCTTCCCTGTTATTTTCCCCCATACGTGAATCAGCAATAACAAATAGCGCCCTATCTAGTTTGCTTAATAAAATAGCCATCAATCTATAAATACTCCAGGTTGCTATTATGTCTTCCCCGTGAGCCAGCTCTAGAATATTGGCATGCCGGTCTACGGTCACCCGAAAACCTGATGGGTGCGACCTGTAGGGATAAATTGAATGGTAAAGAGCCATCCTTTTGTCTTTTTCGCTATAATACCCGTATTTTTCAACGACTTCCTTTTGTCTATATTTCCATGCCCCCCTATTAAAGGTGAAAAGGGTTATTAAGGAACCGGCGTCCCTTCTGGTCGTCTTTAGCTCTATGCGCCCACCAATATCTGGAATTTGCAAGTTGTCTTCGCCCAAACCAAAAACCTGTTCAAATGTGTGCCCCACACCTGTAGGCCCTTTTCTCAAGGTGGGCATGTACCCCATGTTTTTAATCTCTTCAAGTCGTTTTTGTATCTCCACCAGAGTTGCCAGTTATTTCACCTTCCTTAACACAACGATGTTCTCTTTGCTCATTGTGGGAGACTTTTTCCCCTTTTCATTAGAAGGCGAGTTTTTCTTTGGCATCCTTTTACTTGAAATGTTTCTTGGGACAGTAATGATGGTCTTGAGGTTGTACTGGGCTCCCAGCTCGCTGATAATTTTATCTGTTGGGATAGTTGTTTTTCTGACCGTTCTGTTACCCACTACCCAGAATTGATAGCTGTTTATCTTCATGTGTTTTGTAATAGATGACATACATTTATCAAGGTCAATATAAAAAGATAGCACATCAAGTGCTCTTTTTTGATCCTTTTTGGATATCTTACCCAATGCCTTCCGCAGACTTTCGGAAGGCAAGTTGTTTTCAGTTTGTTCGTTAACACCGCCTAATAAATATTTATCTAGCCTTTCTTTTTCGATTTCACTGGAAACAAAGTCATGTTCCTCAAGATCAAGCCACTGTAAAGAGAGTCTCGAAAACTGCCCATAAGCAACTGTAGTGCGCGAGTCACCATAGGGCGGGGAAGTAATCATTAAATCCATTTTTTCTCCCAAATCAAAATCCCTTGTATCTTGTGCTAATATTTCTTTGTAGCCACCGCCCCTATAGTGATCGTAAAATTCCGCCATGCCCCGTTCACATCTATCTAGGTTTACTTTAAATATATCAAGAACCGATGGATTATGACTAAAAAGCCTATCTTCTGATATTCTATATAGCTTAAATTCACCATTACGTGTATTTGAGCAATCCCTTACTGTCTCAGAAAATGCCACCCAATAAAGCGTTCTAATGTCTGGATCGTCCACTTCTTTAATCTGATTCTTTACTATCTGCAAATGTCTTATGACATACTCCTTAAACCAGTAGTTAATATTATAAAAGTTTGGCTTCTCTACCTTTAGTTTGTTATTACCAATACAGGACCCAATATTGCGTAAGATATTTTCGTTCGCTCTTTTCAATACAGCCGGATCAATTAGTGTGCATTTTGCTTTACTGATCAGGCATGCTAGGGGGTTTAAATCTAGCCCCCATGCATTCATGCCAGCTAAAAGCCCTTCCAGTAAAACTGTCCCGGAACCTAGAAACGGATCCACAAGGTTTTTTACTTGTGGTTGATATGATTTTACTATGTTTATTAAGTTTTTAGGTATTGGCGGTATCATCATAGCAGGATATGTGTGAATCCCATGTGTATATTCCTTACTATAAGAAACAAAATCCCAATAGTCTAGCGGCAATGAATTAAAATGATTAATTATTTCTCTATCCACTATTGGCAGCTCACATATTGATGATTCACATAATGAATTACAATAAGTACTCAGGGTCTCCTTTGCGACAGCCATTATCTACCCCCTCACTTCACTTTACTTCTTTTAAATACTATTTAAATACTATTTCTACGGAGGTGGTGTTTATCCTTCAAAATTTGACTAGATCCCCGGGGTAGGGGTGAAAATATAGTTCAGCGCATCCCTTATCCCTTAAACCATCAAGAAACTTTTCTACATAATACTGATTCATCTTCTTCCAAAATAAATTGCTTAAATTCCTTCTGTATTTCCGGCTGCTTGTCCCTAACGCCGTTGAATTTGAGTGACGT
>JAAZLO010000028.1 GCA_012689375.1 Bacillota bacterium | reverse complement strand
TGACGTTATCAGCAAAGGCGGATTTCACTATAAGTTGCCTAAATTCATCATTATTTTTTGTATGTCGGAGTCGTTCAATGACGAGCTCAGTTGTTTCTTGAGGACCCAAGTTCCCCATAGCCCGTCTGAGGAGGTACATCATATCCAACTCTTCCTTGGAAAGAAGGAGCTCCTCTTTTCGCGTTCCGGATTTATTAATATCAATTGCAGGGAATATACGTTTTTCGGAAAGTTTACGATCAAGATGTAATTCCATATTACCTGTACCTTTAAATTCTTCATAAATTACATCATCCATACGGCTTCCTGTCTCAACTAAAGCTGTTGCTATAATAGTAAGGCTCCCGCCTTCTTCGATATTTCGGGCTGCTCCAAAAAATCTTTTAGGGCTTCGGAGTGCATTAGGATCCAGGCCCCCTGACAAGGTCCTTCCGCTTGGTGGCTCAACAAGGTTATACGCCCTGGCAAGACGGGTAATACTGTCCATAAGGATTATTACGTCCTTGGAATGCTCTACAAGACGCTTTGCCCGCTCCAATACCATTTCAGATACGCGTATATGATTTTCAGGAGGCAAATCAAATGTTGAGCTCATTACAAGCCCTCTTACGGATCGTTCCATATCTGTTACTTCCTCAGGTCGTTCATCAATAAGTAAAACCAAAAGAATAACATCAGGATGATTTGTAGTAACTGAATTAGCCAATTTCTTAAGCACTGTGGTTTTTCCTGCTTTAGGCGGGGAAACAATTAGACCCCGTTGCCCTTTCCCAAGGGGTGCCACCAAATCTATCATACGGGTGGTTATCTCCTTTGGGGAAGTCTCCAGGTGAAGCCTGTCATTGGGATATATTGGTGTGAGATCCTCAAAAAACAATCTCCCCGTAGCACTGTCCGGATCAGATCCGTTTACTGCCTCCACCCTTAAAAGGGCAAAATATTTTTCGTTATCTTTAGGCGGTCTTATTTGACCGGTTATTTTATCCCCTGTACGAAGGGCAAATCTCCTTATCTGTGAAGGTGAAACATAAATATCATCAGGACTCGGATTCAAACCGGCAACCCGTAGGAAACCAAACCCGTCGTTCATTATTTCAAGTATTCCGTCGGCAAAGATCAATCCTTCTTTTTCCGCACGCATTTTTAATATCTCAAATACGAGATCCTTCTTCCGAAACTTCGATATTCCAGCAATACCTAAGCTTCGTGCAACATCATGTAATTCTTGGATGGTTTTCTCCTCAAGATCACCAAGGTTCATTACTGCGTCCGCATTATGATTTTGACCATTTCGCGCCATGCACGTATCATTCCTTTTCATGTAATTTTCTAATAACTGCCATGCCCTTCACAGACTTTTCCATTTTATTATTCTAAGATCGGAATATTCCAACACCACAAAGACATATAAACGGAATTATTAAACCTTATCTCAAATATCAAGCGGGAAGGATTGAAAGAACGACTTTACCATACCATTGAGGTAAAGAATTATTTGCATGGCTGATAATATACTGTATTCTTAAAAAGTCGCCAGGGAGACTCCATTTGGACAGAAAAGCACCTCTTGAAAATAATAACGGGGATGACAGACTGACTTGTCATTATTCTTCGTCACCGGAGTCTGGATTCCTTCTGAAATTTTTAATCCGAAAATTTTGGACCGGCTGTTTAAGACCACGCATATTATATCCTTTAAATTTCCCTATTAAACCTTGCATATTTCAAAACTGCATTTATAAACTGAGAAAATAACGGGTGGGGACAATTAGGTCTTGATTTAAATTCGGGATGGAATTGGGTCCCTAAAAACCATGGATGATCTCGTAATTCTACAATTTCAATGTGATCCCCGTCAAGAGACATGCTTGTTATTTCCATTCCGGCTGATTCAAGCATATCCTTATACGAAGTGTTAATTTCAAATCTATGTCTATGGCGCTCGTACACAATATGCTTTTTATAGGCGGACTCTGCAAGAGAACCAGGTTTAATTTTACACGCCAAAGAACCCAGTCTCATAGTACCACCGAGTTTTTCAATACTCCCTTGCCCGGGGAGACACTGAATTATCGGATGATGTGTATCAGGATCACATTCTACGGTGTTTGCCTCTTTTAATCCCAGAACAGATCTGGCGTATTCCACAACTGCAGATTGGAGACCCAGGCAAAGCCCGAAAAAGGGTATTTTTCTTTCCCTGGCATAACCTGCAGCTTTAATTTTACCTTCAACCCCTCTGCATCCGAACCCTCCCGGGACTACAATGCCGTGGGCATCCCCTATGATTGTTTCTGGATTTTCTAGTTCTAACGATTCAGAATCGATCCATACGATATCAACATAGGTTTCAAAATCAGCCCCTGCATGCTTTAAAGCCTCAGCAGTGCTTAAATATGCATCAGGCAAAGTCACATATTTCCCTACAATGGCCACTTTAACAACATTCCTGGGATTAAGTAATTTGCCAACCATTTCTCTCCAGTCAGAAAGAT
Source organism: Bacillota bacterium (assembly GCA_012689375.1). Lineage (GTDB taxonomy): Bacteria > Bacillota > SHA-98 > UBA4971 > UBA4971 > UBA4971. The sequence goes on along the minus strand of JAAZLO010000028.1, from coordinate 101,513 downwards.
CCCTCTCCCCTGCCAAGCCCTGAAGACCTAACCGCTCGATAACAATATCATCAAGACCCTCATGCTCGAGGGCTAAAGGCACCTCATACATAGTCTTAGCATCTAAATTTGGTATTACTGCACGTTTATCTATGTCACAAAAAAGGGCAATTTTTGCCTTGATTTCATCGGATAGAGGATGCTCAGAACGAGCAACTATCACATCAGGTTGTATTCCTATGCCTCGTAGCTCTTTAACACTGTGTTGTGTAGGTTTTGTCTTTAATTCCCCTGCAACTTTAAGGTAGGGCACCAAGGTGACATGTATGTACATAACACTTTCGCGCCCCAGATCACTGCGGAGCTGCCTGATAGCCTCAAGAAACGGCAGGCTTTCAATATCCCCGACTGTACCTCCTACCTCAACCAAAACAACATCAGCCCCGGATTCTTCTCCGGTCTGGATAATCCTAGATTTAATTTCGTTGGTTACATGGGGGATAACCTGTACTGTACCGCCGAGAAAACCCCCTTTTCTTTCCTGATTAATTACAGACCAATATATCATACCTGTAGTAATATTATTCCCTCTGCTGAGATCCACATCAATAAACCGCTCGTAATGACCAAGATCCAGATCGGTTTCAGCACCGTCTTCCGTGACAAACACCTCACCGTGTTGGTACGGACTCATAGTGCCGGGATCCACATTAATATAGGGGTCGAGCTTCAAGGCGGTAACCCGAAGGCCCCTGCTTTTCAAAAGCCTTCCTATGGATGCAGCAGTAACACCTTTACCCAGTCCCGAAACAACCCCTCCGGTAACGAACACATAGCTTGCCAAGGTCTCCCTTCCCTCCTGCTAAACAAAAAGCAACTAATTTTATCTACATCTTATGAGGAGCAGATATCCCAAGAAGATTCAGGGCATTGGCCAAAACTGTCCTAACCGCACTTGAAAGTGCAAGCCTTGATACAGTTAAACCGGAATCTTCACTGATCACTCTATGGCTATTGTAAAACGAATGGTACAGCCCTGCAAGATCTAAAGCATAACCTGCTAACCGACTTGGTGCACGATCTGTGGCGGTCATTAATACTTCATCAGGATATAAAGCAAGTTTCCGTATAATATCCAGCTCAATATCTTCAACAAGCCCTGAAAGATCAAGCCTTTCCATATCCCGGATGTTTATACCGTTTTCCCCGGCTTGGTTAAATATGCTGGAAATCCTGGCATGAGCATATTGAATATAATAAACAGGGTTAGCTTGTGAATGCTCTTTGGCGAGGTTAAGATCAAATTCAAGATGACTCTCAATGTTTCGCATTAATAAAAAATAACGTGCGGCATCCTTACCGACTTCATCCACAAGGTCATCCATGGTTACAAATTCCCCTTGTCTCTTGGACATCTTGACACGCTCCCCTCCAGACATAAGGGAAAGAAATTGCAAGAGTAGAACTTCCAGGCTACCGCCAGGGTACCCTAACGCTTCCAGGCCTGCCCGGGTTGGTATTACATGACCATGGTGATCAGGACCCCAGATATTAATCAGCAGATTGAATCCTCGATCCATTTTATTCTTATGGTACGCTATATCACCTGCAAGATATGTATAATCTCCGTCACTCTTTATCAAAACCCTGTCTTTTTCATCACCAAACTCGGTAGTTTTTAACCACAGTGCACCGTCTTCCCAGTATACCGAACCCCTATTTTTCAATATCTCAATAACTTCCGAAACTGCATTGCTCTCTACAAGCTTTTTTTCACTGAACCATTCATCAAACTCAACCCCAAAACGGGAAAGGGAAGCCTTCTGACTGGCAAGCATTCGGGAGAGGGCAAAATTCCGAAAGAATTCCTTTCTTTCCTCAGTCTCCATCATTTCAAGTTCATTATAATGATTTTCCATAGCTGCACAGGCTATATCAGTAATATAAGATCCCAAGTACCCCGATTCCGGAAATTCAACATCCTCACCTTTTAGTTGAAGATACCTGGCTTCGACAGATGCACCAAGCATATTTATTTGGCCGCCTGCATCATTCACGTAGTATTCTGTAGATACATCGTAACCCACAGCCTTAAGAATATTTGCCAGGCTGGTTCCGACTGCAGCAGCTCTGGCATTTACTATATTCATGGGTCCAGTTGGATTTGCACTGACAAATTCCAGAAGAATTTTTGTGCCGCGTCCTATTTGGGATCTGCCATATTCAGAGCCTTCTTTCAAGATGACTTTTAATATATCTTCCAGCCATTCACGTTTAAGAAAGAAATTGATAAATCCAGATCCGGCAACTTCAATACGCCGGATGTAACGGGTTGCATCCCTTGTTGTTTCCATTGCACCTGCTAAAGCCCAGGCAATATCTAGGGGCTTCCTCTTTGCCTTTCCGGCCAAAACAAAGGCAATAGGTGTTGCAAAGTCTCCGTGCGTCTTATCCCGTGTACATTCCACAGGAACATCTTTTTCAGTAAAATCTTCCGGTATTTCACAAATTCTTGATTTCATCAGACCAGAAATGACTGTACTTTGAATCTCATGCCTTATAATATCAACTACATTATACAACCCGGTTTCCCCCCGCCAATCCACACATTAAACTACAGCCGAACCCATGCTTCCCATTATAGCATAGATAATTCCACTGCCTCTGTCAGTGTATTCCCCTCATCAAAAGGGCCTATTACGGCCAGGCTTAACTTTTCTTTTTTCAGTATTTCCCCTGCTACATATTGGATCTCATCAAGAGTTACAGCATCAATTTTCCTAAGGACCTCTTCCACCGAAATTATCTTGCCAAGAAGAATCATGTGACCGCCATTTCTAAGAGCTAGGCTTAAAGTATCTTCGAGCCTTAATGAAAGACTGCCTTTTACAAAATCCTTTGCCATCCTGAGTTCATCATAGGTTACAGGCGCCTCTTTCATTTTTGATAATTCATTGAGGATCACACTAATTGTATCCTTGGTTTTTTCGGGATCCACTCCTGCATAAATACGTAGTATTCCGGTATCAAGATATGGTGAATATTGAGATCCCACTGAATATGCAAGTCCCCTTTCCACCCGGACTTCTTGAAAAAGTCTTGAACTCATACCCTGCCCCAGGATAAAATCAAGTAATTCCAATACATAACGCCTCGGGTGGAGCCTTGAATATCCAGGAAACCCCAATGCAACGTTAGCCTGTTTTGTATCACGTGTCTCAATTTTGATTAGCGGCCCGTTCGCCTTGTCATCAACAGGCTGAAATGTATTTTCCCCATAGCCCTTCTTTCCTTCAAAAAGACCTGAAACTGCATGGACTACCTCTTCCTGCTTTACATTTCCCGCAACTGAAACCACAATATTCCCGGGGTGATAAAAAGATTTATAGTAGTCAAGGATTGTATCCCTTGTCATACCGGCAACTGAATCTAAGGTTCCGGCAGTACTCCTTCCCATGGGGTGATTAGGCCATATCATATCCTCCAAAAGTATATGGACCCATGAATCAGCCCTGTCCCTTGACATTTTGATTTCCTCTATAATTACTCCCCGCTCTTTTTCTATTGCTTCCTCCGTAAATAGGGAGTTAAGCACAATATCCGACAGCACATCTATTCCCAGTGAAAATTCGTTTGCCGGCACCTTCACCAAGTAGCACGTAGCCTCTTTGTCGGTAAAGCCGTTTATTGATCCGCCGACACCCTCTATTGCCTGGGATATTTTTAGGTTACTCGCTCTTTTCCGGGTCCCCTTAAATAAAAGATGCTCAATAAAATGGGAAATTCCGTTTATCTCCTGTGCTTCATACCTGGCACCTGCGCCAATCCAAATAGTACAAGATGCAGACCGCATGTGAGGCATTTCGTGGGTTACAACCCGCAGCCCATTTTTTGTTAATTGAGTGGAAGGCATAATCAATCACCTCTGCATTAGCTTCTCCGATTTTCTAAAGACAAAACGCCCCCTATTGTCAATTCCCTACATCCGTCAGCCTAGGGGGCGAATTATATACCAAACAAAGCCCGGGGCCTCACACTTAGTTAAATATAGGTTAAGCCCTCTTTTCTTTAACTATTTCCTTTACCTTCATGAGACGTGTTAAATTACCTCGTTCAGCTTCATCAAGCTTCATCACGACATACCTGACTGTCTCTTTAAGGTTAGGAATGACCACATATTCCAAGGCATTAACCCTGCGTCTAGTTCTTTCTAATTCACTTGCCAAAAGTTCAATGCTTTTCTCAACTTCGGCGAGCTTTACCAATTTCGGCATAATCATTGTTAAACCCTCCACTGCATCATCCAATGCCGCGGAGGTCCTGTAAAATCCATAGGGATATACGTCCTGCACTTCTCCGATTACCCAGGTAAGTTCAGGCACTTTAATATTCATGATATTCCTTGAAGCCGCATCTATTTTAGATTGGGCCCTGGAGACCAAAAGAGCCGCTTCCATCAACTCATTGCTCATGGTAGCCCGTGCTTCGAGAAACCCGGGCAATGCATGAACAAGGGCATCCTCCACTTCCTCGCGGAGCCCATGCTCAGTTCTTATCAATTCAAGGAAATGTTTCATAAGCTCATCGAGCTTATCTTTGAGAAGTTTATGACCCCGCTCTGCCATTACTAACCGTTTTCTCGTAGCAAGGAGCTGCATTCTTGTGGCACTTACTCTGATTTCCATAATAGCCTTAGAGCCAAACCCCCCTTCTACATCGGGTCATACCTGCCTTTAACATACTTTTATTATGCGGAACGAACATCGGACAGATATTTTTCGATGTATTCCTCGCGGATCCTTTTCAGCTCCCTGACAGGGAGAAGAGTCAAAAGATCCCAGCCCAGATTAAGTGTTTGTTCTACCGTTCTGTCTTCTTCCAGACCTTGATTTACATATTTCATTTCAAATTCATCAGCAAACTCAGAGAATCTCTTATCATCCTCGGAAAGAGCGGCCTCACCTAGAATTGCAGCAAGCTCCTTTGCGTCTTTTCCCCTGGCATAAGCAGCATAAAGCTGGTTCATGGTGTCCGCATGATCTTCCCTGGTTTTCCCATCACCGATCCCTTTATCCTTTAACCGGGATAAAGAAGGTAAAACGTCTATAGGCGGGTAGATACCTTTACGATGTAACTCACGGGCAAGTAATATCTGGCCCTCCGTGATATAACCTGTTAAGTCAACAATAGGGTGGGTTTTATCATCTTCAGGCATAGTAAGAATGGGAATCATTGTAATAGATCCTGCCCGCCCCTCAATACGTCCTGCCCTTTCATACATACTGGCGAGATCCGTATAAAGGTATCCGGGATATCCGCGACGGCCCGGCACTTCCATTCTGGCTGCCGATACTTCCCTAAGGGCTTCTGCATAATTAGTTATATCAGTAAGGATAACAAGAACATGCATATCTTTTTCAAAAGCTAAATATTCAGCGGCAGTGAGTGCCATTCTCGGGGTGGAAATCCTTTCAATGGCAGGGTCGTCCGCAAGATTAATAAAGAGCACGGCGCGTTCTATAGCTCCTGTCCTTCTAAAGTCCTGGATAAAATAGTCCGCTTCTTCAAATGTGATACCCATGGCACCAAATACAACACTAAACTTTTCTTCTGTACCAAGGACTTTTGCCTGTCTTGCTATTTGGGCAGCAAGGGGGGAGTGGGGTAACCCGGAGCCTGAGAAAATAGGTAGCTTTTGTCCCCTCACAAGTGTATTCAACCCGTCTATCGCAGATATTCCCGTTTGAATAAATTCAGAAGGATAAGTCCTGGCATAAGGATTAATTGGGTTTCCGTTTATATCTACTTTTCTTTCCGGAATAATCTGGGGGCCGCCGTCACGGGGCCTCCCAAATCCGTCAAATACCCGACCCAGCATGTCCATGGAAACACCGATTTCTATCCCCCGCCCGAGAAATCTTACTTTTGCCTTGGCAAGATTTAAACCTGCGGAACCTTCAAATAACTGTACCAATGCTTTTGATCCGTCTGCTTCCAGGACTCTACCCCGCCTGATTTCTTTATCGGAAACTTCAATTTCTACGAGCTCTCCATATTTAATATCCTTGACCTGTTCTACCACCATAAGCGGACCAGCAACTTCAGTAATCGTCCTATATTCTTTAAGCAACTTCCTCACCCCCGACTGCCTGCGCCAGGTCTTGAAATGCAGATTTTATCTGGCGGGACACACTGTTAAGTGTTTCCTTTTCATCCTCAGGGACATATTTCATCCTGGCTATGACATCACGGACCTCTAATTTCATAATAGCGTCAAAATCAATGTTTGATTCCACTGCGTCCAATGCTGTATGGTGAAAATCCAGGATTGCTTTAAGCATGAGCCTTTGCTTATTAAGGGATGTATACGTATCCACATCGTGATATGCGTTCTGGTGTAAAAAGTCTTCACGTATGGATTTCGCTGTTTCCAATGATAATCTGTCCTTAACTGATAATGCATCTATACCGACAAGCCTAACAATCTCTTCAAGCTCAGCCTCTTCCTGTAAAATCTGCATTGCTTCCTTTCTTAAATCACCAAAATCCTCAGCCGTTATCTCGGAAATTTGTTCTTCTAGTCTTTCAAGATACAGCGAATAACTTGTCAGCCAGTTAATCGCAGGGAAGTGCCGCCTTGCAGCCAAGGTTGAGTCAAGACCCCAGAATACCTTTGCCACCCTGAGCGTTGCCTGGGAAACAGGTTCCGACAGATCTCCACCAGGAGGGGATACAGCCCCGATAGCAGTCAATGTACCTTCCCTTCCGTCTGTCCCGAGACACTTAACACGCCCCGCACGTTCATAGAATTCTGCTATTCTTGAGCCGAGGTAAGCAGGGTACCCTTCTTCGCCCGGCATTTCTTCAAGCCGCCCCGAGATTTCACGGAGCGCCTCAGCCCATCTGGAAGTGGAATCAGCCATAAGAGCCACATTATACCCCATGTCACGGAAGTATTCGGCAATTGTAATACCTGTATAAATTGAAGCTTCACGAGCTGCAACAGGCATATCCGAAGTATTCGCCACAAGCGTGGTCCTTTTCATTAGCGGTTCACCTGTGTGCGGATCCGTAAGTTCAGGGAAATCTGTGAGAACCTCAGTCATTTCATTCCCACGCTCACCACAACCTACATATACAATAATGTCTGAATCCGCCCATCTTGCCAATTGGTGTTGAACAACGGTTTTACCGCTCCCAAAAGGCCCTGGAACACAGGCTGCTCCACCTTTAGCCACAGGGAAAAACATATCAAGAACACGTTGTCCCGTGACCAACGGTTGATAAGGGGATAGTTTCTCTGCATAAGGCCGACCCCGCCTGACCGGCCAGCGAGTCAACATAGTAATTCCTTCAGTGCCGTTGCTTGTATTAATGGTTACAACTTGATCAGAAACCGTAAATTCACCCTCTTTAATATCTTGAACCGTGCCTTTAATACCATAAGGAACCATTATTCTATGTTCCACAACAGTGGTTTCCCGAACCACACCGACAATATCTCCGGATTCTACAGAATCCCCCGGCTTGACTCTCGGTTCAAAATGCCATTTACGCTCACGATCTATACCGGGCAATTCAATTCCGCGTTCAATGCGATCTCCAATAAGATCCTTAATTTTATCAAGAGGCCTTTGGATACCGTCGTATATCGCCTCTATAAGACCAGGTGCCAGTTCCACGGAAAGGGCTTCCCCTGTTGTATAAACCGGTTCACCAGGCCCAAGGCCGGCTGTCTCTTCATAGACCTGGATCGATGCCTTATCGCCACGCATTTCGATAATTTCACCAATTAATCTACTATCGCTTACCCGCACCACATCATACATTCTGGCACTACTCATTCCTTCTGCTACTACCAGAGGCCCTGAAACCTTAATAATTCTTCCTTCCTCCATACCAAATCCTACCCTCTCTCCTGGAATAAGATGTCGGCACCAACAGCCTTTTCCACAATCTTTTTCATCCGTGCCCGGGCAAGCCCCTTCGAGCCTTCAACCCCGGGTATTATGGCTACCGCAGGGAGGGGCTGATCATCAAATATTTCCACCAATTCAGGCACAGTTTCTGCCGCCTGTTCAGTAAAAAAAACTACCCCATACCTATTTTTTTGAAGGCTGACCGCGATTTCTTGACCCTCCTCAGGTCTGCTCAAAACGAATATGTCCGCCCCAAGAGAACGAAACCCTAAGACAGCCCTTTCCTCGCCGACTACTGCTATTTTATACATAACCATCACGAAGCCTTTCTCTCATGCTATCCCTAGACACTCCGGCTGTCTTACTTGCAATCACTAACCGGACCACCTCAAGCTCCCGTTGTTTAGCTAAGATATATCCGATGAATGGTTCAGGGCCTAACGGCACTTGCCGAGCCTGATCAATTAACCGAATTGAAATCCCTTCGAAAAATCGCTCTATTTCAGAAAGGGACCGGCCTTTCTCAAGTAATTCCAGTCCTCTCTTGGCAATGAATTCATACCCGGTTTTTGATAAAACATTCATAAGGGAATCGGGAGCCCCATCCTTGTACGCCGTAGCAAGCCTCACCGAATCCAGTTTACCTCCTGGCACAAGCGCATGTTCTACAAGCCATGCGTCCCTTCCCATTTTCCTTGCTCTAAAAAATATGGAAAGATTGAGGCAGTCTATTTCATTTTGAATTTGTTTGGTGAGGAACGGGATTCCAATAGCCCGGGCCCTTTTCAATAAATCCCCATACATCTCCTTATCAACTATAATATCTATAATCTCAGGGGAAGGACGCAGGGAATGAACAGCTTGTGCCCTTTCTATTGCAAGGCTGAATTCATCCGGTATCGCCTGTACCTCACCACCCAGTGCATCATTGATGCTTTCGGTGCTTAAGGATGCAAGGCCGGATATGGCACTGGCGGGCGGAACCCCATATGTTCTCGCCTTTAACAGAACCTTTATATTATGGTAGTCATAGGGTAAAGTAAAAATATCTATAAGTCTTTCATCAGGGCTTGTTTCCTTGATAAAATAAAACAGCTTCATTTCCTCTTTATTTAATACTTCATCTATAGGCGATTCCTCTTTTAGGATACTGTCAACATAGGAGTAACCGGCTTCCCCTAATATTTTGAATGCACTTTGTACATCAGGGGCATCAACCACTCGATCTATTGTTGCACGATCAAGGAGCTTCGCTTCAACAGCCCTGGATCGACCTACAGCATATGCATATTTCCCTTCAAGTCCCAGCAATTTGTCACCCCCCGACGTAGAAATGCCTCTTATCCAAAGAGGAGTTCCGCCACATCCACGAGTAAAGCTTCATATTCTCCGGCAAGGATAGCATCAAAAGTGCAGTTGGTTTCAATTTCCCCGGAACGGAGGATAAAACCCCCGATAAAGTCCCCCGGGGACTCACCTAACTGTACCCTACTATTATGACCTGCCTTTTTAAGATCAGAGTTTACCCAGTTAATTAGTTTTTCGCCTATCGACGATCGATCTTTCTCAGACATTATGACTTCTCCGCCGCCATCACTTGCTGCATCAAAAAGCATTTTCTCCAAATATTTTATATACTCTTCCTGCTTAAAAGATAAAAGCCTGGTTTTGGCTTCTTCAAACACTTCTTTGATGAGCCCCTCCTTAGCCGAAAGCAATCGTTTTCTAGCTTCGAGATCAGCCAGGGCAGAAATGCGCCTGGCGTTTTCATTGGCCTTTTTTTTGGCTTCGGCAAGTTCTCTTTCACGCTCAGAATCAGCTTCGTGTTGCGCTTCCCGGAGAATCTCTTCTGCATTACGTTTGGCAGCCTCAATAATCTTATCAACTTTTAGTTGCGCTTCCTGAAGGATAACCTCCTTCATTTTCCCCAGCGCGTCCATTTATGCCACTCCCCCAAAATCAATACCAAAGAGCACTAAGAGCAGAGTTGCAAGGAATGCAAGTACTGCATAGGTTTCAACCATTGCCGCAAAAACCAAAGGCTTTCCCAATTCTTCGGGACGCTTTGCGATTACACCAAGACCTGCAGCTGCAACCTTGCCCTGAATAACAGCGGAAATAAGCCCCACTAAAGCAATGGGCGTGGCAGCTGCAATCGCGAGCCATCCTTCAGTTGTAGTAAGTTGGATAACATCCCCGGCAAAGACTCCCATTTTCATCATAAGCAGGAATCCTGTAAGTGCACCGTATATCCCCTGTGTACCCGGAAGAACTTGCAACAGCAGAACCTGACCGAACTTATCAGGATCCTCTGTTACTACACCTGAACCGGCAGAACCCACCAAAGCTGTTCCAATTGCCGACCCGACCCCCGGAAGAATAAATGCCAGGGCAACTGCAAAAAATCCCAAGATCATTCCTATTGTGATTGACATGTCTCTTTATGCCTCCCCTTCCTCTACAATCTCAATGTACTTAGTTTTCTTAGCAAAAGGTCTAAATCTTCTGCCCCCACCTTCGAAGAACTTCCCATAGAATTCCACATACTGCAACCTGCTGGAATGCACGTACGAGCCAACCACATTAATAGCCAGATTAAACACGTGTCCTACAACGAGAATAAAAAGCATCGGGACCCACCCGATAAACCCGATCTCAAGAAAACGTTTCGCCATATCGTTGATTACTAAGGCAATTACAGATGAGGCAAGTCCTAAAGCCAGCAGTCTTGAGTATGATAATATATCACTGACATATGCCGTGAGATCATAAAGGCTTAAGATCCCTGATCCTAATCGTCTAAATATATTTTTATGGGCCCTCCCTTGTGTAAGAACAAGCCCTGCCCCGCCTATTATAGCCATCCATTTCCCAACCTCACCTATAGCCGGGCTGCCAAGGGACGGACCTCCCAGTAATAGGAGAAAGCCTGTCAGGAAGGGAAACCATAAGCCCTGATCGAAAACAGCCTCTTTAATATTGCCTTGTTTAGCATTGTAGTAAAGCTTTATCCCGAGGCCGGCATAAATTTGAATAAGCCCCAAAGCAAAGGATACACCCAGCATCAGCAAAGGATCCTCTAAAGGACTAAACCAAATAGGAGCAATGCCAAATAAATCACCGAACCATGATCCGGTAAGCGCCCCCACCAAAACACATGCTGCCCCGCATATTGCCATCATTATGAAAAGCTTTTTTGCCGTCCCTCTCATCTTTATCCTTTTTAAAAGAATCAAGCAGGCAATACTCAAAATAACACCGTATCCCGCATCTCCCAACGCTATACCAAAAAATATAAAGAAAAAGGGCAAAGATGCAAAGGAAGGATCAATAGTCCCCGGTTTCGGCATTCCGTAAACCTCAGTTACCGCCTCAAAAGGCGTGGCTAACGGAGGGTTCTCCAGACTAACAGGGGGATCCTCATCTTCAAAGGGATCACGGGTTTCCATATGGATTAAATCATATTTCGATCTAACAGCTTTATCTAGATCAGCTACAGTATCCTCACGCACCCACCCGTCCAGTTGGAAGGCAGTTTGTGTTGCAAGGCATTCAGCTGCCAAGGTTTTTCTGTCCAAAGCTAGGGACAGCCGATCATAGACGGAATAGATTTTAAGGCGCTCTTTAAGCAACCCCTTTGCCTGATCCGTCAAACCCTCTGTTTCCCTGTCAATTACAGACAGCCTGTCCTGTATTTTTTGTACAGCCTCTGCCGGTGTACCCGAAATTTCAGGAAGAACTTCAGGTTGAATATTACGGGCTGCAAGAAGCCGACGTAGCTCTTCCCTATCCTCATTTAAACAAATTGCCACCACAGGGATATAGTTTTTTTCTGATGATAAAGGTGACACAAAATGCACACGAGGACATGATTCATTCAACTCTGCTATTATAGCCTTATAAAACCGAGATGGGAACCTATAAAGATCAACAGATATACGTCCGGTCCCGGTAAGTTCAGAAATGGGTATATCCAACCATTCCCAGTTTATAAGTTGGTTATAGTTGTCCAAAAGGCGGGATTTTTCATTACTTCTCTTAGAAAGTCCGTCATCAATTTCCCGACACTTTTTATAAATTTCACGGCCTTCTTCAACCTTGGTTCCGAGATCATCAAAGGTCGACCCGGAAATATATACCTTTCCCCCAGCAAACTGCTCAACAATATTTTTTTGGATCCACTCGAATTTGTTGAAAAAATCTATGCAGAATTGTAGTTCGGTAAGGATCTCTGACAGTTCACTTTGTTTATCACCGAAATCTTCAATTGCTTGGGGTAGGTTTCTGAACGAATACTTTTCAGGTTCAACCCGGGTTCTTTCAATTTCGACTACGCCGATGTCCTGTAAAACTTCAATAATCCCGTCGGCACAAGATACAGGCGCAATAAGCGACACCTTTTTCATTTTAGCGATTGCCACTTTGCGTCACTATCCTCTCCACTACTAAGTCAACAGCGCGGGGAATTCTACTTCTCGCCGCATTATATAGCCGGTCGCATTCATCATTTGCTTGCTCTAATAATTTATCGGCTTTAGCCTGTGCTTTCGCCTCCTCCGCCTCAATTATGGATTTCCTTTCAGTAATTGTTTTAGCCCTTGCGTTTTCAATTAGAACCCTTGCAGCATCTTTAGCGTCCCGCAAGATTCCCTTTGCCTGTTCTTCCCCTTGCCTTACCTTTTCATCAGCATGGGATTCCGTCTCCTGAAGCTCTTTTAGAGCTCCGTATGCCAAGATTATCACCTCCAATCAAATCTCAATTGCATTGTACATTGCCGTACATTATAGCATAAATTAAAATATGACAACAATAAGAAAGCATTGGGATTCCCCGGCGATCCGAGACAACTCCCATGCCTCCGGAACAATAAATCCGGTATTCATTATATTTTAGTATGAATTTGTAGCCCGATGTTTGTATTTATTCGCGGGAAATAGCTTATATCCTCTAAAATACTCATCTTAAAAGAATTTGACGGTCCGAGGGAACTGAAATTCGTGAGTTACGTTCCATAGTTATGGAAGCAGAATAAGTATTCAAACTTCCCCAATAAAAGGAGGCTGCGTCGATGCCTCCGGTATATCCACTCAATGAACCACCCTGAAACCGCGGGAATCGCCCCCTGGAATGTTATGCCCCAAGGCCAGGAAGCCGGGCGGTTCCCGCCTTTATAATTACTTCTTACACGAAGACTATTTGCCCGCTGCGAGGTATTGTTCTGCTTCCACAGCAGCTATAGCCCCATCACTTACAGCAGTTACAACCTGTCTTAATGACTTCGCCCTAACATCCCCTGCAGCAAATAACCCGAGAGTCGGGGTCCTCATTCGTTCATCAGTCAGAATATAACCCCTTTCATCTTTGTCTACCTTCACCTTTATAAATCCTGTATCAGGACGGCTGCCTATTGCCACAAATATTCCGTCTGTCTTTATAGATTCAACCCTGCCTGTCCGTACGTCCTTTAATACCGCACCCTCGACTTTGGCCTCCCCAAGGATCTCATTAACCACAGAATCCCAACGGAATTCTATTTTAGGGTTATTAAAAGCATGATCTTGTATAGATTTTGCAGCCCTCAGTTGATCCCGCCTATGAACGACAGTGACCTTAGATGCAAATCTCGTGAGGAACAAGGCCTCAGCTATAGCTGAATCTCCCCCTCCTATCACCAACAGGTCTTTCCCGCGAAAGAACGGCCCGTCACAAGTGGCACAATAAGAAACCCCGAGCCCCCTGAGCCTGTCCTCACCTGGGACATCAAGATTTAAAGGGTTTGTCCCTGTAGAAATAATCACTGCTTTCGATGTGAATACTCCACTGTCAGAGGCTACTGAAAAATAACTTTTATTATCTGTTGAGACACTGTTTACAGAACTGTATACGAATTCCGAGCCGAATCTTTCTACCTGTTCAACCATTTTCTGCATTAAATCAGATCCGGAAATCCCTTCCGGAAATCCTGGGTAATTTTCAATCCAATGGGTTGTGGCTGCCAAACCCCCAGGCACGCCTTTTTCTATTACAATAGTTGAAAGTTTAGCCCGTCCTGCATAAAGAGAAGCCGAAAGCCCTGAAGGACCTGCACCTATAACTATAACATCGGTAACCTTGCTTTTAGAGAATCCCAAAATAGCTCACCTCCGGTGTTTACTGAAGCATTCCTATACCTTCGTCCTACCATAATATCTTTAAATTTCCTTATTATTACACGGGGCAATGTCAACCTGGCTACACCTGTTTCCGCAATCAAATCCACTGACGCTAATTCAGCCTCATCAAATATAATTACCAACCTGCCTATTGTTTGGCCTGGAAAAACAGGTGCAATGACTGGTTCATCAAGGATAATCCTTTGCTCAAACAAATGAGAAAGATCCCGTGGAATCACAAGCCTCATATTATCTGATGCCATTACCTTGATTTCAGGTTCCATTCCTTTTTCAACACCGATCCCAGTAACGGTGGAACCCCTTTCGGCAAAAGTCATGACACGGAACTTCTCAAAACCGTAATTTAAAAGTGCCGCAGAATCAGACCATCTTGCATCTGAATCCAACACCACTGATATAAATTGGACATTGTTGCGGGTAGCCGATGCTACAAGACAATAGCCAGCAGCTGCTGTAGTCCCTGTTTTTATACCATCTGCACCTTCAAAAGACCAGAGCAACCAATTGGTGTTGGCAAGCTTGCGCTTTTCGTCAGATTCCCCCTGGGTTATAGTTATTTCTGCTTCCCGTGTGCTTACTATATCTGCAAATAATGGATATTTCAACCCATATCCGGCCATAAGGGCTAAATCGAATGCAGTGGAATAATGATCCGGCTCAGTTAAGCCATGGGTATTGGAGAACTTCGTATTAACTGCGCCCAGCTTTTGGGCTTTCAAATTCATCATTCTTACAAAACTTTCTTCCTTGCCTGCTATGTGTTGGGCAATAGCAACACAGCCATCATTGCCTGATTTAAGCATTACCCCTCGGATAAGATCCCCAAGTTTTATTTTTTGGCCTTTTCTCAGCCATAAAGAAGATCCCCCAACCCTTGCTGCATCTTCGCTGACAATCACAGTGGATTCAATATCTCCGAGCTCTATTGCAAGAAGGGCAGTCATTATCTTCGTTGTACTGGCAGGATGCATACGCATATGCTCATTTTTTCCGTAAATTACTGTACCTGTCAAAGCCTCAATCAATACAGCGGATCTTGCCGCTAAATGAGGTCCCTCAGTATAATTCGGAATGAATATAATCTCAGGATACCTATTTAACCTCGTATATATCCTGCTTGTAACAGACAGAGATAAATGCCTGCTTGTAATAATTGGAATTATTACAGAAATACATATTCCTACAACAATAGCTATCAGCTTTTTACGGGTGATGATCATAAGATCACCTGCACTTCAATGGTAGGACATCCCCTGCTCATCAGCTTAAAACTACCCTATGTCGCCGGTTTTCGTCTTATGACTTATACATGGCTAAACAGAACATGAAAATTAAAATTTCACACCCCAATGTCACCCATAAGCAGGAAGGTATTTGAAGTATAATCCATAAGTTACAGATAAAACCATAAACATTGTCGGGTGAGAAATTATTAATTTAAGGAGTCGAGTGATCAATGAAGTTATATGTTTTGAAGTTTTTAGGATCTATAAGAACCCCCTGGGTATTCCTGATTGTATTTACCCTTCTTCTAAGCCAGGGTATTTGTGCGGCAAACAATAACACATCCACTATGGCTATAACCTGTAATATACTGCCGGCTATTGGAATTTCATTTCCTACAGAGCTGGAGCTGGGTAGTATCGCTCCTGATTTTAAAAGATCCGGATCCTACGTGCTGTCTGATTTACAGTATATGAAAGTCTGGTCTAATACAGAATGGGCACTGAAAATTCAAAGCGATTCACCGGATGGGCGTATGCAAGAATGGACCGGGACAGAATATGCAGACAGAATCCTCTCTTCCCCGCTGGAATGGCAACTTGATTCAGAAAGTATATTTAATCGAATAACAGGAAACGAAGAGTTAGTAATAGAGGGAGGTCAACCTACGGATGAGGACGGGACAGCTATAGGTATAAGATTCAGGCAATATATTTCCTACGGTGATTCTCCAATCTTAAGCCCGGGGAACAATTACAAAATTGAAGTGACGCTTACAGCCATACAAACCTATTAATCAAATTAAATCGGAGGCGGTTTATATGTATCGGAAATTAATGTTTGCCGTAGTTACAATAATGACAGTACTCACAAGCCTGACGGTGTTTTCTTATCCCCACCACCTTACAATATGTGCTGCATCAAAAATAGACGTATCAATGAATATAAGCCCCACCTATATTGTGACTGAAGTGAACGACGAAGGTTTAATCGGACCGATAACTGTATCCAATACAGGCCCTGTCCCTTTAAAAATAAGAGGCTTCATAAGTGAAGGAGGTCATGACATAAACGGGATCCCTATTATTTCAGATTCATCAAACAACACCCAAACCGATAAAGCCTTCCTAACTCCAGAACCTGCCGAATTTAAGCTTATGCCGGGAGAATCAGAATCTGTCAAAGTCATAGCCCGGATAAACGGGGCTGCCCCAGGGGGCATCTATCCTATCATATTTTTCCGCGGGCAACCATTGGATGAAAAAACAGAGAGAGAATTCCACACGAGCTCCCAAATAGGAGTGATTACTTTAATTACTGTTATATCTGACCAAAACCAAGGGGACATCTCCGAGCAGGCAAACATCACATCCGTCGCAATCTTTCAGGATCCTCAGAGCAAATCCGTAAAAATTTCCGCAACCTGTGAAAATCGGGGGAATATCCACGCAAATCTTTCCGGAACTGCGACTATCAAATCCCACCTGGGGCAAGTGATCTCCGATACACAACTAGATCCGGCAATATGCTTGCCGGGGTATAAACGAAATATAACCGGGTATATTAATGCCCCAGTTCTTAAAGAAGGTATATACCTTGCAGAAATTTCCGTAAATACTGAAAAGAGGATTTTACCTTCAATCCCTGTAGTCTTTCAGGTAGCTGATAACGGTAAAATAGACACTGTACAAATGGACTTTGCCTACCCCTGATAATCCTTTTCTATTGTTTAATTTTTCTAAACCGGCATGGAGGGGAGATCAGATTAACATTCGGTGTACCCACAAGCCATACATTTGAGACACCCCTCAACATGAATCACATTCCAAGTTCCACATGACGGACATAAGCTGAACAATTGTGCAGAGTCAGTATCCTGCCCCAGAGATCCGTCACCTTCCTGTATATATTCAGAGCCAGTTTTCTCCTCCCATGCATTAAGGTATCTGGCAAGGAATTGCCCGATGGCATCAGGTACAGATCTGACTCTGCCGGGACCAAACCCAATACTCCTGTATCCGCCGATTCCCGTGAGTTGAGCTGCAATCTCATGGGGATCAATACCTGACCGAAGGGAGATCGATATTAGCCTTGCTATAGCCTCAGTAAATGCACTTATATCACTGCCCGCCTTACCTATCTGCGCAAACAATTCTATAGGGTGGCCCTCGATTGTATTCAGGGTGACAAACAACTTGCCTAAGGGGGTAGCTCTGACATCAGTAAATCCATCCAACCGTGCCGGCCTGTCCACCGGGCGGAGCCTACCCCAAACACCGTTTATACAGTGGTGAATACCAGTCGGTGCCATTTGGGAATAGGCATCCCCGGGCACATCATCTGCCATGTGGGGTGCTTCCGTACCCACAGTAAGGACCTGTTCCCCCCGGCTGCCATCCCGATAGACTGTTACGCCTTTACAACCCAGATCGTACGCAAGCCTAAACACATTCTCAACATCATCCGGAGTTGCGCCTTTAGGGAAGTTTACAGTTTTGGATACTGCATTGTCAGTGTACTTCTGAAATGCGGCTTGCATCCGAATATGCCATTCAGGTTCTATTTCATGGGCTGTAACAAACACCTTTTTAATTTCCTCAGGTATACCGTCAATATCCGTTAAAACACCTTTTTGGGCGACTTCGTCCATGAAATCCTCTGAGTAGAACCCCATTTCTTTTGATAAACGCTCAAATACAGGGTTGACTTCGCGAAGAGAAGTCCCATCCAGCACATGCCTGGTAAAAGCAAGGCTGAAGATAGGCTCTATTCCTGAGGACGCACCTGCTATAATACTAATAGTACCTGTAGGGGCAATAGTTGTGGTTGTGGCATTCCTTATTCTAAGATTTTCTGCTTCCCGCCTACTCCCTTTCCAATTAGGAAATACCCCCCTAATCTCAGCAAGCTCTTCAGATGCAGCTCTACTTTCTGCATGGATAAACCCCATTAAATCTTCGGCAAGATCCACTGCGGCATCAGAATCATACGCAATCCCAAGTTGCATAAGAAGATCAGCCCACCCCATTATACCAAGGCCAATTTTACGATTACCCTTATGCATTCTTGAGATTTCTTCTAGCGGGTACATGCCTGCATCAATCATATTGTCTAAAAAATGGATGGCCACATGAACCGTTTCTCTTAAACTCTCCCAGTTAACCATTGCGGAACCATCTACTTCAGTTACAAATTTACCCACATTAATAGAACCTAAATTACATGCCTCATACGGTAGTAACATTTGCTCGCCACAGGGATTTGTTGCTTCATACATGCCTACATTAGGGGTAGGATTAAATTGATTAAGCCGATCAATGAAAACAATACCCGGCTCTCCTGTTTTCCATGCAGATTGTACTATCAGATCAAAGACATCCCTTGCCCGGAGAGTTCCGCTGACTTCCTTATTCCTGGGATTTATAAGTTCATATTCACTGTCTGATTGTAGGGCTTCTATGAAGGCTTCAGTAACTGCCACAGATATATTAAAATTTGTTAATTCATTTATATCATTCTTTACAGTGATAAACTCAAGAATGTCCGGGTGATCCACACGTAATATCCCCATATTTGCACCACGTCTGACCCCGCCCTGTTTTATTGCTTCCGTGGCTGCATTAAACACCTTCATAAAGGATATCGGGCCTGATGCAACTCCCCCTGTTGTTCTTACTACATCATTCTTCGGACGCAGTTCACTGAAGGAAAAACCTGTTCCTCCCCCGGATTTATGAATCAAGGCTGCGTTCCTTAAAGTTTCGAATATACTTATCATAGAATCTTCAATCGGCAGAACAAAACATGCAGAAAGCTGTTGGAGCTCCCTTCCGGCATTACTTAATGCGGGCGAGTTCGGAAGAAACTTACATTCTGCCATAAGCAAGTAAAACGTTACCGCCGTTTGAGCAAGCAATGACATGTTTTTATCCACCGCTGCTTTTATATCCTCCCATGTTACATCTACAAGGCTTTCGGATGCCAAATCCCGGAACCCTTGATTGAGTGCATCCCAATCCCACTGGGAGAATTCCGGTACAGGTATAGAGAATTCTTCTAAACCAGGCAATTCCCGGGGGTTTGCCGGCTTTATCTTATTTTCCGCAAGGATATATAATGCATCCATAAGTGCAATATTCTTTGCAACTCTCCACATCATCTCTTTGGGGGTCTCTATAACGTTCCCTGACTCATCCCTGCTTAAATAACGGCTCTCCAACACAGTTATGGCATTCGGTGATAACTCAGGTTCCGGTAACGATAAATCTGGCTTCACAAGGATTCCCCCTAATAAATAAAACCTCTAATGAAATTCTCAACAAACGAACAAATCATCATAGAAGTTCTTGTAAGGTTATTGATATCAGGAACTGTTGTACTAGGTTTAGATTTCCCTATCACGGATAATTTTCCCTTCCTCTCCCGAAAATTTGCCGCAAATTGAAGGATAATCCCGTAACATGTTTATCAGACTTTAATATGTTCCCAATTATCACAAGCGAAGTACCTCGAGCCTAACCATGCCCGAACTACCCATTCCAAGCAAATTCCCAGCCATACCGCGGGAAGGGGAAGATGAAAAACATATATGATAACTGCAACAACAGGGAGGCGTATGAGCCATGCCCCGACAGCAGTTATCCTTAAGGCAGATCTTGTATCACCCGCACCTCTCAATGAGCCCCGAAAGGTATCAGCTACTCCGATGAATATTTGTTCTAGTCCGGCTATTTGTAAACAAGTCGAGGCCAAAAGCATAACCTCGGGGTCGCCTGTAAAGAATGATACGACAATCTTTGGTATAGCAAAAAAGATAAGGGCACAACCACCCATTACAATAACGGCGTACCTAATTGAACGGTACACAACTGCTCTGGCACGGGAGGGTTCCTTTGCACCAAGGTTTTGCCCTACAAGGACCCCCGCCGCAGTTGCAATCCCTGATCCAGGCATAAAAGAAAGGGATTCTGCAGCCATAGTTACCTGATGGGCTGCAAAGGCCACTGTCCCTAAAGATGTTACCATAAACGATGACAATATCCTGGCCGTACTCATCAGCACCTCTTCCATGGCTGACGGGGCACTGAGATTTGCAAGGGTCTTCATAACGGGGATATCAATTCTGAGAAGATCACGGACACTGATAGGAAGCTTTGATTTTTTAGAAAACAGGGCAATAATAGTAAGAATACCTGCAATCACATTGGCTACAAGTGTGGCAATGGCTGCCCCTTTTACTCCCAATCTAGGAAATCCCATCAAGCCGAAAATAAGAACATAATCGCCTAATGCATTTATTGTGTTCCCACAAATAGCTATAAACATCGGTGTGCGGGTGTCGCCTGCACCCCTTAGAATCCCCGTCCCAACTTTTGTCAGAACAAGTAATACAGATCCTGCCCCGACTATACGAAGGTAATCAATACCCATGATGGTTACATTTTTTTCAAACCCACCAATCCGAAATATAAGAGGTGCCGAGAAATGTGTCCCTACTGTAAAGGCAACCCCCAACATAATCGAGATAATAAGGGCTTGTCCGGCAGAGTGGGCTGCACCACGTACATCCTCAGCTCCGATAAAGCGGGCGACAATAGCCATAGCACCTATAGAAACAGCGGAAAATACCCACACAGCATTCCAGTAAACACTCCCTGAGAGGCCTACGGCACTAAGGGCTTCCGCCCCTAAACGCCCTACCATGGTAGTGTCTACCACCCAAATAAAGGTATGGAGCACCATTTCAGTTATAGCAGGCCAAGCAAGTTTTAATATTTCTCTGTCTAAACCAGGATCAGATTTACGTTTTGTAAAAGCCGCAATAATACCTGTCACAATTTCCCCCCAAAAGAATAAATATCGCTGCAAACATTATGCCTTTTATATGCCAAATTCCCTTCACAAGGGGAAGTGTTTTAGTAGGCCCCTAACAAAAGTAATAGGCTTTAATATGCTAACATGCAGTGGAGGCTTGGTAAAGACAATCCGAAAAATCAGTTGCAGCCATTTAATACTAAGATTTATTACAGAAAACCGATTCCGGCGTTAATATTGTCTCATACCCCATGCCAACGCATGGATAGGTTTGTAATAATCCTCCGATATAAGCTCCCGTTGAATTGTACCACAGGTATCCATAGTTCGCCATACGGCAACCCGAATTCCATTTCTCCCGCCTGAGACCTTAAAATCATCGGAACTGTCCCCCAAAAGGCGAGGCCTCTCCACGTTTAGGATTTCAGTTGTAATGTATACGTTTTGAGGCTTAGAAACTTTCCCTTTTATTTCGGCAATAAGCCTTGCACCCTCTATATGCATATTAATGATGAGAGGTACATCTAACCGGTTTTTAAATTGTAAATCAAGCCCGGCTTCATCACTGATTGTAGCATCAAGCCCAGGAGATACATAGTCTATAGGCTGTGAATGAGGGTGGCGTTCAATTATTTCCAAGCCTGCTCTTAAAGCAACATTGTACAGCGTTGTGGATACTTGACAGATCCCCCCTGCCGTCCCGGGCAAGCTTTTCCCCCCTGAAAGAATACGGGCATTTTTATAACCATTGGATTCCGATCTTGGTCCGAGAGCCTTGTCAAGGGAAAATATCTCTCCGGGCTGAATAACAGATCCATTAACTACAGAAGAAGCAAGGGCTATATTATGATTCCGGTTTAATTCAGATTCTTTAACAGTGGTGGAAAATGCAGCCAATACCGGTACTTGGCATACTATTTCTGAACTTTCCGAGCTGCCGTAAATATCAGGCGCATACATTCCCCAAGCTTTTGTAGGCATTATTTTATATTCACCCGGCCGCTCCGCCCTGATGGAATATATTATTTCATTCTCACCTTCTTCAAGATAAGCACTGAAAACGGCTACTTTCGTATCATGGATTTCCTTACGGCCGTACCAAAAATCCCAACTGTAAATATCATAAGACGTATCCACTACCTCAAATCCTGACGGGACAGGATCCTCAATCATAATATACGTTTGGGGACTCTCCGTTTTTATAGTAATCCTGACTATTATCTCATCCCCTGGTTTCACAGGGCCTGTGACAGGCTCATAAACACTGTCATCCTGTGTTTTGTAATAATAACCCCGCCTTACCCTAAGGCCGCCTTCTTCAGGCATAATAATTTCAGAGGGTGTATAGTATTTACTTGCAACGGAATAATAGAGCCTTCCTTCCCCTGTTTTCTCAATAATAAGTTCATTTTTCCCTTTCACTAACTGGCTCGGATCTATTTTGATTATCTGTTCTTTATCCCATAAATTCTTTTGGGTGAACTTTATCCCCTTAACCCGCCTCCCGTTAAGTTCTATCGCAGCGGATACATTCGATCCTAAATCCCCATGGACCTTCATATATTCAGTTAAAGCCATAACAGCAATGGCTGTGTCCTTTGTGGAATTCCAGGCTATACCCAAACGCTCCCCTGATAACCACCGCACAACCTGAGAAGCCCTGGGGTTACCGGGATCTATAGAAAGCATAGCTAAAAGTGCGTATGCAGTTGTTTCAACACGATTATCAGCCCAGTACCATTCGTTGACAGAAGATTCCCAGTAGGTACTGATCCCGTCACTCCGGGAAAGCCTGAGCAGATCCTTGCATAATAGTGCTGCATCATCCTGTCTGCCTATGTTTTTCAGAGTTAAAGCAAGAAGGGCAAGGGAATAATTAGAGGCCTCCCTTTTTCTCAGAATCATCTCATCAAGACGAGGCAAAGCTTTTTCCCCGGTTTCAGACATAACAAATAAATTATATATGAGATCATCAACATTCCGCGGGGTATCAAGGAAATTCCCTAAGGCCCTTCTGCCTCGCATAAACACTTCTTCATCAACATTAAAACCTGCTCTTTTTGCAAGTTCAAGGCCATATACTGCATAGGCTGTCATCCTTGAATTAGGCTTATCAAATTCCCACCAACCCCAACCGCCTTCATAATGCTGATACCTGTATATTCGGGCAAGGCCCGCCTCAACCATTTTCGGAAGATCTTTCGTAATTTCCGGTATTTCAATGCCAAGTTCCCCAAGGGTCCCAGATACAATAATATTAGGAAGAAATGAATTCATTGTTTGTTCAACACACCCATACGGGTAAGATGTAAGATATTCCAGTGCCCCCAATGCAGTTGCTGCCACTGACGGGGCAAGCCTTACTTCAACATCTGTCGTATTATCCAGAACATCTTCAGGGATATTAAATTCAATATGTGCTTTATCGTTATTTCCTGGGCTATCTCCTATTTCACCGCTTTTAAACTCTCTTATACTTCTACCGAAAGGGATTACGGGTACACTGAGCTCTAAGGCATCCTGTGCTCTCCCTGCTTTAGCTAAGACGGTGAATTTTGCTATCCCTGCTTTATCACATATAACTTTCCAATCCAGGGATACCTGCTCTCCTGCAGACAGTACCACAGTGCGCTTATCCTTGTCACATAGCGTTATTCCCTCAGCCCTAAGTTTAACCTCCGCATTCACCCTGTTTTCAGTATAGTTGTGGATAATAGTGGATACATAGGCCGTATCACCCAAAGTAAAGAATCTTGGTGTGGACAGCCTGCAAATGAAATCCTTTGTAGTTATTACATCATTTGTAGCAAACCCTACCTGAGTTTCCCGGGTATGCGCCCGTACAGTGGCTTTCCACGTAGTTAAGGAATCAGGCATTTGGAAATTGATTCTCGCCGTGCCTTTTTTGTCAGTGAGAATTATAGGCTCCCAAAGGGCAGTATCAGGAAAATCCTTACGAATCTCTGATGCATCCCCCTCTTTATCTGCACCCCCAAAATACCATTGAGGGAAGGAATAGTTTGTAACTGTCATATTCCAAACCGAACCGTAAAATGCTTTTCTGATATCAGGAGCAAGTTCTTTTTGTACGGCATATATAGATGCATCGACAACACCCAAGGAAAGCTCTGCCTGAACAGGGCGACCTTTGTGATCTCGGATCTTAATTGTATAAGAACCCTTTTCACCGGGGCTGTATATTTCCTTATCGGGGATTATGGATACATCTAGGAACTTATCCTTCATTGAGACATATATAGTTTTTTCCCGGGAATAAAACTGCTTCCCCCGAACGAGTGTCACGGTAAAAAAACAATTAGGACAGAATTCCTCAGTTATCGGGATTTCAAACAGGCGCATGCATCCTGTAGGCTTTAATGCTTCATAAAAAAGGAGATCCCGGCCTTCCACAGTAATAATTGCCCAAGTATCGTCAAGAGTCGTATTCACAAGGATTTTAGCTGTATCTCCTAATTCGTAAACATCCTTATCAGACACTATTTCAATTTCAGTTCCTCCGTAATTCCATTGCCTGCCTGTACTGCTTGCCACCCAGATGTATGCTTCTTCAACTATATGGTTACCTCTGGCATCAGTCGCGGATACTTCCACCACATACGAACCTTCCTCTTCCGGAGTAAATTCGAAGACACCCTTACCGTCGATACCTGTGGTCGCTACTCCGGATTGCTCCTTCCACCTTATTGATTTATTACCATCCCATGTGATTCTCATGGATTGCCACGTGAATTCTACGGAATAAGGCTTTTCTTCAAGGGTAACCCCTTTTACATGAATTTCCGCCGAACCCCCCGGTGATACAATATATTCTGTAGGTTGGGCCGTTAAATCAAAAAGGCCCCTGGCTAATATTATTGAAGCCCTGCCTGTAACCTCCCTATGACTTTCGTCTGTAACTGTTGTCTCAATAAACAGCCTTTTGGTCCTTTCTGTCCTTCCTGTCTTTATAGTAAATCCCATGGTTCCGTCCCCTGACGT
Source organism: Bacillota bacterium (assembly GCA_012689375.1). Lineage (GTDB taxonomy): Bacteria > Bacillota > SHA-98 > UBA4971 > UBA4971 > UBA4971. The sequence continues at coordinate 76,404 of JAAZLO010000028.1, read as the reverse complement.
TACTCCTTCCCCTGAATCCACCAATTCCCCATAATACCCGTAATCATCATCTGTAATTGAAAAGTAGCCCAGGTCCTCTGTAGAACGAAAAGGCCGGTAATACGTTTGAGAATAAACTGCATATTTTACTTTCCCATCAGGGACAGGTTTCCCAAAATAATAAGCAGCCTCAATTTTACAGGATATATCATCACCTGCAATATACACCTGCTTGTCAGTATTCACTTTAATTTCATACTCAGGTTTTCTGTATTCAGCTACTTTAAATCGGCCATAATGGACACTCCCCCTGACTTTGACAAGGACCCTATAAGTACCTAAAGATGGCTCATCCCCTAATATAACATCTCCAGTGAAGGACCCGTAATTATTGGTTTCAGCCTCTATTTTATATATACATGCATCTTTGGGATCCCTGATTTCAACACTGATTTCCTCCCCACCTAAAACCTTAAACCCCCCACCGGTACTTTCCCTGAGAATACCTTTCCATGATACTTTCTGACCAGGTCTGTATATAGGCCTGTCAGTATAAATGTACACATTATAGCCAGCATTTTCCCAATAATTCCATGACTTTACTTCGGCAAAACTCTCTGTTCCGGGGTCCCCCTTGGTACCGACTATAGAAATACCCCCTTCAGGGATATCTTTTGCATTTAGGATATAGAACCCGTTACCATCGGTAATACCTTTCCCGATTACCTCCATACTCCCGTCATATACTGTAATATCCACACCGGTTTGTGGTTCACCTTTATCAAACGCGCAGGCGTACACTAAAAGCTTATCTTGGCTTTGTTTTGTTATAAGCCCAAGTTCAGTTACAAGAAACCATTCGCATACTTCACGCCCTTCATTATCCCGGGCCTTAATCAAGTACCCCCCTGGGCCCTCAGGGTGAATTTTTATATTCACGGAAAATTCCTCACCAGCTTTTTTCAGGCGGGGGTATTCTGAAAATTCCTGGATTAGCTTTGCATTTTCCGGCATCCGCTCCAGGCATAGGGATAATGACCCATGGCTTCTGTAATAAAGATTCGGATTGAACTTCCATATACGGAAGTCAATCCTTGTCAACCCTTTCCCCCTTACATAAAGCAAAGCATTCTCAGAAAATGAAAGGACGCGATCATCCACATGCATATACATATAATTTTTAATTGATTTGCCGTTAACTGGAAACGATTTGACAGTAAAAGCGATTCCTATCAATAGAGCAATAATAATACCTGTTAAAAAAGTCTTTCGGCAAAACTCCGTTTTCATGCGAATTTACCCCCTGACCGGTAGAGTTTTCCCAAACCTTTCCGTTTCAAAAACATATAATTCATATGGAACACCTGACTTTATACCGGCTTCTCTCAAAGCCCATCCCCTTTGATATGCTGCGGTTTTCGCTTCCCCCGGAAGAATCACCCCAGAGAGTCCGCAGGCTTTTACTAATATCCCTTCAAGCCGCGGATTAACTTGGATATTTGGGCTTTCCCTTCTAATCCTGCCTACTATCGATATACAAAAATCCAATTTGCATATTTCCTCCGCACTAATCGGAGGGTACCGTGTGTCCATAGTAGCCGCCATTCCCGCGGCTGAAGCAATCTCATCCTTTAAATTGGATTCAGCCGGATAAATCCGCCCCATGCATCCTCTGATTTTATCGTCAATTATTAACGTAACAAACACTCCGGCCTGTATTTTACAAAGTTGGCCTGTTATAATCCGATCAGGACTTTTAAGTTTCAGTTCTGTTGTTTCCCCCAGGATGACTCTGGCTACAGAGGCCCTGGCTATATCCAACACTTCCCTTTCCAAGGCAGGGGAGCGCGAAGCCTTTAATATACCCAAGGCGTCATCCCCAGGGCTACCGGCATTTATTTTTAAGACAAAGCTTGAAATAATAAGCACAACAAGTGTAAAGATAATAAAAAAGCTGACGAAACCGTAATTTGTTCTTCCTTTCACTGACATAAGATGAAATCCCCTTTTACAATTAACCGGACACGACCATTGTGGTTTAAGTTCTGCTTCCGATGTACGATTCCTTCACGGCCCCTGACTATGAATCCTAATATTAATATATGGTAACATCCGGCAAATACCGGAATAACATATGGTGAAGACGTCTCACCAAGGGGGAGTCAGTATGATCACATATATTATCCAATCCGGTGATACCCTTGCTTTAATCGCAGAGAAGCTTGGTTCTACGGTGGATGCAATAATTTCAGCCAATAATATTCCGGATCCAAATCTTATTTTTGTAGGGCAAGTGCTTCAAGTACCGATATCAGGCACACCTCCCGTGACTCTGACACCTGCACCGACAATACCGGATCCAATGCCTCCTTCCATTGCAATACCTGAGGGGTTTAGGCTTTATATGGTACAGCCTGCGGATACTTTAACAGGTCTTGCAAGGCGTTTCGGAACAACAGTGCAAGTTCTGGTAAGAGTGAATAGAATCCCGGATCATAACATCATATCCACAGGACAGGTATTATTTGTCCCTGTAACACCTACTGTAGTTATATCTACCCCATCCCCTGCACCGCCAGCTCCTCCGAGACCGCCTGGGCCACCTGTCACAGGGGCAAATCAGGTATCTGTGATCAGGGATGGGATTAGGCATACTTTTATGGTTAATAGGACAACATCTCCAAAGGGTGAGCCTATACGGCTCAGCCTCAGCAAGACAAATGTTTCAGGGAACCCTGTATCTATTACTTACAGATCAAGCCAAAGATATGATTTTATTGTAACACGGGCAGGAAGAGTGGTTTGGGGTTGGTCTGAAGGGCGCTTTTTTACATTCGCCGTAGAAAGGATTACTTTAGGTGCAGGCCAACGTCTGCTTCACATTCAAATATGGAATCAGACAACAAATAAGGGAATCCCTGTTTCCCCAGGGAGCTATACTGTTACAGCAGTCAATACAGGAACTGGGGTCAGGCTCAGCCTCCAAATTGAAATTGTATAACAACGGACTTTCATTGTATAATTAATATTGTGTATATAATGTTAATATGGGCTAAGATGTTTACAGTAAAACACCGGAACAACCAACCGACGAAGGAGGCAAACATTTTGTACGATCGAGTGGAGCAAGCCCTGGAAAAAGTCAGGGGCGCCCTTAAGGCACACGGTGGGAATGTGGAACTTGTCAGTGTTGAGAATAACGTGGTAAAGGTGAGACTCACCGGTGCTTGCGGAGGCTGTCCTTTTTCAAGAATGACCTTAAAAAACGGTGTGGAAAGAGTCCTCAAGGAAGAAATCCCCGAAATAGAAAGGGTGGAGGCTGAATAAGCGTGATCTCTTATATCGCCGAACAGGACAAGTGTACAGCCGCCCGGAACCCGGGCAGCTGTACATCTCGGCGAAGTTAATTAACCCCGCATCGGGATTTTAATACCCCACTTTCGCGCAGTTTCAACAGCCTTATCATATCCTGCATCAGCATGACGGATTATTCCGGAACCCGGATCAGTGGTAAGTACCCGTTCTAAACGGAAATCCGCATCATCGCTCCCGTCTGCAACCACTACCATTCCTGCGTGAATTGAATATCCTATTCCAACGCCTCCACCATGATGGACCGATACCCAGGAGGCACCGGATACTGCATTCAACAGTGCATTTAAAATCGGCCAATCGGCTATGGCATCGCTCCCGTCTTTCATGCTTTCCGTTTCTCGATTCGGGGATGCAACTGAACCTGTATCAAGATGATCCCTTCCTATTACAATAGGGGCCGATATTTCGCCGCGCCTTACTAAATTATTTATTGCCTTACCAAATCTTGCCCGCTCGTCATATCCCAGCCAGCATATTCTAGAAGGTAATCCCTGAAATTGCACTTTTTCACGGGCAAATGTAATCCATTGGGTTAAATGCTTATCATCGGGGAATTCCTTTAATACAACTTCATCGGTTTTGTAAATATCAGCCGGATCTCCAGAAAGTGCCACCCACCTGAAAGGTCCTTTACCTTCACAAAAAAGGGGCCTAATATAAGCAGGCACAAACCCAGGATAAGAAAATGCATCCTTCACTCCTGTATCATAGGCTTGCTGCCTTATGTTATTGCCGTAATCAAAAACTGCGGCCCCTCTGCTTTTCATTTCAAGCATAGCCTCAACTTGGATCGCCATGGATTTCATAGCCTGCTTTATGTAGCCTTTAGGGTCACACTCCCGTAATTCCTTTGCCTCCTCTAAAGAAAGACCTATGGGGATATAGCCGCCGAGCGGATCATGGGCTGAAGTTTGATCTGTAACTACATCAGGGATCACCCCGCGCCTCACAAACTCGGGATGAGTTACAGCTGCATTACCAAGCAATGCTATGGAAAGCGGCCTTTTATCCTTTTGTGCTTTACGGGCAAGTTCCACAGCCTCATCAATACTTGTTGTCATTGTGTCACAATACCCAGTCTCCAGCCTTCGTTTTATGTGATCCTCATTTACTTCAACTACGATAGCAACACCATCGTTCATGGTAACGGCTAAAGGCTGAGCTCCGCCCATTCCGCCCAAGCCGGCGGTTAAAGTTAATTTCCCTGCCAGGCTCCCACCGAAATGTTGCTTTGCAGCTTCCGCAAAAGTCTCATATGTCCCCTGCAGAATGCCTTGTGTACCAATATAAATCCAACTTCCTGCAGTCATCTGCCCGTACATGGTAAGGCCTTTTTCTTCAAGCTCCCAGAAATCATCCCATGTAGCCCATTTCGGAACAAGCATTGAATTTGATATTAACACTCTTGGGGCAAGCTTATGGGTACGAAATACACCTACAGGTTTTCCTGATTGAACGAGGAGGGTTTCATCATTTTCAAGAGCTTTAAGACTTCCCACTATAGCTTCAAAGGCATCCCAGTTACGTGCAGCTTTACCTCGACCACCATATACAACGAGCTCCTGTGGATTCTCAGCAACATCAGGATCCAGATTATTCATAAGCATTCGCATGGCAGCTTCTTGTTGCCAGCCTTTACATGAAATTTCCGAACCCCGGGGGGCTTTTATTATGCGAGCCACACCTTTCACCTCTTTATGTTAAAATAAAACGGACAAGGGCCTTCCTATGCTAAGCCTTTGTCCGTTCCTAAACCGGTATAATTCTGTTATGCCCCGCCCGGGCTCTCCGCAAACTTCGGCCTCCTTGATGAGACCCTGGGTTTGCCTGCATCAACTTGTTCCCTTGAATCTGCTTCTTCGTCCACAAGAATTGCAGCAGGCGAGTGGGCAACTGTCTCTTCTGTATCTATTGCATCCGCCCCGGCCTTATCAGCTAACACTTCATCAATTTCGTCTCCGTCAAGGGTTTCTCTTTCCCTCAAAGCATTGGCAAGCCTGATTAATTTGTCCTTATTATTTATCAGGAGGCTCCTGGCTCGATCGTAGGATTCATCAACAATCCTTCTGACCTCACGATCAATTAATGCAGCCACTTCCTCACTATAATCTCTGTCATGGGCCAAATCCCGCCCAAGGAATACAAGCTCTTCGCGGCGGCCCCCGAGGGATAACGGGCCTAATTCTTCACTCATACCGTATTCGGTAACCATCTTGCGGGCTACCTTTGCAACCCTGCTTAAATCATTTTCTGCCCCTGTGGATATCTCATCAAATGTTATTTCCTCAGCGACCCTTCCCGCAAGGGTTACCACTATATTATCGAGCATTTCGGATTTTGTTCTAAAGAATCTGTCTTCCTCCGGAAGCATCAGCGTATATCCGCCCATTCTTCCCCTGGGAATTATTGATACCTTTTGAACAGGATCTACGTTCGGCAAAAGCTTTCCTGCCAGAGCATGGCCTGCCTCATGAAATGCCACCAAATCCCTTTCTTTGTCACTCATAACCCTGCTCTTTTTCTGCGGACCTGCTATAACTCGATCTATTGCTTCATCACAATCATCCATTGTAATAGTTTTACTTCCACGTCTTGCTGCCAGGATTGCAGCTTCATTAAGAACGTTCTCCAGATCGGCTCCGGTAAACCCAGGTGTTCTTTGGGCTATAAAAAGAAGATCTACATCTTTTGACAAAGGCTTGTTACGGGCATGCACCCGTAGGATTCCCTCTCTACCTTTGATATCCGGCATATCCACAACTACTTGCCGATCGAAACGTCCCGGCCTGAGTAAAGCAGGATCTAGGACATCAGGCCTATTCGTTGCAGCCAAGAGAATTATGCCTGTATTGGATTCGAACCCATCCATTTCCACAAGAAGTTGGTTCAGCGTTTGTTCCCTTTCATCATGACCTCCACCGAGGCCTGCACCGCGTTGCCTGCCGACAGCATCGATTTCATCAATAAATATGATACATGGGGCGTTTTTCTTAGCTTGTTCGAAAAGATCCCGTACTCTGGAAGCACCTACACCCACAAACATCTCTACGAAGTCCGATCCGCTGATAATAAAAAACGGGACCCCTGCTTCGCCTGCAACAGCCCGTCCAAGGAGAGTCTTCCCGGTCCCCGGAGGCCCTACAAGGAGAACTCCCTTTGGTATTTGAGCCCCCAATTCCACAAACTTTCTGGGATGTTTAAGGAATTCCACGATTTCCGCAAGCTCTTCCTTGGCTTCATCAATTCCGGCTACATCCGCAAAAGTAGTTTTCCCGCGTTCTTCCATATGAAGCCTTGCTCTGCTTTTTCCGAAAGAGAGGGCCTTATTACCGCCGCCTTGCATTTGGTTAACGAGAAAGAACCATAACCCGATAAAAAACAACATTGAGATTACCTGTGGTAATACCGTGTACCACCACGGTGAAGCAGGCTTCGGTTCAGATACTACCTCAATTCCTGCAAGTGGGCCTTCCTTGTCTTTCAGCTTATCAGTAACAAGAGTTATATCAGGAACGTGCGTTTCAAAATCCTCACCGCTCCTTAATTGCCCCTCAATCTTATCATCACCGATAATATTGAGTTTTGTGATATTGCCGGAATCAAGGTTGTCCATAAATGTACTTAGGCCAATCTTTGTCGGGGTCGATTTCTGACCATAAAAAGTGCTGGCAATTGATACAGCCATAAGACCCAATAAAAGCCATAGCCCAAGCGTTCTCAGTACCTTGTTCAATTGATTTCCTCCCATTGGTCACCACCACGCATCAGGCGCATAAAAATCTCATTAATACCCTATTCAACCACTTAATCGACAAATTGCAAGCACATTATAACACAGGGTACTACTGATCACAACTACGATACCTGCGTGTAGTCCTCAGATGAAGGACCCTTTGAGTAGCAGGGGTAAGCTTTGCAAAACCATCCATACATATCCCTGCCACCCAAAGTATTTTCCCTCTCCATACAATAACGGGAACACAGTCCCTTATGTTCCTGGGTATTTTCCCATCGATAAAGATATCCTTGAGCTTTTTATGCCCTTTCATCCCTAAAGGTGACAACCTGTCCCCCGGCCTCCTGTTTCTTACGGTGAGGTCCTCGTCGATAATATCCATATCAAAATATGCCTCATCATTACCGGTAAAGACTATTGATTCTAAAAGATCAGGTAAACCCGGTGCATTTAGGATACTTAATACATTGGCCTCTATTATTGTACAAGCCTCCGGAATTTCAGTTTTCCCGGGGATTTTGAGCTTGTATTCAAAAACCGGACATGTCTGAGGTTTAATCCTGTCTGTCCGTTCTATTATAATTCGCCCATACTCAAGCCTTCCCCGAAGTTCTTCTGGCAATGAAATCACAGAGCCGGTCTTTCCTGACGCAGCCAACTTTAAAATACTTTCTACATGGATAAATTGGAAATCATCGAGTTTGCCAGTAAGATACAGAACTGCCTGTCTTATGATTCTTCTTTGGATTGCCACATGCTGCTTGTTTAAGGCGGCTGTTTTAATCACTACGTTACATGAGGACTTGAATTCCACCACTTTCTTGAATTTCTCCTTGGTTTTACGGATCATATAATCCTCATCTTTTTGTATTAATTCTGCAGTGTTAACTAAAGCCTCAATCACTTTAGGATTATAATCCTGTTCAAGCCGGGGAATCAGTTCATGCCTAATTCTATTTCTAGAATAGTCAGGATTGATATTTGAAGCGTCTATGTAATATTTAAGTCCTGTCTCATTGCAATAGGTAAGAATTTTTGAAGGAACTAACTCAATTAAAGGTCGGACTATTGTAATATTCCTTGTTGTGTTAAGGGGCCTTACAGCCGGTATGCCCCGGAGACCTGTCAACCCGGTCCCGCGAATAAGCCTCAAAAGTACAGTTTCAGCCTGATCACCGGCATGATGTCCCAATGCTACCTTTGAGGCACCTTCACGTATAGCTGTACGCATGTAAAAATCATAACGCAGATCACGGGCTGCCAGTTCCGTGGATATACTTTTTTTGAAGGCATAATCTCTGACATCAATTGATTCAATTGTACAGCTAAGACCGAGTCTTTTGGCAAAGTCCTTTACATATCTTGCCTCCTCGTCTGCGATTTCTCCCCTGAGCATATGATTCAGGTGGGCTACATGAAGTGATATATCAAACTCATTTTGCAACTTGTACAACACATGCAAGAGTGCAACTGAATCAGGTCCTCCCGATACCCCCACAATGACCTGATCCCCCATGGCGAACATGGCAAACCGTTTAATGGTAAATTTCACATCTTTAATAAACCGGTCTTTCCCAAAATTCATGCCTATACCCCGCTTATTACGAAAACAACTCCTAAAGAAATTATACCATAGAGGCAAAGTTTATATGGACAAGCCTATATTACTCAATTTCGGCATTGTATCATCAGTGGGAAATTTCTTTAAATTACCGATACCGGCTCCTCTCTTATGGATCCTGACTACAAGAACAGTCATGTCATCAGGAGTTTTCCCACCTGCGTACTGCTTTGCACGGTTAAGAATTAATCCGGCTATTTCATCAGGACGCTCAGTGGTAATCGTTGTGATCAGCCTCTCTATCCAATCGTCAGGCGCATATACAGGGACGGCGGAACTACGAAGACGGGAGGTTGAATCTAAAACTCCGTCACTAACCATAACCAAAAGATCCCCGTCACTTAATTTTCGCCGGGTCCTTTCGATTTCTATTGCATCGAAAAGCCCTGCAGGCAAGGATGGAGACTCAATAACTCTTACCTGGCGCCCGCGTTTAATAAAACTTCTGGGTGAACCTGCCTTTATAAACCAGACCTCTCCTGTAACCATATCAATGGTAGCCACATCCAAAGTAGCAAAGGATTCCCCGGGAGATCTGAGGAGTAAAATCAGATTTGCAGTTTTTACTGCAAACTCATCATCAAAACCCGCCTCAAGTAGCTTTTCCAGCATACTTACTGCAGTAGAGCTTTCTATTGCGGCTCCCCTCCCTGTCCCCATGCCGTCACTGATAATAAAGACCCCTCTACCATCGGCAAGCTCTAACATAGAATGGGCATCACCTGAAATATCAGCACCATATTTGGCACAACACGCAACCCCGCCTGTAATTCTATATACTTTTGCCTGGGAGAACACTATTTCACACGTAGGTTGCCCCCCCCTGTTTCCACATCTTACCTTAGATACTTCCAGGTTTCGACCAAGTAGCCGGGAAATTAAAGGCCCTACTGCATTTTTACATTCCCGCTCCCCGCAGCATGCCGCCTTCTTAACTGTGACATCCAACCGCCCTCTCCTTCCTGCCACAACACTAACTTCTGTAATCCCAAGGCCAAGACGGGACAACTCACGGATAATTCTTTTCTCGGAACCAGTCTCCATTTCAACACATGCCCAAACATCCTCTCCCAGACTGTCTAGGATACCTGCAATTCCCTGTAATTGTCCAGAAAACATATGCCTCCCTTCAGTAAGCCGCCTAGCATATGCCAAGTTTTGTTTGTAAGATCCTGTGGATCCGTTTACAGCGGCAACCAATCCCGGTACATTAAGGCACTTCCAATTAAGCTGGGATTTGACTTCTGACATTTCTATTACACCCTTTAATTCGGCAAGAGCCACAAGATTGAGGACATCCCTAAAAGTCCTATGGAAAGAATCCCCCCAGCAGAAAAGATAAGCCCTGCATCCGCTGCATACAGATGAAGAAATTTCGTGAAGTATATGGGCAACATCTGCTTGTTCAGTAAGTTCCGGATCATATGGAACCTGCTTTAACATGGATGAAAGCTCACCGAAGACTTGGGAAAAACCCAAGAGCTTCTTAGACAGAAGTTGTTGAACCCTTCTGGCGTAGGCCCCCCCACTGTCCCCGGATTTCTTTTGGAAAACAGGCAACAGCCTTGCCATAGCCCGCAGGCTTTTTCTTGGGATAAAGAGGAATATAGCGCCTGATATTCCTAACTCCGCAATAAACATCAGCACCTCGTACCTTCCGGATATTTGAAATACCAAGAGTCCCGCACCTGACGCAAACCCGACAGCTGTGGCAAATTTACCGTAGCTTCGCAGACTGCCTGCTAAAAGCCCACCAAGGGCATATGCGCCTACAATAGGGGCCAACCCCTGACCTGAAACCGCACATGTCAGCCCGGTTAAAGCCCCTGCCGCTGCTCCATAACTTATACCCCCTGAATAGGCTATAGTAGTCGTTGCGATGCCTGCCGCTACTGCTCCTAAAGATATCCCGTACACCTCAATACCTGAAAGTCCCATAGTGATCCCTGCGCATAACAACCCAAATGAGGCTGCTTGTTCAGGACCCGGAACACCCCGCCGCGGTAAAGATGAAAACCCCCGGCCCACTCCGCCCCAACTGAAAATTGCAGCTGAAAGCCCGCCTATAAAAGCCTCTAATACGATTATGGTTGCTGAAGGCAAAGAAACACCGATAACTATCTTCAGAACCTGAGGAATAATAAAACCGGATACCATTATACTTACGGGTAATACAAAAGGTCTGGCTTCTACTTTACGGGAAAAAATCCGTGCTGAAATCACTACTAAAACCAATGGAACGGCAGACCATATCATATCTGATCCCAAAACCGGCCCTACCATCCCAAAAAAACTACCGAATGCAGCTAAGGGTGCAAAGGGGCCACGGAACGCGGTAATCACTCCTAAATATGCCAGGCAGAAGGGGGCGTTGATACCGAAAAACTTCGCCCGTCCCAAAATCATTCCGATAAGACCGCAAAGTACTGCTCCCGGCGAAAGTGCGTGCACCCAAAAATTTCGGGTTCGGCTGATATTTTTTATTGTATGCCCTTGTTCAGCACTGCGGGGAGATACCTGATATTTTTTGTTCCGGCCAAAATTAACAGTGCGTCCGGAACCATGGGAGATCGTACGCCTGACTTCCTTGTCCATTACCGGCTCCTCCTTCATTTAACAACAATGGGTTGTCCTATGTTTAGGTAACTGCTGCGATACTACCATAGACATACGGGAGGAACCTGACGGAAATTGTACTGCCCGCGAAAGAATCTTGCGGCAAGCAGTCTCCGAATTTTCCAAAAGTCCGTTTCCTATTGCAAGAGCAAGCAACAATATCCAATACCGTCTCAATACTTTGATAAAACGGAGGTTAACCCCTAAATACAAAAGATCCGGCCCGGACTAAACTCCTGCAAAAAGCAGTAGGGTAATTTAAAATTTCAATAAAGAACTATGCCATATGGAGGAAGCGTTTGACTGATCTTGCGAATTTTCTTATGGGAAAATTTATATCTGTGTTAATATAAGAAAATAAAGGCAACTTATCCAAAGCGTCGAATGTTGCATATAATTCACAACATGGAAGATACAATGAGTTCGCAGTTGAAATCTAATATTCACTGTTGAATAATTAAGGGAGGGACTGTTGCATGCCTGATATATTTGCATTTATATCCTACATGTTTATTATGACGTTTACACCCGGTCCGAATAATATGATGTGCCTTGTTAACGGGGGTAAGTTTGGTTTCAGACAAAACCTTCCCTTTATTGCAGGCCTTTTTGTCGGGGTTATAGTAATAATGGTCGGATTTAGTTACCTGAATTTTTCCCTTGCCGGATTTATTCCCGGCTTTAAACCGGTGGCTGAGATATTAGGCGGATTATATATGGTATATCTGGCTATACGAGCCCTCAAAAGCGATACAACCAAAATCAGCGGAAATACTCATAGCACTACTTTTGCCGTAGGTGTCGCTGTACAGTTCGTTAACATAAAGTTGCTTCTTTATGGTTTAACAATTACCGCTAATTTTATTATTCCTTATTACAGTTCCTTCACAGCCATACTCCTCCTTTGCACATTCTTGGCATGCTGTTCAGCTACATCAGCCTCATGTTGGACATTATTCGGAACTGCCATTCAGCGGTTTTTCGGTCAACATCAAAAATTATTGAATATCGGGATGGCGCTGCTTCTGCTTTACGCAGCACTTTCCATATCAGGAATGTTGCCCCGTATCAAACTCCTGTTTCAATAGCGGTTCAAATATCTCCGCTAAACATTTTTCGGATATGTTTCATTGATACACGGGCGGCCACAGTAGTAATCAAGGGCGGCCCTCCGATCATTCATATCTTAATGCTTCAATAGGATCGAGATTTGCAGCTTTATATGCAGGATAAACACCAAATGCGACGCCTGCAAAGGATGCTGAAGCAAAGGCTATAATGATAGAAAATAGTGATACATAAGTAGGCCATTTAGCTACTTTTGCGACTAAGGCAGCCCCTATCCATCCAAAGACAATCCCCATGCTCCCGCCTACTAAACAAAGAGCTATGGCCTCAAACAAAAACTGCCTTAGGATATCGCCTTTTTTAGCACCAACTGCTTTCCTGATTCCCACCTCACGGGTACGCTCAGTGACTGAAACAAGCATAATATTCATAACACCGATTCCACCGACGAATAATGATATCCCTCCTATGCCTCCGAGGATTACTGTAAAGATCCGTGTTATAGTCTCAGTGGTTTCCAAAATAGAGGCACTGCTCATAACATTAAAGGAAGAATCTTTCCCATGCTGTTGCCGGAGGATTGCCTTTATTTGATCCATAGCCGCCTTCACCTGTTTCGCGTCATGGGCCTCACAGGATATATAGGCTACGTCATCACTGCCTGTCATACGCTTGGCATGGCTTATCGGAATATGAACCGACATATCCTGGGGATTTTCCCCAAACATTGTTCTCCCTTGTTCTTTCATAACTCCGATTATTATAAAACTCTGTCCGTTTATTTTAATTTTACCGCCTATGGCGGGTTCATTCCCGAATAATTTATTCTCTAATTCCCCTCCTATAACTGCCACCTGTCTCTGTGTTCGTACATCAAATTCGGAAAAAAACCTTCCCTCTTTCAGTCCTGCTTCCTGAGTAGAAGCAAGACCTTCGTCTGTAAAAGTTGCATTAATATTATAACGTTCCCGGCCGTACTTTATTGTTACCATTCCCATCCGTGTTACACTGACTGTGGATAAGGCGGGACACCCTTTACGCATAGCCTGGGCATCCTTATAAGTCAGTGGTTCAAACCGACCTTTGGATACAGTATCAGTCCCATAATCAGGTTGTACAAAAATTAAGTTTGAACCAAGCCCTGCGAGCTCCGTAGTAATAAGGCGTTTACCACCTTCGCCTATAGACATCATAGATATAACTGATGCAATCCCGATGACTATACCCAGGAGTGTCAGGGCGGATCTTAATTTATTCCCTCTCAAGCTGGATAACGCAAGCTTCATACACTCATAGAAGCTCATATCCTTTCTTCGTCCCTTTCTTCAATTTTCGATTCCCCCGAAACATCACACGTCCTTGTATCCCTGACAATCAAACCATCCCGTATTTCAATAATCCGGTAGGCCCTGGCCGCAATTTCCGGGTTATGGGTAACAAGCACTATTGTTATCCCCTGTTCATGGAGCTCGTCTAAGATTTTAATAACCTCAAGGCCGGATTTAGTATCTAAGTTTCCTGTAGGTTCATCAGCAAGGATTATAGAAGGTTCCGTTACTAACGCCCTGGCAACAGCTACTCTTTGTGCCTGACCCCCGGAAAGTTCATTTGGTCTGTGATTTTTACGAGCCCCGAGACCAACCCTTTCCAATGCGGATAAAGCCCGTTTTCTGCGGGTTGCAGGTTGAACCCCTGAGTATATCAAGGGGAGTTCAATGTTTTCTAAAGCCGTAGCCCGGGGCAAAAGGTTAAACGTTTGAAATACAAACCCAATCTTTCTGTTGCGAACCCGGGCAAGTTCATCATCGGATAGTTCATTTACAAGTTTGCCGTCAAGGTAGTACCTGCCTGTCGTAGGCTTGTCGAGACACCCGATAATATTCATCAAAGTGGATTTACCGGAGCCCGAAGGACCTATAATGGCCAAAGATTCACCGGATTCCACAGAAAGAGACACCCCCCTTAATGCCGCTACCTGAACTGTGCCGGTCTGATAGATTTTTTCAACGTCTTCCACAACTATCATTTGGTGTCACCCTATTTCTCATTATTCAGCTTTATTTGCCTGCCATCGCAAAGTGTATGAAGAGCATCATAATCCCCTGTTATCACCAAATCCCCTTCTTTAATTCCCTCTAGAATTTCAATGTTTATTGCATCGGTAAGCCCTGTGGTCACCTGTGTTATAAAGGCAGTTGAATCGTCCTCATTAACTGTAAAAATCGCCTCTTTACCACTGTCCTCAATAATAGTTTGAATCGGTACAGTGAGGGCATCTTCCTTAAAATATGTAATAATTTCTACATCAGCGCTCATTCCCGGACGGAGATCTGTCCTAGGATCGTTTATATCTATAAGAACTGTAAATCCAGGTATTAAATTGCTGTATACCGCCTGAGGCGAAATTTTCGAAACTGTTCCAGAGAACTCTGCATCCCAAATAGCATCTGTGGAGAATTTCACCGGTTGCCCCACTTTTACGCCGGCAATATCAGTCTCGTCAACCCTAGCCTTTACGCGCATACCCCCGGCTTTGGCAATTATAATGATGGGTGTGCCTTCTGTAACAACAGCCCCCGCAGTTACAGGAATACTTGTAACAATCCCGTCTTCAGGGGAAGTCGTCATAGTCATGGCAATGGAGGATTCGATTATACGAAGAGCTGCATTTGCCTGGGCCAGGCGGGCCTTGGCAGCCTCCCTGCCCTTTTCCTTTGAAATCTCTTGTTCCTTTGCAAGACTCAATGCTATCTCAGCCTCTTTTACTTGGGCTTCAGCAAGTTCCACCTGTTCCTTGTCGGGTAAATCACAAAGGGATTTGTATTGTTTTTTGGCTGCCTCCAACTGAGCCCTTACTATTTTTACCCTTCCTTTTGCATCTTCTACAGAAGACTTCGATACAGCCCCTTCTTTATAAAGGGCTTCCATTACTTCAAGCTGACGCAATGCATCTTCCATTTCTATATCAGCCTGGGTAAACTGGGCTTTAACCTGAGCAATTTCCCCTTCAGGCGGCCCTTTCAGGACCTCTTGAAGTCTTACTTTTGCAGCCTGGAGCTGGGTTTCATTTTGCCGAACAGCGAAGGTCTTGCCGAATTGTGTGGTAATCTCAGATTCAAACTGAATCAGATCAGCCTCAGCCGCAGCTAACTGAGACTTTGCTTGTTGCAGTTGTGCCTCCAGATCTAGGTTCTCAAGCCTTGCAAGCCGCTGACCTGCTTTTACAATATCCCCCTCTTTAACAAAGAATTCCGCTACCTTTCCGGTTACCCCGGCTCTGACTTCTACGGTTTCGGCAGGTTCAATAGTTCCTTCTGCAGATATAGAAACACTGAAAGGCCCGGATGAAATTCGGATGGCATCAACAGGCACAGCAGTTTTATCCGTCCCTAATTTCTTTCCTATAATAATAGTTACTATACATATGAGAATTAGTCCAATCACTACTAAGACAGTCTTTCGTCGTGCCAATTTCAGCGGCCCCTTTCAAAAACCGTATCCTATTTAATCTATGGTAATACTTTTTATTTCATTTCGCCCATTGCCTCTGTCTTTCCTTTATAATCTGCTTTTAATCAAAACCCTTCTTTTGATTCCGGGTTACGTGAGTTAGTAGTAGTCCGATTTTAGAAATTCAGCTTCCTGCCAAAGGAAACCCTATAGTTTCGGGGAATATATTATATGGACTTCATAATATCGCAAAAGGAGCTGTTTCCGGGTATGTCCATATCCGATCCCCCTCATGATAAAAATCTGCTTGCCCGCGCAATAGGCGTACTTACAGACTCTGCATCTACATTTGAAGATATAATTAAAAAGCCGGACTTTGTTTTACCTGTTATATTTATCGTTCTCTCAGGTATATTAGGCTTAGTACCTTTAAGTCATAGTTTTGGTACAATGCCCGAATTAATGCCGCCTAGCACATCAGAACTATCAAAATCAGCCGCAATGGGAACAGCCTCAACTGCCTTTATCGTTTCACAATTTATTTGGTGGCCTCTGCGGGCATTAATCTTTGTGGGGGCAGGGGCACTCATAGGTTCAAGGATTGATTTTAAGAAGAGCCTGGCAGTCTCAGGATATCTGAATATAACTCTGGTACTGTCCGGAATAATTACTGCCATAACAGTTGCTGTCACAGGTCAGGCAGTTGTTCTAGGGTTCGGAATAACCCTCACACCTGACCAACTTACTACTCCATGGGGAATTATATTGTCAAGTATAAACATATTCAGTATTATATATATTATCTTAAGTTCAATTGCTCTTTCCAGGCTATGGAATGTAAAAATATCAAAATCGGCTGCAATCACCATTATAATGTGGGCCCTTGTGATAGCGTTATCCGCTTGGAGCGCACATCTGACATCCAAACTAACACAACTTCAAATGGGGATCGGACCAGGCTAATTTTATTAATCAGCTAATCACTAAAGGAACAAAACAGAACTTTTCAACATCAACTAATCCTCGGTTTGTCAGGCGAAGTTCAGGGATGACAGGTAAGGAAAGAATGGCCATAGTCATAAAGGGTGATGTCAGGGTACACCCTAAATCCTTCCATGCCTGTGCCAGGCTTTCTACCTTTAATTGGACTTCCTCTACCGGTTTGTTTGACATAAGACCCGCAACAGGTAAAGGAAGGAGGCCTATCACTTCACCCCGTTTTACAACAACCATTCCACCGCCGACTTCAGCCAAAGTATTGGCTGCAACAGCCATATCATCATCATCCATACCCATGACAAGCAGGTTGTGGCTATCATGGGCGACTGTAGAAGCCACTGCCCCGGATTGAAGCCCGAACCCTTTAACAAAACCCAACCCTATTTTACCTGTGCCCTTATGCCTTTCTATAACAGCCGCCTTCGCTAAATCCTGATTGCGAGATGCATTAATTCCTCCATTTTTATCGGAGCAGACTCCCACTTCTACCTGTTTTGTTATGGCTTGGCCTTCTATAACCTGTATAACCCGGATTCTAACACTTTTACCCGGGGATCCTGAACTAATATAAAAATCATCCGGGACTACAGAGCGCGCAAGATTCATAGATTTAGTTGCATACCTGGGGTAGGTCCCTACCGGGATTTCCATGAGCATCTTCCGGTTTTCAGCAATTACCTTCCCGTCCGCCATAACCTTTTCAGGATACGGATTTGCAAGATCCTCAATAAATAAAATATCCGCAAACTTACCCGGAGTAATGCTTCCTAAATCGCGGCTCATCCCGAAACATTCTGCAGTATTAATGGTAGCCATTTGAATAGCTGTAATAGGCTGTGTTCCTTCTTCAATTACCCGTTTCACCACATGATTAATATGGCCTAAAGTTAATAAGGTATCAGGATGGACATCATCTGTAACCAAGACTATACGACGAGGATCAGCATCTGCTTCAGTATAGGTTTTGATGGTTTCTTTAATATTCTTCCAGCCTGAACCCTCCCTGAGTTTTGCATACATCCCCAACCTGAGTTTAGCAAGGCTTTCCTGACAAGTGACAGATTCGTGGCAAGATAAAATACCGCACGATACATAACCGGATAAATTCGGACCGAGATCAGGGACAGCATAATGACCAGTGACGACTTTACCTGCCTTCAACGTGGATGCAATTTTTTTGTGTACATCAGGATCCCCCGCTAAAACCCCGGGGAAATTCATCATTTCTCCTAAACCCACTACTTCATCCCAGGCCATTGCAGTACTGATATCATCCGGGGTAATTTCTGCTCCTGTATCTTCAAAACCCGGGGCCGCAGGGACACATGACGGCATTGTAGTATAAACTTTGAGCGGGAGATTTTTTCCCTCCTCTATCATTAACTTGATCCCTTTCATACCAAGAACATTTGCAATTTCATGGGGGTCCATAAAGACGGCGGTGGTTCCATAGGGGAGCACTGCTTTGGCAAACTGGCCCACTGTAACCATGCTGCTTTCTATATGGACATGACCATCAAGAAACCCCGGGACCAGATAAGATCCCTTTGCATCTATAACCAAAGTATCCCTACCTCTGCATTTTGAGGCATCCCCGACTAGGGCAATCCGCCCAAAACGTATTGCAATATCCGGCCCATCAAGGATCTCACGTGTTATAACATTAACTAAACGCCCGGATCGAATAATGACATCAGCCGGGGTTCTTCCTGTTGCAGTAGCTACCAGCTCATGGCCTATCTCGTAAAGATGTTTTCTTATCGGATACAGTGACATAAATTTCTCCCTCCCTTGGTGACAGGGGGACGTGACAGGGGGACGGGGTTACTGTCACATAAACCACCCGGTTGATGTACAGGATGTGACAGTAACCCCGTCCCCCTGTCACCGCCCCCACCGCCCCTGTCACCAGTATGGTATAATCTTTTTGAATTTGTAGGCAGGAGGTTTAGTGCTTGTTTGTTATTAAGACATTTAGTCCCGAAGAAACCAGGAGAATTGGGGAGCTGACAGGCAGGCTTCTTACCCCAGGCGATGTAATAGGGCTTATTGGGTATCTTGGTGCGGGCAAGACCGTATTTACTCAGGGGATTGCAAAAGGAATGAATATAAAGGGTAATATTACCAGCCCTACATTTACCCTTATTCATGAACATATGGGCAGGATCCCCCTTTATCACGTAGATGTGTATAGGTTAACAACGCCCGCTGATATCGAAACCATAGGAATTGAGGACTATTTATATGGTGACGGTGTGGTGGTCTTAGAATGGGCTGATCAAGTATTATCAATTTTGCCTGATGAGAGATTAGATATTACAATAAGGCATCCGGATGGAGAAGATGACAACGTTAGGGAAATCATTATTAAACCATATGGGCAAAAATATGAGCACATGATCAAGGAGTTGAGTAGTATTGCGTGTCGTGGGGATTGACACGTCGACATTTACAGGGGGAATAGCCCTTATTGATAACGGGCAAATTGTATCTGAATTTAACGCTTATATTACCAGGCGAAATTCAGAAGGCCTTATGGGTGTCCTTGACAGGATGCTGAAAGACTTAGATTGGAACACAAAAGATCTGGAAGGCATTGCCGTGTCTGTAGGGCCTGGTTCTTTTACTGGTACGCGAATTGGGGTTACAATGGCAAAAGTCCTTGGCTATTCGTTGAATATCCCCATTAGTGCAGTGGTTACCCTTGATGCTGTTGCAGCAAATGTCCCGTTTATGAAAATACCTGTATGCCCCCTTATTTGTGCCAGAAGGAATATCGTCTATAATGCTGTATATAACATAGATGGGTCGGATATCCAACGGGCAGCAGAATACAGCGTAGGAAAAATAGACGAGGTAATTAACAATATTAAAGAAAAGGGCTATATATACAATTCTGAAGACTGCAAAATTATGTTTCTCGGTGACGGTGCTGTACGGCACAAACAATTTATTCAAGAAAACCTTATGGAACAGGCTGTTATAGGCCCTCCCTGGTATTTAGGTCCCAAGCCTTCGGTAGTTGCAATCATGGGACAGTCCAAGATAAATGCCGGAGATATTACGGATCCACGCGATCTTGTACCTTTCTATATGGGTAAGTCAAGCGCGGAGGGGACTTAAATCCGATATAAACTGAAGGAGTATGTTAAGGGTAATGGAAGTAGAAATCATCCCTATGAAAAGGGCGGATCTTAGGGCGGTCATTGAGATCGAAAAGGTTTCGTTTTCCACTCCGTGGTCACGATATGCTTTTCTGGCAGAACTTTATGATAATAAAAGAGCCCGTTATTTCGTAGCCAAAGATAAAGCAGACGGGGCAGTAGTCGGATATGTGGGGGTATGGTTGATATTAGGTGAGGCCCATATTACCAACATTGCGGTCCATCCAGATTTCCGCAAAAAAGGGATCGGAGAAAAACTCTTGGTAACCGCTATCGACTACGTTGAATCCCAGGGGGTAAATTCTATAACTCTTGAAGTAAGGGCGTCTAATACCGTGGCCCAAAGGCTTTATAGGAAAACAGGGTTTGTAAGCGTAGGGATAAGGCCGGGCTATTACCGGGATGACGGGGAAGACGCTGTAATAATGTGGAGGAATCCAGATATTAAATGATTATCATCGGTATTGAAACAAGCTGTGATGAAACAGCTGTGGCAGTATTGGAAGGTACAGGAGATCTTTCTCCTTCCGGTCTTAATCTCAGATCTAATATAATTGCATCACAAGTTAAGTTGCATAGACAATTTGGCGGTGTTGTCCCTGAAGTGGCTTCCCGCAAGCACGTGGAAACAATTATTCCTGTAATTGAGAAAGCCCTGGACAAGGCAGGGGTAACCCTCCCGGATATTACTGCTGTCTCGGCAACCTACGGCCCTGGCCTGGTAGGTGCAGTGCTTGTAGGTCTATCTGCTGCAAAAGCTCTTGCAGTGGCGTTAAACATACCTTTTATAGGGGTGAATCATATAGAGGCCCATATGTACGCGAACTTTCTTGAACATCCCCATCTTAGGCCTCCGTTTGTTTGTTTGGTGGTTTCAGGGGGTCACAGTGATCTGATATACTTAAGAGACTATGGAGATTATGAAGTCTTAGGCAGAACCAGGGATGATGCTGCAGGTGAGGCTTTTGATAAAGTTGCCAGAGCTCTTGGCCTGGATTACCCTGGAGGTCCGGCAATAGATGAGGTTTCGAAAGGCGGTAATCCCTCAGCCGTACGTTTCCCCAGGGCATTCCTTGAGGCAGGCTCTTATGATTTTAGTTTTAGCGGCCTAAAAACATCAGTAGTAAATTATTTGGCCAAAGCACAGTCAGGGGGTGAGGAAATATCTGTGCCGGATATTGCGGCAAGTTTTCAAGAAGCAGTAGTTGATGTCCTTGTGGACAAGACTTTGAAAGCCGCTTCTAAAAAACATACACCTATTGTTGCTTTGGCCGGTGGAGTGGCAGCCAATTCCAGGCTAAGACAGGAATTGTATTTACGTGCACAAGAGAGAGGTGTGGATGTTAAGTATCCTTCGCCTATTTTATGTACGGATAATGCCGCAATGGTGACTTGTGTAGGATATTTTCAGTTATTGCTTAAAGGAAGTAGTCCCTTGGATTTGCCAGCTTCGCCTAGCCTTTCCTTAGAATAAAACTTTAATGGAAAACCCGGGATAATACGAAGGAGTACGTCAATATGACACAATCTAAACTCGGTGATCCGGAAGACAATTCTTCCGCCCCTTTGGAACAACAAAAAGAGCCTTATAAACCTACATCCGGTCGTATTATATTTATGGTCGCCGTATGTATAGGTGTTCTTATAATAACCTTTCTCATGGTTGTGGGATCCTATTTATCTCTTACATCTACCTTTAAAGTTAAGGACAGGCCCATAAACTTTTTGCTGCTTGGAATAGATCAAAGCTATGATGACAAGGGTAGGGTAATGCAAGGCCCGGGGCGTGCTGATACCATTATTATTGTCTCCATGAATCCTAAACAGGGTAAATCGTATGTAATATCAATACCCAGGGATACCAGGGTTAATATTCCGGGGCGGGGGATTGGCAAAGTTAATGCGTCTTATGTTTACGGAGGTCCTGAGTTAATTATAAAGACTGTAGAAGAACTTATTGGGATGCCTGTAGATCGCTATGCAGAGGTGGACTTTCAGGGGTTTATCGGAGTTATAGATGCCATTGGCGGTATTGAAGTAGAAGTAGACAGGGATATGCATTACGTAGATAAAGCAGGTGGGCTTAAAGTCGATATTAAAAAGGGGAAACAGATGTTAGACGGCGAAAAAGCCCTTCAATATGTTCGGTTCAGGGCAGATGTCCTTGGAGACATAACCCGTGTGGGAAGGCAACAGAATCTAATCGGAACCGTCATCGGTGAGATTGCAAACCGTGAAAATATACGTAAAATACCCCAATTGGCCAAGATTTTGCTGGAATATGTAAACACGGATTTATCCCAGCGAGACATGGCTTCAGCGGGATGGTTCGTTATCAAGACACGGGGAAATGTATTTACTGAGACTATGCCCGGGGATTTTTCTAAGCAATATTGGGTACCTAACAAAGGTGCACTGCAAGAAATGATAGATGATATGACTCAGGGATTCGACAGTTAACCCCTAGGTATTGTCGGAGTGTGGGAGGAGGTCGCGTAAGGCGTGTATGTTGATGTGGCATTAGTGCCTCAGGAAATCGGGGGTAAAAATCTGGAGGACATCACGGTAATTGTTATTGATGTCCTGAGGGCAGGTACCTGTATAGCAAATGCCATTGCTAACGGCTGTAACGGGGTAATTCCTACTGTCTCTGTAGAGGAAGCCATGGATATATCCAGGGCCTATGTCAGAGACGACTATCTTTTATGTGGAGAAAGAAAAAGCCAGAAAATTGAGGGTTTTGATCTT
This sequence comes from Bacillota bacterium, assembly GCA_012689375.1. GTDB lineage: Bacteria > Bacillota > SHA-98 > UBA4971 > UBA4971 > UBA4971. The sequence goes on along the minus strand of JAAZLO010000028.1, from coordinate 53,648 downwards.
GGTAACTCCCCGTTGGAATTTAGTAAAGACCGGGTGCAGGGTAAGAAGCTTATAATGACAACGACAAACGGGACAAAAGCAATAAGACTTGTAAAAGCAGCTTATGAAGTAATAGTAGGCGGATTTTGGAATATATCTGCTTGTTGTGAGGTTGCTGTAGGCCTTAAAAAGGATATTCTTATTGTTTGCGCAGGTCAGGATGGGAACTTTGCGATGGAAGATGCGATTTGCGCAGGGGGATTTGCAGAAAGGTTTAATACCTTAATGCCTGGGGACATTGAAGGGACTGACGGGTACCACACTGCTCATCTTCTTTACAACACTTTACAGAACCAACTGGAAAAGGCATTATCCCAAACGACCCATGGTCAAAATCTTATTAATGCAGGGTTCGGTATGGATGTTACGGCAGCGTCGAAAATCGATTGTGTCCAGGTGGTTCCTGTGTTTCGCGGCGGTCATATTGTAGCTATGAATCTCTCGGGGGATGAAAGAATTCATGCGTAGGATTGTTTTCCCGGCAATCATGATAATTGTTTTTATTATAGTTTGCTGCAGATCAGTATTGGGAGGGGAGCCCCGGATTATTATGAGGGTTGCATTATCCGTAACCCCTCCGTTTCAGTTTTATCTGAAAGAAGATGCCTGTGTTTTCCCATTAACACCCACGGAATATAAGGATATGGATAAGGGCTTGTTATATAAGGGAGAAAGTACAGATCAACAAATGACTCTTACCAGATCAAACAGTCCTTTCACAATAAAAACAGACAATATACTAAAGGAAATTATCCTTTGTTGTCCATCTGGTGAGTCTGTTTCTTTTTTCGATGGGTTACGTATTGAGCCTGTTCGGTACGGATGCTCCTCCTTCCAAATAGGAGACAGATGCTATCCGGGAGGGCTTCAAATATCGTACGGGATTTCGCAGTCAGGATCCCCTGAGATAATTATAATTAATCTTGTAGATTTAGAAACCTATACTGAAGGCGTGCTCGCGGGAGAGGTATATTCTACATGGGCACCTGAGGCGCTTAAAGCCCAAGCTGTTGCATCCAGGACTTATGCTTTAAGGCAAAAGTTTGAAAAAGCGTCTTGTAGTTTTGATGTAGACGATACTGTATTATCCCAAGTGTATACAGGAGAAAATCAAATTAGGGCATTTAAGGATGCAGTTCACGAAACCTATGGCGAAGTCCTAATTTATGAGGATATCCCTATCAAAGCTCATTATTTTTCTTCAGGAGGCGGAAAAACCGAAGGTGATGAGGAGGTATGGTTAGGGGGAAGTAACGAGCCCTACCTTATCGCAAGGGAAGATTTCGACTGGATGTCCCCTTACTACCGCTGGGATAAGCCCCTTGTTTTAAAAGGTGAGGATCTCTTTAAAAAGATAGGATTACCTCTTAATGGTTCAGGCTGGATTGAACCTTCCATTCGATCAGGCGATAAGATACTGGCATATAATTTTCGCACCGGGGACAAAACAGTAAGTTTTACCAGGGAACAAATTCGTCACAGGATTGGTTTGGCAAGCCCCAGATTTGATATTGCCGTGCGTAAAAGTGACGGGCAGGAGATAATTATTAATGGTATAAAGGAAATCAAATCTTCAACTGTTTTGGTGTTCGACGGTGTAGGGAGCGGTCACGGTGTCGGTTTAAGCCAGTGGGGGGCACAAGGTATGGCTCTCATGTGTACAAGGGACGGGACCCCTATCTATGATTATATTGATATACTACAGCATTATTATCCTGGCACGGAATTAGTTGATAATTATAATATTTCCCGGGGGGATATAACTTTGGCTTCTTGCAATCCTCCGCAATTTGTGTATGATAGTGACGAAAAGGATGTAAAGACAGGCGATACGGTTCCTCCTGATATTTGTGGGGATGATAGGGAATATACCCAAACCGTTCGCAATTACCATATTAGATTTATGCTGTATTAGGAAACAGTAGGGGGTGATTCTGGGGGACAGACAATAAGTTTTTCTCCGAGTCATCTTGCCTCAAAGAACACGGTAATGGCAAGTTGACCGGCGATCACACAATTACAGGTGTGATCCGAGGGCTCCCAGGGGAACCTGGCAGCCTCCCATACTTGGAAAGGAGATGTTATTAAATGCCAAGACGATTCATGTTGATTTCCGTTATTGCCTTAATGATTTTAGCCTGCGTAGGATTTACAGCCATCGGAGCCCCGAAGGAACTCATACTCGCAACCACCACTAGCACGAGGGACACCGGCCTTCTAGATGTCCTTCTCCCAATCTTCCAAGAGAAAACCGGATACAATGTAAAAACAATTGCAGTAGGAACTGGTGCAGCCCTTGCCCTTGGTCAGAAGGGTGAGGCAGATGTACTTCTTTGTCATGCTCCCGCTGCAGAAATGGAACTGGTTGAAGCCGGGGATGTAATTAACAGGCAACTTGTAATGCATAATGACTTCGTAATTGTAGGCTCGCCTGAGGATCCCGCAGGAGTTAAAGGCCTTAAATCCGCTTTGGGAACTTTGGAAAAGATCGTAGATGCGAAAGCAACATTCGTTTCCAGGGCTGATGATTCAGGCACACATAAGAAAGAGTTGCAAGTCTGGAATAAGCTCGGGTTTGAACCGTCAGGTAAGGAATGGTACCTGGAAGCCGGGACCGGGATGGCAAATACACTTAATATCGCCAATGAAAAATTGGCATATTGTCTAACTGATCGGGGGACGTACCTTTCAATGAAAGATCGCTTAGACCTCGAAATATTAGTGGAAGGGGATGCGATTCTTCTTAATATTTATCACGTTATGCAGGTTAATCCGGACAAGCACAAAGTTGTGGACGGACGTGGCGGACAGGCATTTGTAGAATTCATGGTATCAGAAGAAGTCCAAAGTATTGTCAAGGACTTCGGTGTTGATAAGTACGGAAGCCCGTTGTTCTTCCCTGATGCAGATAAGAGCATGGAAGATCTCGAAGGGTGAGAAAAAATTGGATCTGATTGCAGAAGGGGTTACCGGCGCTTTTCAGCTTTTTATCAGCAGAGACCCTGAAGTGCTCCGTATTGCCCTTCTGACTCTCAGGGTTTCCGGACTTGCCACCATAATTGGTGCTGTAATTGGTGTCCCTTTCGGAACGGCGCTTTCCTTGTGGTCATATCGGGGAAGGCGACGGATAGCAGGGCTTGTCAATACCGGGATGGGCCTTCCCCCTGTTGTTGCCGGGCTCTGGGTCAGTATATTCCTTTGGCGGACCGGACCCTTGGGGTTTCTTAGGATAATGTATACGCCGACTGCCATGGTTATTGCCCAGACAGCGATAGCCTTGCCGATAATAACAGGTTTTACTATGGCAGGTGTCGGTCAGCTAGATCCAGGTATACGCCTGCAGATGCTCTCCCTCGGAGCATCACCGTGGCAGTTGCTGTACATTCTTATACGTGAGGCAAGGCTTTCTGTGCTTGCATCAATTATGGCAGGATTCGGCAGAGTAGTCGCAGAGGTCGGTGCTTCCATGATGGTAGGTGGCAACCTGCTTGGTCAAACCAGGGTGCTTACCACAGCAACTTCCATGGAAGTATCAAAAGGTAATTTCGGATTTGCAATTGCACTGAGTATTATTTTAGTGGCGATTACCTATGTTATTAATGCAAGCCTTACCCGAATTCAACAGCGGAGCTGAGTAAGATTTCGGGCGTAAGTGGAAAGGAAAACAAAGGTGTGAATATGAGGCAGGCTATTATCGAACTTGAGGATATTAAACTTAAAAGGGGCCAAAGGATAACCCTGGATGTCCCGGATTTTAAGGTATTACCCGGGGAAAACGTTGCTGTGATAGGTGCAAACGGTGCGGGTAAAAGTACCCTCTTGCAGATAATAGCTTGCCTCCTCAACCCGGGGGAAGGTAAAGTATGTGTCGGAGGGCGCATTGTAGGCAAAGATATTAATGTAATTGAAGCCAGGAGGCGCATGGCCATGGTCCTACAAAGGCCGTACCTCCTGGATATCACAGTTTTCGAAAATGTTGCTATTGGGCTTAGAATGAGAGGCGTGCCTAAGAACGAAGTAGAAGCTAGAGTTAATGAAACCCTTGATCTTTTCGGGATCGGAGATTTGGCGAAACGGCATGGACGCGCTCTCTCTGGAGGGGAAAGCCAAAGAGTAAGCCTGGCGCGGGCCATGGTTTTAAAACCTGAACTCCTACTTCTTGATGAACCCATGAGTTCATTGGATGTGCCCACGAGGATGGCGCTTCTTACGGAATTAGGGCGGATAATCAAAAAAACCGGAGTAACAACGGTATTTGTCACTCATGATGTTACAGAGATCCCGTTTCTTGCTGACAGGACAGTAATTATGGAAGGCGGAAAAATTATAGCAGACGGTCATGTGCGCCAGGTGCTGTATAAAGAAATGCGTGGTGCATTATCACAACTTGCAGGTTCTGCTAATTGGCTTCTCCGGGAAGATGGTGGAAAACAATATGACAATGTTTCTGTCTCTGACTCCACGTGCCGAAGCGTGGAATCAGTTTAAGCAATATATCAAAGCCGGACCGAATGAAACTGAAACAGTTAATATTTGCAATGCCGTTAACCGTATTACGGCTCAGGATATTATATCCCCTGTGAATTTACCCGGGTTTGCCAGATCTACCAAGGATGGTTATGCAGTCCCGGCATCCTCAACTTTCGGTGCAAGCGAAGGGCTCCCCGCTCTTCTTACATTGGTCGGTTCAATTCGTATGGGTGAACATACCGATTTATCCCTTAATCCTCATGAATGTGCGGAAATAGCCACAGGCGGTATGATGCCTGAGGGTGCGGATTCGGTAATAATGGTAGAAATGTGCGAGGCAATGGATGATAAAATTATTGCAGTGGCTGATTCAGTGGCACCGGGGGAAAATGTTCTAAGTGCCGAAGAGGATATTCCCGTCGGATCATTGATGCTTCCCCGGGGGAAGCGGCTACGCCCTGTTGATATAGCGGCTTTGGCAGCCACAGGGATCACCGAGGTGGAAGTTGCGCAAGGGCCTAGGGTTGCGATAATTTCTACCGGAGATGAGCTCACCGATATTTATGAAATTCCCCGCCCGGGGCAGGTCAGGGATATGAATGCTTATTCTCTTTACAGCGGGATCCAAGCAATAGGTGGTATACCGAAGCTATGGGGTATTGTAAAAGATGATTGTGCTTCCATGCAGGATATGATAGCTAAAGCCCATAAAGAATCGGATATGGTTGTTGTATCCGGCGGGAGTTCCATAGGGGAACGGGACTTTACGCGTAATGCCATTCAGACATTGGGCAGTCCAGGTGTGATTACTCATGGTATTGCGATAAAACCCGGGAAACCCACTATCCTCGCTGTAGCCAATGAAAAACCTATTATCGGTTTACCCGGCCACCCTATGTCCTGTATGATTGTGTTTAACCTTTTTGTTGCCCCTGCAATTGCAAGATGGATGGGGGGAACGCTTTACAGACAGACCATACAGGCCAGGGTCATCCGAAATGTAGCTTCTGCCGCAGGGCGGGAGGACTACCTTAGTGTCAGACTCTTTAGAGAAAAAGGGGAAGTATGGGCTGAACCGATCTTCAGTAAATCCGCCGCGATTTCCGGGCTTATCAGTTCTGACGGTGTAATGATCGTTCCTGAGCATGCTGAAGGTGTGGAAAAAGGTGATTGGGTCAGTGTAATATTGTTTTAGTGTTATAATCCCGGGCTCCGGAAATGAGAGGTTTTGAAATTGAAGAAGCAAGACGTCTATTTAATTGGAACACCGCTTCAAGAGGCAAAAGACAAGTTTTTTAGGCAGTTGGAAAAGCGTGGGTTAGATTCCCGCATAGAAAGTGAAACTGTCCCTGTGGACGTGGGAGCTCTTTTTAGGGTGACCGGCGAGCCTGTCTTTGCCGGGTTATCACAACCTGCCTATCACTCATGTGCCATGGATGGGATTGCAACACGCTCACGTCTGACTTTTGGTGCAAGTGAAACTAAACCTTTAAAACTCAGGTTAGGGGAAGAAGCGGTATTTGTAGATACGGGGGATCCGCTTCCTAAGGCTTTTGATTCAGTTATTATGATGGAAGATTTAGTGGAGATTACCGCAGACGAAGTTGTGATAATTGCTCCTTCAACACCATGGCAACACGTTCGGACTGTAGGAGAAGATATTGTCAGGACTGAGCTTGTCCTCCCTGAAAATCATAGGATCCGCGCAGTGGATTTAGGGGCATTGCTAGCTGCTGGTATAACCCAGGTGGTAGTCCGCAGGAAGCCGAAAGTTGTAATAATCCCTACAGGTGATGAACTTATTTCTCCGGGAGTTACGCCTAAAACCGGGGATATAACTGAATTTAATTCGAGAATCATCGGAGGTTTTGTCAAAGAATGGGGAGGGGAGCCTGTGTTTTTAGATATTGTCCCTGATGAACCTGAAGCTTTGGCTGAATCTATCAACAAGGCCTCCTCCATGGGTGATATTATTGTGGTAAATGCAGGTTCATCTGCAGGCAGGGAAGACTATACATCAGATGTTGTAAAATCCATTGGTGAGCTTATTATTCATGGAGTTGCAATTAAACCCGGGAAACCTACAATTTTAGGAATTATAAACGATAAACCTTTTCTCGGGATCCCGGGGTACCCGGTTTCTGCAGCCTTGTCCTGTGGGCTTTTTCTCCTTCCTCTTTTAGCAAAGCTGTTAGGACAAAGAACTAGACAAAGGCCGATTGTTAAGGCAGTCTCCGCCCGAAGGATTGTTTCCACACCCGGGGTAGATGAATTTATAAGGGTTAAAGTAGGTAAGGTTAGGGACAGGTACGTGGCTTCCCCCCTTGCTAGGGGAGCAGGTGCCGTAATGTCTCTCGTGAGGGCAGATGGTTATGTGGAGATCCCCGGTTCATCTCAGGGAATCCCCGAATCATCAGAGGTTATTGTAAACCTACTGAGGGATCTCAGTGAGATAGACAATGCAATTGTTGCTATCGGCAGCCATGATTTAGCTTTGGATATCCTGGGAAGTTTTTTAGCAGCCGAATATCCTGGCATCAGTTTATCTTCTACACATGTAGGCAGTATGGGTGGTATAATGGCAATGCGGAGAGGAGAAGCCCATATAGCAGGGGTTCATCTCTTAGACGAAGAGACAGGGGAGTACAATGTACCTTATATAAAGCGGTATCTTGATCCAAAAAACTTTGCCCTTGTGAATCTTGTTTCCCGTGAACAAGGATTGATTGTTCAACCGGGGAACCCAAAGAATATCCAGGGAATCCCGAATCTTGCGAACCTGGATATATCCTTTGTAAACAGGCAGCGTGGGGCAGGTACAAGAATTCTTCTGGATCTTGAGCTTAAAAAACTTGGTATAGATCAAGATGAGATTCCCGGGTACGGGCATGAGGAATATACTCACATGGGTGTTGCTGCATCGGTTGCAAACAACGTGGCTGATGTGGGTCTCGGTATAAAATCCGCGGCTAATGCTTTAGGTTTGGACTTTGTCCCTGTTGCTTGGGAGCGTTATGATTTACTTGTTATTAAGGAGTTTTTATCTTCGTCATCCATGGACAAGCTTCTGGAAATCATGTCCTCTGAAAAATTTAAAGATCAGGTATCATCCCTTGGCGGGTATGATGTGTCTTCCAGTGGGGAGGTAATGTGGGAAGGATGACTAAACTTATAGATCCGTTTGGGCGGGAAATCACATATCTTAGGGTATCGGTTACAGATAGGTGTAATCTAAGATGTATTTATTGTATGCCTGAAGAAGGGGTTAAACTAAAATCTCATTCTGATATCCTTCGCATTGAGGAACTAGCAAGAATTGTGAATATAGCATCCGGACTTGGAATAACCCGTGTCAGACTTACCGGAGGCGAAACTCTTGTAAGACAGGGGATTTTGGCATTAGTTTCTCTTTTATCTGAAATCCCCGGTATTTGCGATTTATCCATGAGTACAAACGGCGTTCTTTTATCTAAGTTCGCCACAAGATTATCCCAGGCGGGCCTTAACCGGGTAAATGTTTCATTAGATACTCTAAAGCCTGAAAGATTTAAGAGGATTACCAGGCATGGAAAGCTTGAATCTGTCCTTGCCGGGTTGGAGGCAGCTGAAGGTGCGGGACTTTCTCCCATTAAAATTAACACGGTAGTAATGAAAGGTGTAAACCATGATGAAATTCGGGATTTAGCGATGCTTACGAAGGATCATCCCTGGATCGTGCGGTTCATTGAATTTATGCCCTTTTGGAATAACGGGTGGAAATTCGGTGCCGGATATGTGATGCCTATAAGCGAGATAAGAAATGAAATGATAGCCCGTGGTGCATACGTTATTAATCCTAATGCCGGGGAAAATAATCAAAGGGATCAGGCAGGGAAAGGCCCTGCGAATTATATAAAGTTTCCGGAATTTAAGGGAAGCATCGGCTTCATATCCTTGAGAGATCATATATGTTCCAATTGTAATCGGATTCGCCTGACTGCTGACGGCCTTCTTTTGCCTTGCTTACTTTCTAATATATCCGTTGATCTTAGGACTCCCCTTCGTGATGGGGCTGATGATGGATTTATCGCAGGGTTGATACGTAAGGCTGTAAGTCTAAAGCCTGAAAACGGTGAGATAGCCCAGGTTGAAGTGGCATGCTCCGGGGGAAACCCTTCTCTTTCAAAAATCGGCGGCTGAGAAATAAGGTTAAGGGTAGCTAATTATGCATAAGAGAGGCGTAAAGTATGGAACTGAATAAGCCGGAAAGAGTCCTTACACATCTTGATGAAGAAGGCTTTGCAAGAATGGTAAGTATTTCTTCTAAAGCGGATACCCAGCGTGTGGCGACGGCTAAGTGTAAAATTATTATGTCTGAATCCACCCTTAATATGATTAAAAGCGGTACCGGCCCTAAAGGTGAGGTTTTTGGGACAGCCAGAATTGCTGCAATTATGGCTTGTAAAAAAACCCCGGATCTTATTCCGTTGTGTCATTCCATTGAGGTTACAGGTATAGATGTATCATTTGAATCAGATGATGAAAACGGTATTATTGAGGTTCGGGTTACCGTTGAATCAGTGGGAAAAACCGGTGCAGAAATGGAAGCTCTCCTGGGCGCAGGAGTTGCTGCCCTCACTGTATATGATATGTGTAAAGCAGTAGACAGATCTATGACAGTCAGTGATTTGAGGTTGGTACGGAAGTCCGGGGGAAAAACCGGGGAATTTATTCGGCCTGGGGAGGAATAAAATATGGGGCACATAATCGAAGGAATAGTTACTGCAGTTTGCATCAGCCGGGAAAAGGGTACAGTTAAGCATGACGTAGGCAAGGCAAAAGTTATCGATGGATACGGATTGGAGAATGATGCCCACGGGGGTCCCTGGCACAGGCAAATAAGTCTTTTGTCTGAGGGAAGCATACAAAAAATGGTTGATATCGGTCTTGATGCATTCCCCGGAATTTTTGCCGAAAACATAACAGTCCGCGGGATTGATTTACCTAAATTACCTATAGGGGTCTGGTTGAGAATAGGTGAAAAAGTAATTCTTGAAGTAACCCAGATTGGGAAGGAATGTCATTCCGGGTGTGCCATATTGAAACAAGTCGGGAAATGTATCATGCCGAAAGAGGGCATTTTTACGAAAGTAATCAGAGGCGGAGAAGTAAAGCAAGGCGATATAATCAGGGTAGGCTTTCCTGTACGTTGTGGTATCCTTGTGATAAGCGACAGGGGGTACAGCGGTGAAAGGGTTGATACAAGCGGTGATGTCATAGAGGATGCGATAAAATCTATAGGGAGAGTAACAGACAGGGAACTTATCCCTGATGATTACGATAAGATTGTAAATGAACTTAAGCGTATGGCGGATATTGTTGATGTGGATCTTATACTTACTACGGGCGGGACAGGTTTAGGTCCGCGTGACGTTACTCCGGAGGCCACAATTGAAGTGTCAGAGAAATTAGTTCCCGGAATTCCCCATGCAATGCTCCAATCAGGCCTTGGGAAAACTCCCCATGCAATGCTTAGCCGGGCAACAGCAGGGTTAAGAGGGGGGACTCTTATTATTAATTTGCCGGGAAACCCGAAGGCAGTTAAAGAAGGCCTTGATTCAATCTTACATGCGCTTCCTCATGCAGTGGAAATAATCCGGGGTTGGGAGTACCAATAGCCCGGATTAAAGCATCACGCTTGTCTTAATGAATAACCCAACGTATAATGAATATGTTCTTTATATCCTAAAATCATGGTTCGGGAGTATATTTTGAGGTTTACAGGGGGCTAGGACGACGTGGTAAACGATCTCGAACAAATACTTTTAACCAAAGAAGAAATCGGGGAGAAAGTGAAAGAGCTTGGTGCTAGGATCACTGATGATTATAAGGATTGTGATCTTGTTGTTGTAGGTATCCTAAAAGGTGCACTTATGTTTATGGCTGATCTTATCAGATACATAAAAATACCGGTCCTCATGGATTTTGCGGTTGTATCAAGTTACGGGGTTTCCACTGATACCTCAGGTGTCGTCAGGATACTCAAAGACCTGGATCAACCTATAGAAGGCAGGCATGTTTTGATTGTCGAAGATATTGTTGATACAGGTTTGACTATGCATTATTTAGTTCGTAACCTTGAAGCGAGAAAACCTTTATCCATTAAAGTTTGCACACTCCTTGATAAGCCTTCAAGGAGAAAGGTAGAATTTAAACCTGATTATTGCGGGTTTTCAATAGCTGATAAATTTGTAGTAGGTTACGGTCTTGATTATGCTGAATACTATAGGAACCTGCCTGAGGTGGGGGTTTTGAAAGAGGAAGTATACAACAAATGCTGTTAATTGTCAGTTTTGATTTACAGATCAGTATGGCCCTTGCCCGAAAGGCCCGAGGGCTCCATGTATATTCCCAAATTGTTCCCTACAGTATTCGTAAGGAAGAATTAGAAGCTTTAAAGCCCAAGGGAATTATTTTATCGGGCTATCCGGATCCTAAGGTGTCTTCCAATGTTTCAGATGTATTTGACAGGGAGATCTTCGATCTTGGTATCCCTGTGGCAGGGGTAAACTGTGGACTTCCTGATTTTACATACCCAAACTACATAATGGGATCATGTGAGGGGGATAAGGAGCTTTCACATTTTCTTTTTGATACATGTGGTTTCCCGGGGAATTGGACTACAGAAAATTTTATTGCCCGTTCACTCAGGGAAATTAAATCCGAGATTGGTAACAACCGGGCGATTTGCGGGTTATCCGGAGGCGTTGATTCATCTGTTGCATCAGTCCTGGTACAAAAAGTTATTGGTAACAGACTAACCTGTATCTTTGTGGATACAGGTCTTTTGCGTAAGAATGAAGCAAGTGATGTAAAGCTTATATTCGGGGAAGGCTTCAAAATGAACCTCCGGATAGTAGATGCAAAAGCCAGATTCCTCCAGACTCTGAAAGGGGTTACGGATCCTGAAGAAAAGCGGAAGCGGATAGGCAGTGAATTCATTAAGGTTTTTGAAGATGAGGTTATTAAATTAGAGGGAAATACAGATTTCCTTGTACAGGGTACTCTTTATTCTGATGTGTTGGAAAGCACATCCGGCACTGGTATAGGGGAAACTAGGGTTAAGTCTCATCATAATGTCGGGGGACTGCCTGACAATATCCGATTTAAACTTATAGAGCCGCTGCGGTACTTATTTAAGGATGAAGTACGGGAAGTCGGTGAAAAGCTCGGTATTCCCGGCCATGTCTTGAAAAGGCATCCTTTCCCTGGTCCGGGCCTTGGTGTCAGAATTGTGGGTGAGGTAAACCAAGAAAGCCTTGATATTGTAAGAGAAGCCAATGCTATTGTTGAAGAGGAAATTGGGAATGCCGGTCTCTATAATGAATTATGGCAAGCCTTTGCAGTATTACTTAATGTCAGAAGTGTAGGAGTAACCTCCGGTATGCGCACCTATGAGAGACCCATTGTAATCCGTGCAGTTAATAGCTCTGACGGAATGACATGTAATTGGGCTGAATTACCCCACTCTGTACTTGAAAAGATATCCTCCCGTATCACCTATGAGGTCCAAGGTGTAAATCGTGTGGTTTATGATATAACTTCAAAGCCGCCGGGCACTATTGAATGGGAATAAAATACAGCCCCTACCTGTAGAAGGAAAGGGCTGTACATAGTGGGCTTTGTTATCCGAGTCTTCGGTTCATTTGTTTTTATGAAGCGATAAACCTAATGATAAACAGGATTGCCAGTACCCACATGGTTACACTGATTTCCTTGGTACGCCGTGCGAAAAACTTAATAATAACATATCCGAGAATTCCCCAAACAAGTCCTTCTGCTATGCTGTATGCAAAAGGCATCATTGCAATAGTTAAAAATGCGGGGATTGCTTCTGTAAAATCGCTGAAATCAATCTTAACTACCGGTTCCATCATATATATTCCTACGATAACAAGGGCAGGCGCTGTAGCAGCCCCGGGAATAAGTTCAACCAAAGGTGCGAAGAAAAGTGACAGCAGAAATAAAACCGCAACAGTTACTCCTGTTAACCCTGTTCTGCCCCCGTCTGCAACACCGGATGCACTTTCAACATATGTAGTTACTGTGCTTGTCCCAAACACAGCCCCTGCAATTGTACCTAGGGCATCTGCAAGCAATGCCTGATCTGCCTTTGGCAACTCTCCCTTTTTATCGAGGAATCCTGCCTTTGCCGATACACCGATAAGCGTTCCGACTGTATCAAACATATCAACAAACGTAAATGTAAATATGACGGCTATTAATCCCACGTCAAACAGTCCTCGGAAATCCATTTGCATAAACGTAGGAATCAAGCTCGGTGGTTTGCTTACGATATCTGTAATCCCTGTAGGATGAGGGCTCAGCCCGAAAATCATACTAATTGCCGTTGTAATAAGAATACCAAGCAGGAGGGAACCTTTTACTCTGTAGGCGACTAAGACTCCCATTATTGCAAGGCCGACAACGAAAAGCAAAACATTAGGTGATGATATACTTCCCAGACTCAGGAGAGTTGCTGGATCTCCAACAATTACCCCTGCCGATTGAAGACCGATAAATGCTATAAATAGGCCGATACCTACACTGACTGCGAGTTTGAGTGTCATCGGTATATCATTTACTATTCTTCTTCTGACCGGAAGCAGCGACAGGATGAGGAATATTACACCGTCTATAAATACTGCTGCAAGTGCAACCTTCCAGCTGATTCCCATTCCCATAACAATTGTATATGCAAAAAAAGCATTAAGGCCCATGCCAGGAGCCAACGCGAAGGGATAATTAGAGAGAAATGCCATAAGGAGTGTACCTACAACACCGCCGAGAATAGTCGCCACCATTACCGCGCCTTTATCCATCCCTGTGACACCGAGTATTGACGGATTAACAATTATAATATATGCCATTGTCATGAACGTAGTAATGCCGGCGAGCAACTCGGTCCTTACATCTGTGCCGTTAGTTTTAAGCTGAAACATACGTTCAAAAAAACTATTATCTGCCGTTGAAGCTTTCGAGTTAGTCATTCTGCGACCTCCTTAAATAATTCCCCCAGGTTTATATGTTCGGTGAAAAGCCGGCAAAACCTTTTGTAACGGGGCTTGCCTTTGATTAAGTAAATTTATTATACTAAGTTGTCCGTTGAAGTTTTAAAAGCTAAAATCATATGATCAAGATCCTCTGCCACAAGACCGGGATGTACAGGCAGGGAGAGCACTTCCCTGCAGGCCTTTTCCGTCACGGGGCAGGAGAGAGCAAAGGAATTAAGCTGCCCTTTGAAACATGGTTGGGAATAAATCGGATCTGGGTAATGGACCCCGGTCTCTACTCCGAAAGTCCTGAGGCATTCTGCCAAAGCATTTCTGGAGAAGCCTGTTTTATCCGGATCAACTGTAATAGTGTACTGATGAAACACATGTTTTGAATAAGGGGCAATATAAGGCAATGTAATACCGTCTATTCCAAGGAGACTTAGTTTCTCAGTAATGTACATTGCATTTCTTTGCCTCAGATGCGAAAACTCATCAATGAGCCCTATCTGCTCCGTACCTATAACAGCTGAAAGTTCTGTCATGCGGTAGTTATACCCGGTTAAAATATGATTGTACTTACCCATTTGGCCTATGTTTCTAAGACATCTTAACCGTCCGGCAATTTCATGATCTTGGGTCGTAAGGAAGCCGCCTTCCATTGTTTGAAGGTTTTTTGTCGTATATGTACTAAAACATGTAATATCTCCGATAGTACCGATTTTTCTTTGCTTGTACTCTCCGCCTATGGCTTGGGCGGCATCTTCAACAATAAAAAGGCCATGTTTTTCTGCAATGGCCTCTATGTGTTCCATATCTGCAGGTTGTCCATATAAGTGGACAGGTTCAATCCCCACTGTTTTTTTTGTTATGCTCTTTTCAATGAGGGCAGGATTGATATTGAATGTTTTTGGATCAATGTCCACAAAAACCGGTGTGGCGCCGCAGTATAGAATTGCGCCTGCGGATGACATAAAACTAAAAGGCGTAGTGATGACCTCATCACCGGGCCCGATTCCGAGGGCTAGAAATGCTAAATGCAAGGCCGCAGTTCCGCTACTGACGGCTATTACATGTTTGCAACCGATATAATGGGCAAGTGCATTTTCGAAGTCTTCTACCCTTTGACCTTGTACCAATCTGCCCGACTGTAACACCGATATAACGGAATCCTCAATTTTCGGGCTATGGTACGGCTTGGCCATGGGAACATGTCGAAACGGGGTTCGACGTGAATCTTTGACGTTTTCCATGATATCTTCCTTTCCGCATCTTTACTATAGCCGGTGTAGGGTGAATATTTGGATCTTGGGAAAAAATAAAAGCACAAAGCAATAACTTCTACGCAGGGCAATAATTCCCTGCTTCTTTCATTATTCCCCTATTACCCGATAATCCTATTCTTTAGTTGTTTCCCAGCCAACCTTATTAATGCTGTTGCATCCGGGGTTTCGATAATATTATACAAAGGAGCCGGCTGAGTTGTCTATGAACACGGGTTCGGTTAAAATAGAATCCGGAGGGTTAAAATGGACGATATTTTAAGTGGGCTCAACCCTATGCAAAAAAAGGCGATCTGTCATACTGACGGGCCGCTACTTATAATTGCAGGGGCAGGGAGCGGAAAAACTAGGGTGTTGACGCATAGAATTGCTTATCTTATTAGGGAAAAACGTGTACCCCCAGATAATATTCTGGCTGTCACATTTACAAATAAGGCTGCCCGTGAAATGTACGGGCGTGTTGAGACTCTTGTAGGTCCGTGGAGTAAGACTATTTGGGTCAGCACATTTCATGCATTTTGTGCGAGGGTGCTGAGACGCGATATCAGCAAGCTTGGTATCTCTGGAAACTTTACAATTTTTGATTCTTCGGATCAGAGAGCTGCTATTAAGAAAGCCCTGTGCAGTCTAAATTTAAACGAAGAAAATTTCCGGCCGGTTGCGGTATTGAATGAGATAAGTAATGCAAAAAACGAACTTATCACTGCAAGAGAATATGCAAATAAGGCCGGTGGGTTTTGGGAAAAAACAGTGGCAAGGCTCTATCCTGTTTATCAGGATATCCTCCGAGAAAATAACGGCCTTGATTTTGACGATCTTTTAATGGAAACGGTAAGATTGTTCCGGGAATTTCCTTCAGTTCTTCAACGGTATAGAGAGGAATTTAGGTATATTCTTGTAGATGAATATCAAGATACTAACAAGGCCCAGTACGAGCTTGTGAATATACTGGCGGAAGAAAGCCGGAATCTCTGCGTATGCGGGGATCCGGATCAATCCATTTATAAATGGAGAGGCGCGGATATAAGAAATATCCTTGGATTTGAGTCGGATTATCCGGACGCAAAGATTATTAAACTTGAACAAAATTATAGATCCACCCAAACAATCCTGGATATCGCTAACAGCGTAATATCTAGGAATCCGTCAAGGAAAGAAAAGGATTTATGGACGGAAAACGGGGAAGGGCGCCAGGCGGTATATTATGAAGCTTATAACGAGCGGGATGAAGCCTCATTTGTAGCTGAAGAAATCGAAAGATCTGTGAAGGAAGGTTCCTCCCCATGTGATTATGGGGATATTGCAGTATTATATCGTACAAACGCTCAATCACGTATCTTTGAAGAAGTATTTGTGAATTGTGGGATTCCGTACAAAGTTGTCGGCGGGCTTAAATTCTACGAAAGAAAAGAAATCAAAGATATTTTGTCTTATTTAAGGTTTATTCTTAACCCCGACGACATGATAAGCCTCAATCGTATTGTTAATGTACCAAGGCGCGGAGTCGGGGCTGCCACTTTATCTAAGTATATGGGTTATGCAAAGGAACAAAATATCCATTTGCTTGATGCCTTTGAAGAGGGTGCCGGAATTCCGGGTGTCCCCGATAAGACAAAACAAGCTCTTACTGAATTCAGTAAGTTCGTTAAAGCGCTAAATACAAAAATCCATGATAAATCCCTTACTGAGATTCTCAACGACTTGCTGGATGCTTCAAAATACATCGAAGCTTTGGAAGATGAAAAAACAGTTGAAGCTATGTCCAGGGTAGAGAATGTTAAAGAACTTCTTTCCGTGGCAAAAGAATATGACATCAGAGATATTGAAAATCGCGGGGTTGCCGGGTTTTTAGAAGAAGCCGCGCTTATAGCTGATGTTGATACCTTTGATGAAGGGCAGGAAGGGGTCACCCTGATGACTCTTCATTCTGCCAAGGGTTTGGAATTTCCAAGGGTGTTTTTGGTAGGTATGGAAGAGGGCCTTTTACCGCATTCCCGCGCATTGATTGACGATAACGAGCTTGAAGAAGAAAGGCGATTATGCTACGTAGGAATTACCAGGGCTGAAAAAATATTGTACTTCACATTTGCCTCCCAACGTATGCTCTATGGGGAACTGATGATGTGTAGCCCGTCAAGGTTTTTTAAGGATGTGCCGAAGGATCTTCTTACTGCCGGTAAAAAATATGCAGGATACAGAATAACTAAAACGTATCCTACAGGAACAGAATCATTAATAGGCGTTATCACACCATATGACTGTGATAATAAATCTTATCAAACAGGCGATAAGGTGAAATCTCCTCACTGGGGTATCGGGACTGTAATTGCAACAGAAGGTGAAGGAGATAAACTTATTATTTCAGTGGCTTTTCCCGATCAAGGCGTTAAGCGGCTTCTTGCTGCAATTGCTCCGCTGGAGCGGGTTTCTGAAGGTTAATCATTATTTTTGATTGATAGGTAACTGATGATTTTCAAAGAGGGGCGGATATGGGTAATAAAAAACAAGTTGAGGAAAGGCTTACAAGCCTGAGGAAGGAAATTGAATATCATAATTACAGATACTATGTTCTTGATGACCCTGTAATAACAGATATTGAATTTGATAAACTCATGAAAGAGCTCGTAGAACTTGAATCCAAGTACCCAGAACTTGTAACAGGCAGTTCGCCGACGCAGCGGGTTGGGGCTTTGCCTGATACGGCTTTTACGGAAGTTATCCATCGTACCCCTATGATGAGCCTTTCCAATACCTATTCAATTCAAGAACTTAAATCTTTCGATGCTAGGGTAAGAAAGGCAGTCCCGGGAGAACCCGTGGAGTATGCGGCAGAACTTAAAATAGACGGACTTGCTGTATCCCTCACATATGAAGACGGATATTTTATCCGCGGTGCAACAAGAGGGGACGGTACACGGGGGGAAGATGTGACCCATAATTTAAAAACCATCCGTTCCATTCCCTTACGTCTTATACATAATGGTCAGATAACCGTGGATGTCCGCGGTGAAGTTTTTATGCCAAGGCGTGAATTTAAAAGTCTTAACGAAGAGCGTAGGCTGGGCGGGGAAGGGCTTTTTGCTAATCCAAGAAATGCAGCTGCAGGTTCCTTAAGACAAATTGATCCCAAAATCACAGCTGCAAGGCAATTGGATATATTTGCTTATGGCATAGGAGATATCAGCGGAATTATGTTGAATACTCAGATGGAGGTCTTGGATTTCCTCCGGGAGTCAGGTTTTCGAGTAAATCCCAACGTTAAACTGTGTTCGGGTATTAACGAAGTTGTTGATTTTATTAAGGATTGGGATAAGAAGCGGGATAATCTTGATTATGATATTGACGGTGTAGTCGTAAAAGTCAATTCCTTAGAACTGCAAAGGAGGCTAGGCACAACTACAAGAAGCCCACGCTGGTCCGTTGCATATAAATTTCCTGCAAAGCAAGGGATGACCGTTATAAAAGATATTGTTATCCAGGTAGGCAGAACCGGTACACTTACCCCTGTGGCGATTCTTGAGCCTGTAGAATTGGCAGGATCTGTTGTAAGCCGTGCAAGCCTTCATAATGAGGATATTATAATATCAAAGGATATCCGTATTGGGGATACGGTTATTGTAGAAAAAGGCGGGGATATCATCCCTGATATTATTAAAGTAATTCCTCAACAAAGGACAGGCAATGAGCGAAAATTTGTAATGCCTTTGAAATGCCCTGAATGCGGAAGTGATGTGGTAAGAGCTGAAGGTGAGGTTGCATCCAGATGTACAGGTACTGATTGCCCTGCTCAAATCCGTGAAGGGATAATCTTTTTTGTATCAAGGAACGCGATGAATATCGAAGGCATGGGTCCCCGGGTTATATCCCAACTGATTGATTCAGGATTAGTCCGTAAGCCTTGTGATATTTACTTTCTCAGCTTTGAAGATTTAATTAGACTTGATCGTATTGGGGAAAAATCTGCAAATAATCTCCTGGCTGCCATTGAGAAATCAAAGACCCGCCCCCTTCACAGGTTGGTAAAGGCTTTGGGTATTAGGCATGTAGGAGAAAGAACTGCCCGGGATCTGGCTGAGCATTTCGGGTCTCTTATTAAGTTGTCTGAGGCTACATATGATCAACTTATCAATATTCCTGAGGTTGGACCGAAGGTTGCCGAAAGTATTGTTAGATTTTTCAGCGATTCGGAAAATCTGGAATGCCTTGAAAAATTGCAATCTGCCGGTGTGAACATGAAGGAAGGCATAAGGCCTCCTCTGCCTGAAGAACCTAGTCCTTTTTTAGGGAAGACGATTGTATTTACAGGAGCCCTCAAAAGGCGTACAAGAAAAGAAGCAGAAGATTTAATTTCTCGGTTGGGAGGGAAAACGTCAGGGAGTGTCAGCCGAAACACCGATTATGTAATAGCCGGTGAAGATCCTGGTTCCAAATACGACAAAGCAAAGGCATTTGGGACCCGAATCCTAACTGAAGAAGAATTCGAAATGATGCTTAAGGAGGAGAAAACGTGAGGCTTAGCAAGGAAGATATAAAACGCATATCAGATCTTGCCAGGATTGAATTAAATGAAGAAGATGAGTCTTTATTTGCGGAACAAATGTCCGGGATTCTTCGGATTGTTAATAAGTTAGATAAAGTAGATACTTCCGGAATGGATCAAATGGTGACACCTACCGGATTTACAAATGTCCTCAGGGAAGACATTGCTTTGCCTTCTTTAGATCCGAAAGAAGCCCTGTTTAATGCAGCTGACAGAGAAGGGGCATTCTTTAAAGTGCCCAGAATTATTGAAGTGGATTAAAGAAATAGGTTGCTGGGAGGGGACATGATTGAAATTAAGTGAACTGGGAGCCTTCGAACTTCTTCCTATGATAAAAAGGAAAGAGGTCTCAGTAGAAGAGGCGACTGTTGGGATACTTAATAAAATAAAGGCTGTAGACAGGGATATTCAGGCATATATTACAGTTACAAATGAGCATGCATTGCAAAGAGCGAAGGAAGCCGATTTAAGACTTAACGAAGGTAAACCCCCAAGGCCGTTGGAAGGGCTTTCTGTTGCGATAAAAGACAATATATGTACTAAAGGGATAAAGACTACCGGTGCATCAGTGTATCTGGAAGATTTTGTACCTCCTTATGATGCCACTGTTGTCAGGCTGCTGGAAGATGCAGGTGCAATAATTGTGGGAAAAACTAATTTAGATGAACTTGCCATGGGATCGTCTACGGAGAGTTCCGCTATGTTTCCCACTAAAAACCCATGGGATCTGCAGAGGGTGCCTGGGGGTTCCAGCGGGGGCAGTGCTGCCGCTGTCATAGCCGATGAGGCTGTTTTTGCCCTTGGCTCCGATACCGGGGGATCAATTCGTCAGCCTGCAGCTTTTTGTGGAATTGTAGGCTTAAAACCTACATATGGTTTGGTATCAAGATACGGGCTAATCGGATATGCTTCATCAATGGATCAAATTGGTCCTATGACTAAAAATGTCAGGGATTGTGCAATGCTTCTAAATGTAATCGCAAGGCATGATCCGAAAGATGCTCAATCCTATACAGGAGAGCCTGTTGACTATACTCAATTTCTAATCCCCGATATAAATGAGGTCATAGTCGGTGTTCCTAAGGAGTTTCTCAATAAAGGGCTTTCAAAATCTGTGAAAGATGCGTTTATGAAAGCTTTAAATAAATTAGAGGGGCTTGGTGCCAAGGTTGTTGAGGTTTCGTTACCCCATTCAGATCATGCCCTTGCTGCTTATTATGTTATATCCTCTGCGGAAGCCAGTTCTAATCTGGCCAGGTTGGATGGGATAAGGTATGGATATCGTGCTGCCGGGTGTGAAGATTCTGCATCTATGACAGCAATATCAAGGGGAAAAGGATTTGGGTCCGAGGTAAAACGTAGGATAGTCCTGGGGACTCATATATTATCCAAAGGGAATTTCGAGAAATATTTTAATGACGCTCTTAAAATCCGCTCCTTAATTTTCAGGGATTTCGAGAAGATTTTCAAGGAGTGTACCTGTCTTGTCTGCCCTTCTTCACCTACTGTAGCATTTAGAATCGGGGAGAAAATCAGGGATCCGTTGGAAATGTATCTTTCTGACGTCTATACTGTACCTCCTAACTTAGCCGGGCTCCCAGGGATATCAATACCATGCGGCTTTGATGAAGAGGGTATGCCTATTGGTTTACAGATAATAACTAAGCAATTTGATGAAGCAACTTTACTTCAGGTTGCATACACTTTTGAACAGGCTACGGATTTCCACAAAAAGAAACCACAGTTGCAGAAATACGATTGTGGATCAGAGTCAACAAGAGGTGATCGAAATGTTTGAGCCGGTAATAGGAATTGAAGTTCATGCCCAGCTTAAAACCGAGTCAAAGCTGTTTTGTTCATGCTCTGCCAGGTTCGGTGCATCCCCAAATTCTAATACATGCCCTGTTTGTCTTGGACTGCCTGGGACTTTGCCTGTTCTGAATAAAAAAGCCTTTGAGTACGGAATTAGAACGGCTTTAGCCTTTAATTGTAAAGTGGCGGAGATTTCAGGATTTGACAGGAAGAACTATTTTTATCCTGATCTCCCTAAGAATTACCAAATTACTCAACAGGCTTCCCCTGTCGGAGTTAATGGGTATCTTGATGTGGTAATTGATGATGAGACCCGCAGAATACGTATTAAACGGGTTCATCTGGAAGAGGATGCCGGTAAATCTATCCACGAGGGGGGCGATATCACAGGTGCCGTATTTTCACTGGAAGACTATAACCGTGCAGGCGTACCCCTTTTGGAAATTGTGAGTGAGCCTGATATAAGATCCCCTAAGGAAGCATATGAGTACCTCTCAATGCTCAGGCGGACCCTCCTTTACCTTGGGGTGTCCGATTGTAAAATGGAGGAAGGTTCTTTACGATGCGATGTTAACATTTCTGTACGGCCTAAGGGTTCAGATAGTTTTGGAACCCTGGTGGAACTTAAAAACCTGAATTCTTTCAGAGCTGTTGAAAGAAGCCTTGAATATGAAGTTAAGCGTCAATCAGAGCTGGCCTCGGAAAATAAGGAAATAATCAGGGAAACCAGGCATTGGGATGAGGAAGGCCAAACTACCGTAGGTATGAGGCGGAAAGGGCTTGCAGAAGATTACAGATTCTTTCCTGATCCAGATCTCCCTAGGCTTATTATCGGGGAATCCTGGATTGAAAAAGTAAGGTCGGATCTCCCTGAACTTCCCGGAGAACGTAAAGCGCGTTTTATACGTGATTATGAACTTCCGGAATATGACGCATCACTTTTAACGGATACACAGCAATTGGCTGATTATTTTGAGGAGGCTGCCAAAGAATACGGCCATGCAAAAACTGTAAGCAATTGGATTATGGGAGAGCTTCTAAGGCTTATGAATGTAACTGGTATAGGAATAGAATCAGTAAAAATTAGACCTTGTGATCTTGTTGCTATGTTAAAAATGATCGACAAAGGAACAATCAGCGGTAAAATTGCAAAAACTGTATTTGAGGAAATGTTTACCCAGGGAAAATCTCCTGGAGATATAGTAAAGGAAAAAGGGCTTGTACAAATAGCAGACGAGGATGAGCTGACTAAAATAGTAGACCTCGTAATACAGGACAATCAAAAAGTTGTTGAACAAGTGAAAGCAGGGAAAGACAGAGCTATTGGTTTTCTTGTAGGTCAAGTTATGAAAGAAACAAAAGGGCGTGCTAATCCCCAAATGGTAAATGAACTATTACGTCAGCGTTTAGCCGGTGAGAACTAACCATACAGTAGTCTTTGTGTATTTATAATTAACTGATTTGCAGCATAATTCCTATCAGTGAAAGGGGATAAAGCGAGGGTGGCAGCAAGTGCCGATAATCATACAGGTGAAGGAAGGCTCCAATCACAAGCTGCCTACCGACGTTGGATCGCCAATGGTCTGCTTTTGTCTGTAACAGTCATCTGGGGTACCACATTCGTAGTTGTAAAGACTATACTTGCAAGGGTTGATCCTATTGTATTAATAGGAATGAGATTCCTTGTGGCATCCCTTATTATGACTTTAATTTTAGCTAGGCGAATTCCACAGATGGATAGGACAGCGATAAAGGCCGGTGTATTAATTGGCCTTATTCTTTTTGCAGGATACGTGCTACAGACTATCGGTTTAGAATATACCACTGCATCTAAATGTGGTTTTATCACAGGGCTGTCAGTGGTTTTGGTTCCTGTTTTTTCTGCTATTCTTTTACGTAAAGCACCTGGTATTCCTTCTTTAATCGGAGTAGGGTTCGCTGCTTTGGGTTTAGCATTTTTGAGTCTTAATTTTTCCGAAGCGACACTGCTTCAAACCGGGGATTTACTGTCTTTGGCAGGTGCTGTGGCTTTTGGGTTTCATATAGTAGTCGTGGCAAAATTTGCCCCTCTATATGATGTAAAAACTTTAGTGGTTACACAGCTTTGGATTGTGACTATTGCTGCCTTTATCATGGCGGCAATGCAGGTATTCGTATTCGGACGTACCTTGCTGTTGGAGCCTGTAAGTACAGATTTGGTGGGTATCGGGTTTCTGGGAATCCTCGCAACGGCATTACCTGTATTAGTTCAAAATATTGCCCAAAGGTTTACAAGCCCTACCCATGTAGCAATTATATTTTCCACTGAACCGGTATTTGCAGGTATTTTCGGCTGGTGGGTTTTAGGTGATGTCTTAACAAAGATTCAAATAATAGGGGCTGCCTTGATAATTGCAGGCATGTTTATAGCGGAGATGTTAACTTTTTGAATTATGGGAAATTGGTAGATTAATTATAAATGCAGTGCCGGGCCCTTCCCCGCTTTTAACCTGTATTGACCCTTTATGCGCGTTTATAATACCCTTTGCAATAGCCAAACCAAGCCCTGTACCGCCTGCAGCCCGATGACGGGCCCTGTCAGTCCTATAGAAGCGATCAAAAATATAAGGTAAATCCTTTTTAGGAATCCCAGGGCCTGAATCCTTTATAGATATATTGACGCTGTTCTCTGAAGCGGACAGAGAAACAGAAATCTCTCCATTATCGGGAGTATGATGTACAGCATTTGCCAACAAATTAATAAGGACTTGGGTTATACGATCCGGATCAGCCTGAATTTTAGGGGAAGCCTCCTGTATATTTATTTCTAGGCTAATTCCCCTTGTTTCAGTCTCTGAGGTAAAGACGGAAGTTGCTTTTTCTATTACTTCTCTAAGATCGGTAGTTTCTAAGCTAAGGGGAAATGCCCCGGATTCCATTTGACCCAGATTAAGAAGATCCTGGACAATCCTGGATAATCTGATTACCTCATCATGAAGGGAAACAATGATCTCTTGGGATAATTCTGTAATACCGTCCTGTATAGACTCAAAGTTTCCCCGAAGTACTGATAAAGGAGTCCGTAGTTCATGGGCCACATCAGCCACAAGTTTATGTCGGGCTTCTTCATTAGCCTTTAGGCTATCTTTCATATAATTAAAGGCATCTGCCACATCACCTATTTCATCGCCTGTCGAAACTCGAAGACTGACATTAAAGTCCCCTAAAGCTATTTGACGGGCTGCCGCCGCCAATCCGCAGAGGGGTCGGGATAAATGGCGGGAAAAAGCAAAGGCGAGTATTATCCCAATCAAGGCAACGATACTCCCCCCTATCATAGATGTAGCAGACATACGGCTGAGGAATGCTGCTTCTAAAGTCGCAAGCCCCCTTTGAAATGCTGATACTACTGAAACAGAACCTACAACCCTTCCGTTAACTGTAATAGGAAGTTTAAATAGGTTAGTCTTATTAGTCGGGGCTATCCTGATACCTATTACATCAGAGTCAGCAATTATTTTGTTTGTTTCGTCTTCAAGTATAACTCTGTCAGGCTCGGCTGTTATGGAAGACATAATAAGACGCCTGGGGGATCCCCTACCTCCTGTGGGCTGGGAGGCTTTTATTAAGGCATTGACACCATCCCATGAACCTTTTTCAATGTAGTATGCAGTGAGTAAGCCCTGCCATTGCATCGTTCTGGCCTCGATATTACTGCGTACGTACCAATCAAACAGTGATCGCGTGGTAAGGCTCCAGAGGACAGCCATTACTAAAGAAGTTAGTAATGCAATAGATAAAAATGCAATAAGGAGTTTTCGTTTAATTGTCACCGTTATCGTACCGCCTTTTTAAATGTCCGCCTTATTTTATAACAGGCGGATTTCTCAGGGAACTAATTTATACCCGATTCCATAGACTGTTTGAATACGCGTGGGGTTTTTGGGATCCTTTTCAATCTTTTTGCGCAAATTACTAATATGGGTGTCAATAGATCTTTCGTATCCTATATAGGCGTCCCCAAGAGACGCGGCGACCAGCTGAAGACGACCGGCTACTCTACCTGGTTTTTCTGCAAGGAATAAAAGTATGGAAAATTCAGTAGGTGTTAAGGCCACTTTTTTGCCTTCAACTGTTACTTGATGACCTTCAACGTCTATTATTATATCTCCGATTCTTAAAACATTTCTTCGATCTTTTGTTTCTTTTCCCGCACGTCTGAGCACCGCACCGACCCGTGCAGCTAGTTCCCTTAGGCTGAAGGGCTTTGTCACGTAATCATCAGCCCCAAGCTCTAATCCGAGGATCCTATCAATTTCATCTGCTTTTGCCGTTAGCATAATTATCGGTACATTGCTGTCTTTGCGGAGCCCCTTACAAACTTCGAAGCCACTCCTCCCGGGGAGCATGAGATCAAGAATAATAAGATCAGGGTTTATTTCCTGAAATCTATGGATTGCAGAAATCCCGTCCTTTACCCAGGACACCTTGTATCCTTGGGCTTCTAAATAATTCTTGACAAGATTTCCAAGGGTCGATTCATCTTCGACCACGAGAATCTTTATGCCGTCCATAAAGGATTCACCCCTGATTCTGATAGTTGTTTCTATTTTTACCTATACTGAAAAAACATGCAAGGGAAGGTTATGTACCTTCCCTTGTGTAGGATATCAACGTTAATTATCTGAGGATTTTTCAATTCCCGTAAAAAAAGGGCAATGGGTTCCCCGGGGGCTATGTCTGCCGCCTGTACGCCTATGGCCTGCTCCATGATTCCGGGACATGTTTTTGAGGCTGATGTTTCGGTTAATGTTTAACCTGGCCCCAAATGGGCAGGATGCCCTACAGTTAAGCGCGGCCCTGAGGTTTTCCTCTATCAGTGCGATCGTTTCCTCTTTTAGGGAATTAATGAGTTGTTCCTCACTGATGCCTCTTTCCGCAGCGATTTCCACAAAAGATTTGCCTTCGTACCTAGCAGCAATCAAATCTTCTGTTTCCATATTGATAATTGACGCAATCCTGGCTGCCATCGGCATTTCCGTCAATACAGATTGTCCTGGTTGTGGAGTCCCTTCTGCAAAAGTCAGACCTGCCGCGGATATTATTACTAACAAGATAATGCATGAGACTGTAATACTGTTAGCATAGTTTTTCAATGTGGGCTTCATAGCTTCGTCCACCTCCTTTTAAAATCTATTATAGACTAAAACTTTTAAGGTTCAGTCTGGAAAATGTTAAGATATTGTTAAGATTCATCCGGAGGCGGGGGTGCAGACATTTTCTTTTGCCGGTCTGGGGAGGATAATAAGGGACAAATGTATAAGGAATCCTAACCTATTATTTTCTGACATCTATATCCAGGGGGAAGCCAATGGTTTATGTAAGCGATGTTATTACAGATAAAAATACTGTTAATATTCCTGATCATGTCTTTAGAGAGTACGATATTCGTGGGGTTGTAGGCGAGGAGTTGACTGACGAATTTGCGTATTTGTTGGGAAGGGCTTTAGGTAAGCTTTATAAAGACGAAAACATAAAAACTGCGGCTGTAGGACGGGATGCCAGAGCCAGCTCTGGCAGATTCAGTGAGAGAATTATTTGCGGGCTTACAGAAAGCGGAGTTGATGTCTTTGATATCGGACTTGTTCCTACACCTGTCCTTTATTATTCATTATTTAATCTTGATATAGACGGGGGTGTAATGATTACAGGGAGCCATAACCCCCCGAATGAAAATGGTTTTAAAATATGCCTTGGCAAGTCTACTATTTATGGCCGGGCAATTAGGAATATCAGGGAAATTATGATTCATAGAGATTTTGTTTCAGGGAGGAAAGGTAACTGCGCTCAGATTTCTTTGAATAGGGAATACATTGATGAAATTTGCAAAAGCCTCAGTACCTGTCAAGGAGTGCGCAGAATAAAGGCAGTGGTAGATGCAGGTAACGGCACAGGCAATATTATCGCACCTAGTCTCTACAGATGTATGGGCCATGACATTACAGAGTTGTATTCTAAGCCTGATCCTGAGTTCCCAAATCACCATCCTGATCCGACAGTCCCTGAAAACCTTGAGGATCTTATTGCAAAGGTATCGGAAATCGGTGCCGAGGTCGGGATTGCATTTGACGGAGACGGTGATCGCATGGGGGTTGTAACCGGGAGCGGTGATATTCTTTGGGGGGATCAACTGCTTATCTTTTTTGCACGGGATGTTCTTGCAAGACGGCCCGGAGCAAAAATTATCGGAGAAGTGAAATGTTCAGAAGCATTATTTGAAGAAATTGAAAGACTCGGGGGTAAATCCATTATGTGGAGGGTCGGCCACTCTCTCATAAAGGCAAAGTTAAAGGAAGAAAAGGCCGTGCTTGCAGGGGAAATGAGCGGTCACCTCTTTTTTGCAGATATGTACTACGGATATGATGACGCAATATACGCAGGTGCAAGGCTTTTAGAATTATTATCACGTTCTGAGATTACTCTCCAAGAGCTTGCAAACACCCTACCTAAAACATATAATACCCCTGAAATCAGAATCGAATGTCCTGAAGAACTGAAGAAGATAGTAGTTGAATATGTGGCAGATGCATTTTCCGAAGACTTGCATGTTTCCCGCATAGACGGGGCGAGAATTAAATTCCCCCACGGGTGGGGCCTTGTGAGGGCTTCAAATACCCAGCCTGCTCTTGTTCTTAGATTTGAGGCCACAAGGCCGGGACACTTGGATAAGATATCAGCCGGAGTCAGGGCCAAGGTGAGCGAAGCCTTATGCCGGTGTGTTTCAAATCAGGGATACCCAAAGTAAATGTTCAGTAAAATATCCCTTGGTAAATTGTATCCCCCAATGTAAAATATAGGGGGCCGGTGAAGGAATCGCCCAAAAAATAAAAACGAATCGCAATGGACCTACTGGTTCAGAAGAGTATTCACTTGGAGGGCGGATCAGTGAATAACCATGAGTCTTCTAAAGCCTACGAGTGTATAATCGGTATCCTTGGTCTTGGAATTCTTATATGGGCGGGAGCGATTCAAAAACCTGAAGGAAATTGGCTTTTAATTGGATTTTGGGCTTTTTCTTATACATTGTTTTTCGATAAAATGGTCTTCTTAACATCTGACGCAGTATTTATGCCGGGTTTTCCTATTATGTTTGCGGCCCTTTGTACAACAGGTTTCTTTGGTGTTGCATTCCTTGTTATGGTTTCATTGATATGGCATGGCATACATAATTTTTATAGATTTCCTGGGTTTCTTCTTACAATGGGTAGTATAGCTGTTTCAATAGCTTTTGCAGGCAGCATGGCTATGGCTCTTTGGGGAACTGTAGACCTCGTGCAACCATTGTCTACAGACGGGCTGATACAAGGGTTCATTATAATTCTTTCTTATCATTTACTTTTGGCAATCATTCATAGTTTGTTTTGCTATATTGAGGATCCGGAATACAAAGTTATACCCAAATTGACACAATCCTTGGCCAGGAATTTCAGATGGTTAGTACCGAGCTATTATTTTTTTTCCATGCTTTTAGCCCACCTTGCACAAACAGGCGGGGTTATTGCCTGTTTGTTCTTTCTTTTTCCAATCTATGCGCTAAGGAAACAATTTTATTTTTCGCAGGCATATAAAGAAGAGGCAATCCGGGCTTCCACTGATTCCCTGACCGGCATTACCAACAGGGAAGGCCTCAGACGACAGCTTAGTTCAGTGCTAAGCCCGGCTAAACTTCCTGCAGCCGTTTTAATTATCGATATTGACGACTTTAAGAGTGTAAACGATCAGTTTGGTCATGGGTTCGGAGATAACATTCTTTGTATTGTGGCTTCCCTGCTTAAAAGGTTTGTGCGTAAAGATGATTTGGTTGTAAGGTGGGGCGGCGAGGAATTTGTGATGTTTTTATGGAACACTTCTATTGAACAAGCCTCAGCAATTGCTGACAGAATCTGTGAGGCGGTGCGAAATTGTGATTTGCCCGGAGGTGTTAAAATCACTGTCAGTATTGGGTGCTCAGGGACAAAGAATATCAATGAAGTATCCAAGCTGATACCTTTAGCGGACAATGCTCTTTATTCTGCTAAATATTCAGGGAAAGATCAGGTGTACATTGCAGACTTTTAGTAGGCAATTTTTTAATAAAATCAGGAGGTACACGGCAGGGTGAAAGGATCTTATAACCCCTGCCGCGTTTTAATTCCTCCGGTATAAAGTCCTCCTAAAAATATAATTTATCGTGGACTTACACAAACCTTACGCAGTTTCCGTCCTTGATTATTTGTTACAGCTGCTACCTGTTGGGAAGCTAAGGTAGGAATATATAACTTACTATAATAATCTTTCACCATTCTTTCTGATGAAAAAGCCTCACTTGTGCACGATATACTGTTTGCCATCATTTGAACCCATTTCGCCTTATTACGATAGGTCGGTAATACATCGGAAAACAAAGTCTCATATAAAGCTTTAAGATCATAAGAATCCTGGTCTGGCCCTTCATATCCGTCACCGAACTGCCATCCGTTTATCCCGTGTTCACACGCTTCAGGCCACCAGCCATCTAGAGTGCTGAGGTTCAGTACCCCGTTCATGGCAGCTTTCATGCCTGATGTCCCACTTGCTTCATTAGGACGGCGCGGGTTATTTAGCCACACATCACAGCCGCCGGTCAGAATTCTGCCGACTTCCATATCGTAATTAGGTACAAAAACTACACTTCGCGGATACCTTTTCATCATTTTTACAAGATTTGTCACGATATCTTTACCTGTACCATCTGAAGGATGGGCTTTCCCTGAAAAGATTAATTGGATTTCTCCGGATTTGAGGTATGGTTCAATAGCATCCGGATTCCGGAATATCAAATCACTGCGTTTATATGGTGCAGCCCTCCTTGCAAATCCTATGAGGATTTTATCAGGATCTAAGATTACTCCGCATCTCTTATAGATTTCTGAGATTAGGGAGGATTTCTTGTCCATGTGTGCTTTCAAGAGATCCCCGCCGGTTTCATATGCTTGTTTTATTGAATTGTCTTGCCAAGTTTCAGGGTGAACACCGTTTGTAATACTTATAATAGGCGCTCTGCCCGGTACATCCCGCCACATTCTGTTTGATGTTACCCCATGAAGCTTTGAAACAGCACTGGAGGTACGGGATAAACGGAGGCCTGCCACTGTCATATTAAAAGGATTCCCCCCGATTGTTACCATTTGATCATAGGATAATCCGTTATACGCCCCCATATATCTTAAAGTATGATGTTTGTGGACTTCATTACCTTCTCTTATTGGTGTATGCGTTGTAAAAACTATCTCATGTTCGGTTAGGCTCACTGCCTCATCAAAACTTAACCCCATCTGCCCCATTTTTTCCCTGATAAGTTCGATACCCGCAAAGACTGCATGACCTTCATTAAAGTGGTACACATCGATGTCTATTCCAAGGGCACGTAATGCCCTTATTCCGCCTATCCCTAAAACAATTTCTTGCGCGATACGATCTTCATCGCATCCCCCGTATAATCTCCCTGTAATCCATTTATCTTCATTTTCAGGGAGGTTTGTGTCTAAAAGATACAAAGGCGCATTTTTATATTTATCAACCATCCAGATTTTACATTTGACGTTTCGCCCTCGTACCATTACATTTACCGTTTTTCTGGTGTCGTTGAGGAAATCATAAGAGTAGCAGGGATATTGATCAAATGGCTTACCGTCTGGATCAATCATTTGTTGAGTATAGCCTTGCTTCCATAGGATACCGATTCCGACTACGGGGAGCCCCAGATCACATGCAGATTTCATATAGTCACCTGCTAAAATCCCGAGACCACCCGCGTAAGTCTTTAATTCTTCGTCCAGCCCATATTCCATACAGAAATATGCAACTTTCGGTGGTTGTGCGGTACCGTTGATATACATGGTTCTCCTCCTTATGAAATATACCTATAACGCTTCTACCTGCATAATTATAGCGTAATCCGACAATTCCGGCAACAACCTGAATTTTACTTGGGAGGTATTGGATTCATAGTGTATAAATTACAGATCCGTGGTGAAATTAAGTTGATTTAATTCATGCAGGAATTCACGGCAGCATACTACAATTAATAAAGGAAAGTGGGCTTAAAAGTTTCGCCGTAAATAATCAATATAAGGGTGAATTATTCAATGCCTGCCAATCTTACGCCGGAGTACCTTGAGGCTGAAGAAGTTTTTAGAAAAGCAAAGACTATAGGTGAGAAGATTGCAGCTCTCGAAGACATGCTTGCTTCCGTCCCGAAGCATAAGGGTACGGAAAAATTACAGGCGAATATAAAGCGTCGTTTATCAGGATTACGTGATGAAAGTGAAAAAAGGAGTAAAGCGGGACGCCAAGATCCATTTCTTGTAGAAAAGCACGGTGCTGCGCAGGTTGCTCTAGTAGGTTTTGCAAATGTGGGGAAATCTGCCTTGGTCGATTGTCTTACCAGGGCGAGGGTTGAGGTGGCCCCTTACCCGTTTGCTACGGCTCTTCCTGTGGCAGGTATGATGGAATATGAGGATATCTTAATTCAATTAGTTGATTTGCCTCCTATTACGGAGGGTGAATTCCTACCTGGGCTTGCAGGTGCCATAAGAAATGCTGATGCCCTCATGATTATAGTGGATGCATCAAGTGATGATTGTCTTGATCAATTGGAAGGGACCTGTGAACAGTTAAAAGAAAAAAAGATTCTGAGGGATGATCCTGTAGAAGGTTTGCATTATCATACTGCAAGCAGTTGCCTTATTGTTGCGACAAAGATTGATATCGAAGGTGCAGAAGATAATCTGGAACTTATTAAAGAATACACCCCTCCGGAAT
Source organism: Bacillota bacterium (assembly GCA_012689375.1). GTDB lineage: Bacteria > Bacillota > SHA-98 > UBA4971 > UBA4971 > UBA4971. The sequence continues at coordinate 21,651 of JAAZLO010000028.1, read as the reverse complement.
TTCGGTTTATAAGTACGTCAGTTAATAAAAGAAAAACGCTTGATCTATTAAGGAAATCAGTGTTTGATCTTATTGATGTCATACGAATCTACAGCAAAAAACCGGGACATGATCCTGACATGAATCAACCGTTTATCCTCAGAAAAGGCAGTACAATTATTGATATGGCTGAGGCTGTCCACAGAGATTTCAAGTCTAAACTAAAGAGTGCCCGGGTATGGGGATCTGCAAGATTTTCAGGTCAGGCCGTACCTAAGGATTACATGCTGAAAGATAAGGATATTGTTGAACTCCGTATATGAATCCTGTACATAAGGGGTGGCTTATTCGTGGACATCCATTCCAGGATCCTTAAGTTGGCTTCATCTGCCGGAGGGATCTTAGGTATTGCTGCAAAGGATTTCTCAGGGAGTAAAGAAATTTCCCTGAATGCAAACCGGCAATTCAGTGCAGCCAGCATTATTAAAATTCCTGTAATGGTGGAAGGATTCCGACAGGCGGAGGAGGGCTTAGTTTCTTTAAATACAGGCATAAGGCTTGTCGATACCGACAAAGTAGGTGGCTCAGGTATTCTTAGTGTAATGTCTCAGGGAATTGAGATACCCATTATTGATTTAATTCGTCTTATGATTGTAATAAGTGATAACACTGCGTCTAATATTCTCATTGATCTTTTAGGAATAGATCGGATAAATAACACTATGAGAGAGCTGGGGTTTACAGGGATTACGCTCAGGCAAAAATTTATGGTCCTACCTCAGGGTATGGAAGCCCCTAATTCTGTAACTCCTAAGGATATTACAGACCTCCTTGAGAAAATTGCCAGGGGGCAGGTTATATCGCATAGAGCATGTCAAGAAATGATTAAAATTATGAAAGATCAACAGTACAATGATCTCATCCCCGCTCCCATTCAAATGTTGTACAAAAAGAAAAGCCTGGTAGGCTCAGTGAAAGAATGGGAAATTGCCCATAAGACAGGCTCCATGTCAGGAATCAGGAACGATGCTGCTATTGTCTATACCGTATCAGCGAATTACGTAGTTACAATTCTCTCATCGGATCTTCCTGATGTTGTACATGGGGAAGATATAATCCGGGAAATATCGTCGGAGATCTATCACTATTTTATAGGATCTCTAAGCCCGGGCTTGTAGATAACCGGGGGTCTACGGCTAACCTGTGATAATAACCCTACCTATCACTCATCATCGTACTGCTGGGGTTGATGAGGCTGGGGTATTTCCCCTTGCTTCATAGCCTGCTGGTATACCTTATATTGGGGTTCTTGGGTTTCAACATAATTCACTCTGGATTGTAACGGGCTTATTACTTGGTTCTGTAATGTATCCGAAAGCTGGGCATACATTTTCTTGGCAGTCTGATCGTCAGTATCCAGACAGAAAGTCTTAAGGCTTGCTGCCGCTCCTTCAAGTTGGGCCAGGCACTGGTGGAGTTTTTGTCCGACTGTCATTTTATCTCACCTCGTAATAGTTAAATACACAGTTTTTTATAGATAGTCGTCTGTGTTATAGCATGACATAAATGATTGATTTTCATTCCCGTATTTCTTTCATTTCTTTGGAAATAAATCAACCGGCAATTAAATCGAGGAATTTATGATCTCAGGCGGAATATTTTAACTGGAGGTGTTTTATTGTGAAAGCAATAAAGATGGTTGCAGATCTTATGTGCATAGCTGCAAGGACTGCTCCTAAAGCAGTAGGGAAAGATTTTATTGTCACTCGTGTCGTTGAAGGGGATGCACTGTCCAATCTTGCTGAATACATGATTGAATATGGGGAATCCTCAGGTAGGAAGAATTATGATCGGGACGGTGAAAATATTGCCGCGAGCTCAGCTTGCGTGCTTATCGGCCTAAAGAATGCGGAGGCTCTTGGGCTTAATTGCGGTGCATGTGGGTATGATAAATGTATAGATTTATCACAGTTGCGTTCCGGTCCTGAATTTGAAGGTCCTGTTTGTACTTGGAGAAGTGTTGATATGGGTATTGCCGTAGGTTCCGCGGTGAAGGTCGCGTCTATGCATAATATTGATAATAGGATTATGTATCGTGCAGGCATGGCTGCCAAGAAACTAGGGTTCATTGATGCTGATATTGCCATCGGTATCCCCCTATCTGTGACCGGAAAGAATATCTATTTTGACAGGGGATAGACTAGAGAGAATGGTTTTCTGGGAAGCTCCCTAAAAAGAAAGGATGAAAAAGAGGGATTTCATGGCACCTGAGTTGAGGAAGGATCCTACGTCAGGAACATGGGTCGTAGTTGCATCTTCCAGGAGCAGGCGGCCCTCAGATTTTAAAATTACTCATGGGGAACAAAAGAAAGGCGTGTGCCCGTTTTGTTACGGTAATGAATATATGACCCCCCCTGAAGTTTTTGCATCAGGCCGTACAGTTGATGCTCCAAACGCAGAAGGCTGGGAGGTAAGGGTCGTACCTAATAAGTTTCCTGCACTGATACCGGATCATGAAGATTCGATCAATTTAGGGAACCGACATGACAAACTGTACACCGGAATTCCTGCTGTAGGTATTCATGAAGTCCTTGTGGAATCCCCGGAACATGATTCAACCCTTGGCAGTCACTGTAAAAGTCGGATTGAGGATGTGCTCACTGCTATAGTTGCCCGCTTTGATGCAGTCAAGAAAGACAACAGGATAAAGTACTTACAGATTTTCAAGAACTGGGGGCTAGCAGGGGGGGCATCACTTTCACATACTCACTGCCAGTTAATTGCTGTCCCGATTGTTCCCAAGACTGTTCAGAACAAATTAGATTATGCTAAACAATATAAGGATACAACCGGCAGGTGTTTGTATTGTGATATCCTCCGGAGGGAGATTGAAACAAAGGTGAGGATTGTCAGGGAGTCCCGAAGCTTTCTGGCGTTTTGCCCCTATGCATCTAAATTTCCCTATGAAACATGGTTCATTCCTAAAAATCATAAGGCAGCTTTTGAGGATATTTCAAAGGATGAAATAGTTGATCTCGCCGGGATTTTACGCAATGTTATCCGAACCTTTGAGTCTGCCTTTGATGATGTACCGTACAACATGGTATGGCACACATCCCCTTTGAAGGGGGATTTTAATCAATACTATCATTGGCACATCGAGCTGCTACCGCGTCTTACTACAATTGCAGGGTTTGAATTTGGTACAGGATTCTACATAAACCCGACAATTCCGGAAGCCGCTGCAGCTTCATTACGCGGGGATCCTGAAGCCTGACAGTCCCTTGAGGTTGTTGTCGAAAATTTGAAGGATAGGAAGGGGTATTTATTTAAGTGAATGTCCAACAACTTGATGAAACCTACAAAATACTGATTGCATCCCCTGAGGTTGCACCTTTTGCAAAAACAGGTGGACTTGCGGATGTTGCAGGTTCGCTTCCGAAAGCCCTTACAACGATGGGGAATGATGTGCGGGTTGTTATGCCTAAATACAGAGGAATAACAGACTATAAAACCATAGGCGATTTTCCGGTACAAGTAGGCAGCAGGAAGGCTACTGCAATCTTGCGTGAGGGTGTAATAAGGGCAAGGCTGGATAATGTGGAAAGCCTTGTGCCTGTCTATTTTATAGATAACTACCATTATTTTGACAGGGATAACATGTATATGTATTTTGATGAGGCTGAAAGGTTTGCCTTTTTTTCCAAGGCAATCCTGGAGATGATTAAATATCTACAATGGGCACCCCACATCATACATTGTAATGACTGGCAAACCGGTCCTGTGCCCCTTCTGTTACGTGAAAAATATCCCCATGATCCGTTTTATCGGGGGATTGCCAGTGTATTCACTATTCATAACTTGAAATATCAAGGGAATTACCCCAAAGATGTACTGCACTTGCTTGGCCTGGGAGATGAGTATTTTACACCTAACAGCATTGAATTTTATGGAAGCGCGAGCTTTATGAAGGCAGGCATTTTATATGCTGATGTAATAAACACCGTAAGTAAAACCTATGCAAAGGAAATCCAAACACCTATTTACGGTCAGATGATGGACGGAGTTTTAAAAGCCCGCTCCCAGGATGTATATGGGATTCTCAACGGATTGAATTACCATGAATTTAATCCAGAAACAGATGCACGCATTTACCGCAATTACGGTCCGGAAGATCACAATGAAAAAAAGGAAAATAAATATGCTCTTCAGCGTGAAATAGGTTTGCCTCCGGGGGATGCACCTCTTATTGGTATAGTATCCAGACTTGTAGATCAAAAAGGGCTGGATCTGGTTGCAGAAGTTATTCCTGAAATTGTTCAAAGGGATATTCAATTTGTAGTCTTAGGAACCGGGGACCCTTATTATGAAGAGTTGTTTCGGTCATTTCATAAAACTTATCCAAACCGGGTCGCAGTCGAAATAGGCTTTAATGTTGCGTTGGCCCAGCGTATTTACGCAGGCTGTGATATGTTTCTTATGCCAAGCAGGTTCGAACCTTGTGGGTTAGGGCAACTTATCAGTATGCGCTATGGCACGATCCCAATTGTAAGGAGCACAGGGGGGCTTGCAGATACAGTTGTTAATTATGAACCAAACAAACAGGCGGGGAATGGGTTTACATTTGCAGAATATTCATCTGACAGTCTTTTCGATGCGATAATCCGTGCAATAAACACCTATCAGGATAAACGAAGATGGGTGGCTTTAGTGGAAAACGTCATGCGCCACGATTTTTCATGGAATCGCTCTGCAGCTGAATATATGAGTATCTACGGTGTTGCCAGGAACAGATTGGAATCATTATCGTATCCGGCGTAATTTAATTGTATCCCCAAGATTTTAAAGCCTGACAGAAATAGTAAGATCTTTACCGGTGGCCACATCTTTGATGTGGCTATTTTTTCTGATGCAGTAACTATTTTAAAAATATTTTTTTTAAAGAAGGATAATTGATATATTCGTTGAATAGTAAGTGTCATGCTACGGTACCGGCATAAATATATCGGAAACAATATGAAATCCACAAATATTTGTCATAATCAATATGTTTTTTACCGGAGTGAGTTTTTTGGATGGTTCCGTTAATTTAAATCAACTGGATAGGGATATTATTTTCTATTTACAAAATGACGGCAGGACCCCTTTCACTTTTATTGCACAGGAATTGGGGGTTGCTGAAGGTACCGTAAGAAAACGGGTGTCACGCCTTATAGAAGACGGCGTAATTGAAATTAAGGCTGTGGTAAATCCCTTTATGCTGGGGATGAATTTTGTTGCTGTAATCGGCCTTGATATTGAGGGAGATTCACCTGAGGAAGTAGTAGCTAAGCTGGCTGAGGCACCCCAAGTCAGATATATTGTTGTTTGCGCCGGTGTTCATGATGTTATGGTGGAGGCAATTTTTAGTACTAATGAAGAGTTGTACATGTTTTTAACACAAACATTGAGGCAAATACCTGGAATACGAAATTCCAAAACATCACTTGTTCTAAAGGTATGCAAAGAAAGTTCTTCGTGGAATGGGTGGTTGGGTAAGGATGGGGGGGATGGATGCCGTGAGCGAATCTGATTTTTCGGACTATGACTATATCTCGGATTATAACAACAGCTTATTAATTTACTCTTTTAATATTTATTGGAGGGATTTAAATGGCATCCAAAAGATCAACGACGCCCCGAATTCTTACTATAATAGGGGTAATTGCAGTAATTGCAATTATTGCCTTAGTCTTACCCCGGTTAAATAAAAAACCCGCTGTTACAAAAATAGGTATTACACAAATAGTGGAACACTCGGCTCTGGACGCATCTAGAGAAGGGTTTATTCAACGTTTGGCTGAGTTAGGGCTTGAAGACGGAAAGAATGTTGAATACGTAGTGCAAAACGCACAAGGAGATATGTCTATTGCCCAGTCCATAGCTGCGAAATTCGTATCTGAGAATATGGACCTTATTTTAGCAATTGCCACTCCTGCAGCCCAGGCCGTGGCAAATGCCACCAAAGATATCCCCATTGTAGTGACAGCTGTAACCGATCCAGTTGCTGCAGGCTTAATCAACTCCATTGATAAACCTGGATGTAACGTTACCGGCACATCAGATCTTACCCCTGTACAAAAACAGCTGGAATTACTGAAGCGTATACTCCCGGAGGCAGAGCAAGTAGGCGTAATATATAATGCAGGTGAGACTAATTCCCTTGTTCAAGTGGATCTTGCCCGTGAAACTGCAGAAATGCTTGGATTTTCCCTTGTTGAAACAACGGTGAGTTCCTCAAGTGGGGTATATGAAGCTGCCCAGTCACTGGTAGGTAGGGTAGATGCGATATACGTACCCACTGATAATACTGTTGTATCTGCGATAGAATCCGTTATTAAAGTGGGGGAGGAATCTGGGATTCCGATAATTGCCGGTGAGGTTGATTGTGTCAGGAGGGGGGCCCTCGCCACTATAGGGATAGACTACTATGTGTTGGGAAAACAAACTGCAGATATCGCCTTTAAGATTCTCGAAGGTGAAAAAGGACCTGAAGATATTCCCATAGAGTACCTGGATGATATCCAAATAGCCCTGAACTTAACAGCGGCAGACAGAATAGGATTATTAATTCCTCAGGATCTTATTGATGAAGCTCATGAGGTGATAAAGTGAATTCTGTCCTTGCGGTGATATTTGGGGTTTTAGAACAGGGTCTGGTATATGCAATTATGGCAGTAGGAGTGTATCTCAGTTCCAGGGTTTTGGATTTCCCGGATTTAACGGTGGACGGTAGTTTCCCTATGGGTGCCGCCATTGCCGGGAGGTTGCTTGTGGGGGGTATGAACCCCTTTCTTGCAACATTCTTTGCGCCGGTTATCGGATTTGTGGCAGGGGCAACAACAGGAATACTCAATACAAAACTTAAGATTTCCAACCTCCTTGCAGGAATTCTTACTATGACTGCATTGTATTCAGTAAACTTAAGGATCATGGGTAGAGCAAACGTGCCCTTATTAAGAACAGATACAATTTTTACATTCATACAAAATATAAAGGTACCCCTTCCAATGGCTGTATTTCTTATGTTTTGTATTGTGATAATCATTGTTAAGCTAATAGTAGATGGTTTTCTCAGGACTGAATTCGGTCTTGCCCTTAGAGCCACTGGTGATAATGAAGGCATGATAAGAAGCCTTGGAGTAAATACGGATTCCATGAAAATTGTGGGTATCGGTATAGCTAACGGATTAGTGGCATTGTCAGGCGCCTTTGTTGCTCAATATCAAGGGTTTGCAGATATTGGTATGGGTGTCGGTACAGTTGTTGCGGGACTTGCATCAGTAATAATTGGTGAAGCTGTTATTTCCCCAAGAACTGTAGGAATGGGCACCCTCGGGGCGATTATAGGCTCAATAATCTATAGGACGTGTGTATTTCTCGCCTTACGTCTGGGTTTTGCACCTATGGATCTCAAGATTGTCACTGCTGTTTTAGTAATTGCAGCCCTGTCCGGGAAATCCATTAAACGTGGCATCAGAACCGGAAGAAAGGAGGCCGGGTGTAGTGTTGGAGCTAAGATCGCTGTACAAGAAGTTTCAATCGGGGATAGGTAACGGCAGGCTGGCTCTGAAGGATGTTTCCCTGAACCTCCGGCCTTGCGATTTTGTAACGGTAATTGGAAGTAACGGTGCGGGTAAATCCACACTTCTTAATGTTATCTCAGGAGTTTTTCCTGTAGATGATGGCCAGATAATAATTGACGGACAAGATGTTACAAACCTACCTGAATATAAACGCGCTTCTGTTCTCGGCAGAGTGTTCCAAGATCCTATGCAGGGGACAGCAGGTTCCATGTCTATTGAAGAGAATATGGCTATGGCTTTTAAGCGTGGTAAACCGCGCAGCTTATCCAGGGGGGTTTTAGCAAAGGACAGGGGTTACTTTAAAGAGAAGCTATCCTCCTTAGGGTTAGGTTTGGAAGACAGACTTAAAGAGCCTGTAAAACTCCTATCCGGAGGTCAAAGGCAGGCTTTGGCTTTACTCATGGCTACCCTTTCCAGTCCAAAGCTGTTGCTTCTTGATGAACATACTGCAGCCTTGGATCCTAGGACTGCACAGGAAATCCAGGATCTTACCAATGATATCGCAAAGCAGCATAATCTTTCTGTAATAATGGTTACCCATAATCTTCGTTTAGCCCTTGCTGTGGGAACAAGAACAATAATGATGCATGAAGGTGAGATTATTCTTGATATGCGGGATCCTGAAAGATCGAAGATGACAATATCTGATTTGCTCAGGCGTTTTCAAGACGCCAAAGGCGAAATGCTGTCTGATGACAGAATTCTTCTGGAAGCATAATCCTGAGCTTGGGGGTGGCATGTTTATGCTGCCCCCGGCTAAATTTAATTATTACCGATAAGATGAATGAAGGAAATACCCGGGCTAACCCGGACGGAGGACTTGCGACGCGGAAGGAGAATACTAAGTACCGCAAGGAATGTCCGGGTTTTAATGTGTACTTGAACCTTGTAAGGGTGTGTTTATATGAAAAAGGAAAATCATAATAAAAAGGGACAAACGTTAAGGAGAATTGTTCGTGCAAGTGTAATTGCAGCTGCATATGTAGGGCTGACATACGCCCTTGCCCCTATTAGTTTCGGTCAACTTCAGTTCAGGGTAGCGGAGGCATTAACTGTACTCCCTATACTTTATCCCGAGGCTGTACCCGCCTTATTTGTCGGGTGTTTTTTGGCTAACCTTATCGGTCCCTATGGAATTTTTGATATTGTATTAGGCAGTCTGACGACATTATTGGCGGCTGTCCTTACCAGGATGTCTAGGAACAGTCCGATTGCATACGCTTGGCCCATAGTGCTCAATGCCCTTGTCGTCGGTGCATATTTAAGTCTTTTAACAGGGGCACAAGCCGGTTATCCTATGTTTGCAATCAGTATAGGCTTATCTCAGGCAGGTGTAGTATTACTTATCGGGATTCCTCTTATTAGGTTTCTCAAGAAATCATACCCTGATATTACTTCATAGTAGGGCCGGGTTTACAAAGCAAGGGGAGATTATACTAATGTCTAAGATCAAAGCAGAATTAAATAATTATCTTTATCCAATCCCTGCAGTCCCTGTTAGTTGTACAGATGGTGAGGGGCACCATAATATTATTACACTGGCATGGACGGGAGTAGCCTGCGGAGTACCGCCTATGATATCCATAGCGGTTAATCTAGCCAGATATTCCCACAATATAATTAAAAGCACAAAAATGTTTTGTATAAATATTCCTGATACAGAAATGTTATATGCTACCGATTATTGCGGAAACGTTTCAGGCAGGGACGTAAATAAATTCAAGGAGCTTAGCCTGACTCCTGTAAAAGGTGATGAGACAGGATGTTACTATATTGACGAATGTCCTATTAATATTGAATGTATTGTCAGGCATACAATAGCTCTCGGCAGTCATGAGCTTTTTATAGGAGAAGTAGTCGGCGTTTATGTCAGGGATGGTATCCTGACACCTGAAGGAAGAATAAGTACTGATGATATAAATATGTTTGCTTATATTGGACCCGGTTATTATAGTATCGGTGAAAAGATAGGGCAGTACGGGTATTCTGTAAAAGGGCGATCTTTAAAGACATAAGATAGATTAGATAAATTAGGCGGATTAGACAGAATCGACAGATCGATATTGGTTTAAGTGAGGTCTGGGGCATGTTTTATTCGCATCTTTCACAGAAAATTATGGCCTCCAGGGGGAATTATGCACGTGTAGGTAATCTGCGGGCTATAGCGTTTTTTACTGTAACGACTGTATTAATTTTGATCGTTATCCACCTACTTTTTTATGGGTGTTCCTCTCATGCAGCAACAAAGAATATAAAAAGTGCAGGTTCTGCCGTGAATTGGGAAAGTATCCTTGATACCTTCAGAGGTGCCCCTGAAGAGGAACTTCAGGCTCACCTAATGATGGCTGTGGCTTATGCAAACCTGGGCATGATTCCAGAGGCTACCCGTGAATTTCGAATTATTGATGCAGCAGGGTATAACGAATTCGGTAAACGGATCATCCGCGAAAACCGGAAGCGGGTAGAGGATTCTCCTGAAGATATTATAAGTCTTAACCTTTTAGGTTTTGCATATTACGCATTTGGGAATTATTCCGAATCACTTTATTGTTTCCAATCCCTCCTCGAACTAGATCCTATGAATGTTTGGATTCATCATTACTATGCCTATTGTTTGTCTAGGGTCGATAGGATGGATGAAGCCGTTGAGATTCTTAAGGCTGCTGCCCGCATAGACCCTTCGAATTCATATACCCACCTTTTATTGGGCCTTGCATATCGGGAAAACCGCCAATATCTGCTATCCATTTTTGAATTGGCAAGGGCGGGAAAAGCCATCAGTGAGCTGGCAGGCTTGGCTGATCATTAGAAAGGCGGGATTAAGGTGACACAGTTTCCGTATAAAGAGAAAACAGATATCCTTATTCGGGGAGTTACCGCTATATCCCCCGGTATCGGGGAGGCGGCTGATGAAATTACCGTTATAAATAATGCTGATATTGGAATAAAAGACGGGAAAATACTATATGTAGGCCAATCGCAGGCATCTCTGGATCATCGGAATACTGCAAAGTACATTGATGCAAGCCGCATGATTGCTCTTCCGGGTTTTGTTAATGCCCATACTCATGCCGCTATGACACTTCTCCGTGGCTATGCTGATGATATGGTCCTCGCTGAATGGCTTAAAAAGAAAATTTGGCCGGTTGAAGCCTGTTTAAATTCAGAAGATGTGTATTGGGGCACAATGCTTGCATGTATTGAAATGATTAAATCAGGTGTTACTACATTTGCGGATCAATATTTCTTCATGGATGATGCCGCAAAGGCTGTACAGGAAACAGGTATACGTGCATCCTTGGCAAGGGGGCTTATCGCGACATTGCGGGGTTTCTCCAAAGCCCTCAGGGAAAATATAGCATTATGTCAAAACTGGGATGGACAAGCAGACGGACGTATAACGACCATGCTTGGGCCCCATGCTCCGTACACATGTCCACCGAAATATTTAAAAAAAGTAATGAAAGCTGCGGAAAAACTTGGGGTAGGCATTCATATACACTTATCCGAAACACCGGAGGAAGTTGAGAAATCCCGGGCTGAATACAAAGGTATGTCCCCTATTGAGCTTATGGATAGTATAGGTCTTTTTCAGTTTCAGACTCTTGCTGCACATTGTGTTCACGTTTCCTCCCGGGATATTGAAATCCTCAGCCAAAAACAGGTCGGGGTTGCTCATAATCCAGGGAGTAATATGAAGCTGGCTTCAGGAATAGCCCCTTTACCGGCTATGCTAAAAGCAGGTGTAACAGTGGGGCTTGGGACGGACGGGGCTTCAAGCAATAATAATCTTGACTTACTTGAAGAAGCAAGGTTAGCTGCACTTATTCATAAGGCGATAACAAAGGATCCAACTGTAATCCCGGCGGAGCGGGCTCTTTTCATGGCTACCCTCGGAGGTGCAAAGGCTATAGGCATGGACTCCGAAATAGGCTCACTGGAACAAGGTAAGAAAGCCGATATAATACTAATTGATGGGAATAAACCTCATATGTATCCCAGGCATGATCTAGTATCTCACATAATCTATTCTGCCAAATCAAGTGATATTACAACTGTCATTATCAACGGTAAATCAGTAATGGAGGGGGGGACCTTAATTAACGCGGACGAAAAGGAAGTTATGCATATGGCGGAGAAACGAACAAAGGCTCTTCAGGCAAGACTCTGATACTTCTGAATGTATCTGCCTCCATTTGGTAAATCCCCAGCACTTCACAGCTTATATGACTCATCTTTTTCTGCGAATACTCCATACTATAAAGGCCGGAACATAAAATAAACAGGCACCGAAATTTGTAGCGGAAAGGATAGAAACACCGTGATAAAGCGGATTATCTATATTATTGTGATTGCCGCAATTGCATTTTTCCCATGGACATCAAGGGTTTTAGCAGGAAGCGAGGATGTATCGCAGTGGTACACAATGCTCCATGAGGATACAGGAGAAATACTGATGGAGACCTGCCACGTAGTTTCTGTGGGTGACGGATTTATTGATGAAAAAAACCGTAAGTATTCCGTGACCCGAGTGGAAGGGCATACTGCCCAGGCTGAATTTATTGATACCCTGAATATAGAAGCATCAGCTTTAGCTTTTCAGGCAAATATAGGCCTTGAACTTGGGCTTGCCCGCGCAGAGCCGCAGTCTCCATCTAAAAAGGCACCTGAGGGAAGGCTTGTTGCAATCTATCACACACACAGTGATGAATCATATATACCTACCAGTGGTACAGCGTCAGTGGTGCCGCATGGCGATGTCTATGACGTAGGTGATACTGTCTCATCCAGCCTTAAAAATTCAGTAGGTTTGAAAAGCATTCATTCATGGGAATGTCACCTACCTCACGATGGTTCTGCATATGCACGTTCAAGACGTACAGCAGTTTCCCTTCTTAAGAAAAATCCCGACGCAATCCTTGATCTTCATAGAGATGCTGCCCCACTTAGCGCCTATGCAACGACTGTGGCAGGCAAACCAGGTGCCAAAGTTATGATTGTCCTAGGCAGACAAAATCCTAATCTTAAAGCCAATGAGCAGTTTGCTTTTGCGTTGAAGAATTATGCAGACAAACAGTTTCCGGGATTTGTAAGAGGTATATTTTATGGAAATGCTACTTTCAACCAGGATTTGTCTCCGAGGGCTTTGCTTTTTGAAATGGGTTCCCAAGAAAACAGTAAAGAAGCGGCTGAACGCGTCATGGTGAATTTTATTAATTCAATTCCGGCCGTGCTTTACGGGGTGACGCCTACCGGGGGTACAGCAAAGGTGGAGGCATTGGAGCACACCAAAAAGGAAAAGGGTGTTGCAGTCTCCGCTGTTATATCTATAATCCTCCTTGTTGTGGTAGGCAGTGCCATATATCTCTTCCTAAGTGAAGGAAGCATCGGCGGGGTTATAGCAAGATTAAAAAGATTTAAGAATGTTGAATTAAAAGAATTCACTGATACTGGTGAAAAAACAGATGGGAAAAACGAAGAATAGATTCAATAAACGGGAAATACGGAAGTTTCGGTATTAAAAGGAGGTTCCGCATGGCATGGCAGGAATAATAGATTGGGTCAGTAAAAGAATGAAAAGGCCTGATACAGAAATTGCAGGGGAGTCTTTTGCTTCACCCCGGCCGGATGATGGAGTGTATGTATCACCGACACCTATTACGGCAGGGGATGAAATAAGTATTAAGTACACCGGAGCATTGGCTAAAACCGGTGTTGAGCAATTAACTTTACGTATGGGGTACGGCCATCATGAATGGACTGATGTAAGGGATATTCCAATGTCTAAATTGGAAGGGGCGGCTTTTGAGGCTAAGGTTGAGATCCCCCTTGAACAATGTTCCAGGTTGCAGTTTTGTTTTAGAGATGACGACGGTAACTGGGACAATAATTTAGGGCGGGATTGGAGTTATGAAATACATTGTGGTGAACAAGCTAAATTTAGGTAATTATTTATTGGGACATGTTTGACTACTGTCCCGTTATGCCTTACAGTAATCAGATTGCAAGCTGGGATCATTATAATCGGGCATGTAGGGGGATTCCCTTGAATGCCTATTAATGGAGGTATATAATGCAAAGCAACGAGGTGTTTTAAGGGGAGTCTGATTATGGGTAAGGTTAGAGTAAGGTTTGCACCGTCCCCGACAGGGTATCTCCATGTCGGAGGGGCACGTACAGTTTTGTTTAATTGGCTTTTTACGAGGCATGCAGGAGGTTCTCTGATCCTGAGGATTGAAGATACTGATGTAGAAAGATCCTCAGAGACCTCAGCTGATGCAATTATTGACAGCATGGAGTGGCTGGGGCTGGATTGGGACGAGGGCCCGATAGTGGGAGGGGATTACGGTCCTTATTTCCAATCCCAGCGGCTGGATATTTATAGAAAATATGCAGATAAACTTGTAAAGTCGGGGCGTGCTTACCCTTGTTATTGTACATCGGAAGAACTAAGTGAGGCGCGGAAGGTTGCTATGAGCCAAGGGAGGCCGCCTGGGTATTCCGGAAGATGCAGGGGGCTTTCTCCTGAAGAAAGGCGATCATTGGAAGCTGAGGGAAGATCACCCGCACTAAGGTTTAAGGTAAACGAAGGCCAAACAATTGTAAAAGATCTCACCAGGAATGAAGTAGTCTTTGGAAATGAATATATAGGTGATTTTGTAATCCTTAAATCTGACGGGTACCCCACTTATAATTTTGCAGTAGTGGTTGATGATGCTTTAATGGAGATTACACATGTAATTCGTGCTGATGAGCATCTTCCCAACACTCCGAAACAGATTATGATATATAAGGCTTTAGGGTTTGAACTTCCGGAATTTGCCCATGTTTCAATGATCTTGGGAAAAGACAAGACAAAGCTCAGTAAAAGGCATGGTGCGACCTCAATTACACAATATCGTGATTTAGGATACCTTCCTGATGCATTAATCAATTATCTTGCCCTCCTTGGTTGGGCCTATGATGATGAGCAGCAGATTTTCAGTCGTGAGGAACTGATAGAGAAATTTACATTAGATAAAGTATCAAAGAATCCTGCTGTATTTGATTCTGATAAGCTGTTGTGGATGAACGGCCATTATATAAGGGAAACTAATGATGATACTCTCATAGATTATGCTTTGGATCATCTGATTAAAGCAAATTTAGTTTCACCGAGGCCTACCCCTGAGGAATTAATTAAGGTCCGGGCGGTTGTTGTCATTTTAAAAGAAAGAATACGTACAATCAGTGATATTGTTACACAAGGGGATTTCTTTTTTACCGAGGATATTGTTTATGATAAGAAAGCCTTCGATAAGTTCTTAACCCGTGACTATGTGCCTGAAATATTTCAAGTACTTAAATCCAGGTTTGAAGCAGTGGATTCCCTTGATAAAGAGATTGCGGAAAAGATCATCAGGGGATACGCAAAAGAAAGCAAAAGGAAAGCCGGGGAAATCATCCACCCCCTACGTGTGGCCCTGACAGGACGATCAGTGAGTCCGGGAATCTTCGAAATCATTGAGATTTTGGGGAAGGATACCTGTGTGAAAAGAATAGGTTTGGTTTTGACGGAACTATAATTACTGGGGAATCACTGTTTATCCATGGGTATATTGATTAAAAGCAAATTTAAAGCGGACACCGGGCCGGATCCCGGAGCTTGACTGGTATAATCGTGTATGCTAGAATTTCTTTACGAAGGGAAAAAGCGTTGGGGAGTCGTCTAGGGGTAGGACAGCAGACTCTGGATCTGTATGCGGGGGTTCGAATCCTCCCTCCCCAGCCAATATGGCCCCGTCGTCTAGCGGCCAAGGACATCGCCCTCTCAAGGCGAAGACACGGATTCGAATTCCGTCGGGGCCACCATTTCATTTTTATATATTTAGGATTTTAAACCGCAAGAAATGCTGCTATAATCCCCACAAGGAATATACCGTCGTAAACTCCTGCTCCCCCAATACTCACGACTTGAGCCCCGATACTTTTAATCTTCCCCAAGTTTAAAAGATCCGCCCCGATAAGTGTGCCTAATGAACCGGCTATATAAGCTGTGGGTGCCGCAAATTCCCCTGCAAGAAGTAATGCGGATCCTACAGCTACAAGTGGGGGAATAAAGGCGGGAAGGGATATGCCCACTCCGGGAATGACCCTTGCCATGGCGTGGGTGGCCAATGTGACTACGGTAACAGAGAGCAGTGCGGGGAGTATCGGTACCTTACCAAGAAGATAAAGGGCAAATATCGTAGGGATGATTGCACCGCCCAGGTTTACCGCAATGACCTGTTGTTTCACTCTCGGCGGATAATAAAATAAAAACGGAAACGGTGTATCGCGTTTTTCTTCCACTGTTATTTTTTGTTTTGATATTGGGATATTGATAACACCGCCTACTAATGAAAAAATGAACAGTAGCATTGCACCTTGGGGGGAGAGCCCTAATTTTGTAAAGGATATGGCTGCAATATTAAAATAAAAGAGAAAAAGAAGTACAGGCAGCAGCAAGGCGAATAGCAGCAACATAGGGAACAAACCGAACACGTTATTACCTCCGTTATACACCTGGAACTTGCATAGATGTGTACAGCACATCTATGCAAAGGCGATTACCTATATTATATCTATTATATAGGCTAAAGTTGCCGGAGGAAAAGTTGAGAGGATTATAATGTCGGTCTGTGTTAATTCCGGAGCATAATGAGTACCTTGTATAAATGGGTACTCTGTATACTTGTATGTTATATATGAAGGGAAAAGGATAGGCGGGGGAGAAATAAACTTGTGTGTCGGCAACCGAGATAATCCTGCCTGCCGGCTTGTAGAGGCTTCCATCGCACCGGTGGAGGGCATGGCCCGGGAAATACTTAAGGGTATCCGAATTAACGAAAGGCAGTGTTTCCCCGGTGAATGAGGAGTGTTGATTATGGATTTGGAAAAATACCGAAATTATGCGGAGAATTTTATACTTGAGCTTACTGAAGAATTTTACCTTAATCGTGCCGGACTGAAAGATTCATTAAATGCATCTGAAATTTATATGAATTATCAAGGGCTCTTTAAAAAAGAAAAAGTCCTTGATCTTATACAGCCTATCCGTTCATTGGGATATTCGATAATGGTAGGTAAACCGGATCAGGCAGATCACGGAAATACCGATTATGCTTATGACAATTCTTTAGAGGATGCCCGGCGAAACCTGTACCTAGCAACGTTTGCTGCAGATGGATTTATGGATATGGCTGTCAGGGAACTGACTGATAAAATTGTGTCTTTAGAAACCAAAGCAGTGGTGGAATTCAAGAATCGACAAATCCCGTTTCGTATGACTTCCATTATCCTTGCCAATGAGGCCAACCCTGAAACCCGAAAAGGACTGGAGACAAAGAGGCAAAAGGTGTTAAAGAGACTTAATCCCCTACGCAAGGAACGTATTGACGGGCTCCATTCCCTCGCGGAAGATCTGGGATATGGCAGTTACCGTATGTTATATCAGGATATCAAAGGTTTGGATTTAGATGTTTTATCCGATAAAATGGAAGAGTTTTTGGCCGAAACTGATAGTATTTATACTCACAATATGGAAAGGGCTGTAAATAAGTATCTGGATCTTCAACTTTCCGATGTCAGCTACCATGATATTCCCTATCTTTTCAGGGGTATTGAATTTGATTCTATGTTTCCCGGGGCCGGGCTTATTGAAAGCCTGGAGGCCACAGTCAGAGGTATGGGGCTCGATCGAAAGGACTACCCTAATATACATATAGACGATGAAATTAGGGATGGGAAATCCCCAAGGGCATTTTGCGCACCCCTTCAGGTTCCGGATAATATTATGCTTGTTTTGACGCCACGCGGTGGATACGCCGATTATCATACAATTTTACACGAGGCGGGCCATGCCTGGCATTATGGCAGTGTTTCCCCGGATCGGATATTTGAATATAAGTATTTAGGGGATAATTCGGTGACAGAGTCATATGCATTTCTTTTTCAGTATCTAACAATGAATGAAAATTGGATTTCAGAACACACAAAAGCTTTGCGATCAGAGGAATATATAAAATTTGTTACTCTTGAAAAACTATATATGATCCGGAGGTATGCAGCTAAGCTATTATATGAGTTACGCCTCCACGGCGGCGGCGGGATATCCGGTATATCCCGTGAATATTCAGGTATCCTTTCTGATATTTTAAAAATCCGCTACCCGGAAATCTATTATCTTGATGATATAGACGATGGTTTCTACGTCGCTCAGTATATCAGAGCCTGGATTTTCGAAGCGCAATTGAGAAAGTTCTTTGTCGAAAGGTTCGGAGAAAGGGCTTATGCTTATCCCGAGACAGGGGAGGTCCTGAAGGAGCTCTTTTCCGGAGGGCAACAATTTGGTATAGAAGAGTTAGGTCAAAGGTTGGATCTAGCTGTATTGGATCTTGATCCTCTGTATGAGGAGATTTATAATAACCTCGATAATTAATGTGTACACTGTTGCCCGGGAGGATGTAATATATTACGGTACCGGGCACCCTTAATATTAAGAAGCTGATGTTGCATCCTAAGATACATATGGCCAAGATAAAGCCTCAGTATTAAGGGAAGCCGACAAACTGAAAGAAGAGATTAAGCGGAACAGGATAAGGCGGCGGGCGGGTAGTGTATCTCGGGGAATCATAAGATGCACACCCGCTGTTTTTAAAAGCGGGATACCTACAGTGCCATGGAGGAACTTAACTTATGATCAAGAACTGATACATCTAAGACCTGGTTCTTATTTGGTGATACACAACGGGTATGTCAGTACCTGTCGATAGGTAAAAGGAGAGGGTTAGGATAGGCGAGTTCGTTCATTTACATCTGCACACCCAGTATTCACTACTTGATGGAGCATGTAAGCTCCCAGACCTTATGACAAGACTAAACGAGTTGGGATTTCATGCATGTGCAATCACAGATCATGGGGTACTTTACGGTGTTGTGGATTTTTATAAGACGGCAAAAAGATATGGTATTAAGCCTATTATCGGGTGTGAAGTATATATTTCACCAAGGGGACGTCATGAAAAAGTTCCCCATATTGATGATGATCAATACCACCTCGTACTACTTGCAAAAAATGAAACAGGGTATAAAAACTTAGTAAAATTATCAAGCATAGGGTTTACAGAAGGACATTACTACAAACCACGGGTTGACACTGAGGCTTTAAAAATGTGGAATGAAGGCCTAATAGCGCTTTCAGGCTGCCTTGCCGGGGAAATTCCTTCGCTTTTGTTAAAGGGGGATTATATGGGAGCAAAAGCCAAGGCAACTGAATTATCAAATATTTTCGGGCCGGATAATTTTTATCTTGAAATTCAAAGTAATGGTATCCCTGAACAGCATCAGGTGAATAAAGGGCTTGTGCAACTTTCAAGGGAATCAGGGATCCCCCTTGTTGCCACAAATGATGTCCACTATATCTACAAGGAAGATGCCAGAATCCACGATGTGCTTCTTTGTATACAAACAGGGAAAACCGTGGAAGATCCAGACAGGCTCAGGTTTCCCACTGATGAGTTTTATCTTAAATCCTCAGAAGAAATGAAGGCTGCATTCAGAGATACCCCTGAGGCCGTTACAAACACCCTTTCCATAGCTGAACGGTGTAACTTTGATTTCGAATTCGGTAAGCTTGGAATGCCCCGTTTTGAGGTTCCTCAAGGTTTTACTGAAGAAATGTACCTGAAACATCTTGCAAATGAAGGCCTCAAGGAAAGATACGGAGTAATTACGGAAGAATTGAAAAACCGTCTTAACTATGAGCTTGGTATTATTGTTAAAATGGGGTATGCTGGTTATTTTCTTATTGTTTGGGACTTTATCAGATTTGCCTTAGAACATGGGATTTATGTCGGGCCGGGACGAGGATCAGCCCCCGGTTCACTCCTTTCCTATGCATTGGGAATTACAAATATCGATCCCATGAAATATGGACTTATTTTTGAGAGATTTCTAAACCCTGAGCGAATAACCATGCCTGATATTGATATAGATTTTTGCTATGAAAGACGCGGGGAAGTTATAGATTACGTAACAGATAAATACGGTGTAGATCGGGTGGCCCAAATTATCACTTTCGGTACAATGGCTGCCCGGGGAGCAATAAGAGATGTGGGAAGAGCTCTAGACGTCCCGTACAGTGAGGTTGATAAGATAGCTAAGTTAATCCCTGCAGAGCTCGGGATGACAATTGAAAAGGCACTTAATGCATCTATTGAATTTAAAGATGCCTATACAAAGGATGAGAAGCTCAAGGAGCTCATTGATACTGCAAAAGCAGTTGAAGGAATGCCGAGACATGTTTCAGTCCATGCTGCTGGAGTAGTAATTTCAGATGATCCGCTCACAGAACGGGTTCCTTTATATAAGAGTAACGACGGCACTGTTACAACCCAATATTCAATGGAGGACTTGGAAGCCCTCGGTATTCTAAAAATGGACTTTCTTGGTCTTCGGACTCTTACGGTAATCGGTGAGGCTCTTAGGAATATTTACCGCACACAAGGTGTTAAAGTGGATATAAACAATATAGACCTTGAAGATCCAAAAGTTTATGAGACTCTTTGTTCTGGGGACTCCCTTGGTGTGTTTCAACTTGAAAGCAGCCTATTCCAAAGCCTTCTGAAAGAAGTTAAGCCTGAATGTTTTGAAGATATTGTTGCCATATTAGCTTTAGGGCGCCCCGGGCCCTTAGGGCGTGTTCAGGATTTTGCAAAGCAAAAACACGGTGAAATGCCCATAGAATATTTTCACCCAGATCTTGAGCCTGTTTTAAAAGAGACTTACGGGAACATGCTATATCAGGAGCAAGTTATGAAAGTTGCCAGTACTCTTGCCGGTTTTACCCTGGGTGAAGCTGATATTTTGCGTAGGGCTATGGGTAAGAAAAAACCCGAAGTCTTGACTGCACAAAAGGAGAAGTTTTTGAACGGTGCCAGAAACCGGGGGATTGATCCGGATATGGCGGAACACGCCTTCGAATTAATGGAGTTTTTCTCCGGGTACGGGTTCAATAAAAGTCACAGTGCTGCTTATTCCCTGATATCTTACCAGACAGCATGGTTAAAGGTTTATTATCCGTTGGAATATATGGCAGCCTTGCTTACAAGTGTATCAGGGGTCAGTGAAAAAGTAGCCTTTTACGTGGATGCATGCTGTCAAATGGGGATAGAGACACTCCCGCCGGATATAAATGAAAGCCTTGAAAGCTTTACGGTAGTGGATAAGAGGATTAGGTTTGGATTGGGGGCCGTAAAGAATATCGGTAGAAATGCGGTGCTGGCTATTATTAAAGCCAGGGAAAAAAAGGGGCGGTTCAAATCTTTTGCTGATTTCTGTGAAAAAGTAGATCTTCATGATGTCAATAAGAAAGCTATTGAAAGCCTTATACGGTGTGGAGCTTTCGATTTCACCGGTGCAAAAAGGAGGGCCCTTTTGACTGTTCTTGATAGAACTTTGGATGCAAGCTCCATGCGTCAAAAAGAAAAGCAAGGAGGTCAGGCTTCATTTTTTGATTTGTTCGATGAGGATGAGGAATTTGCTGCCGATGAAATTGATTTACCCGATATACCGGAATTCAGTGATAGGGAATTGCTCCGGATGGAAAAGGAACTCCTAGGCCTTTATGTTTCCGGCCATCCCCTTAGGGAAGTAGCCTCTGAACTAAGAAAATATTGCAGTGCTCAAGTAACAGGTTTATCATTAGAATATAAAGACGGGGATGAAGTTGCAGTAGGCGGCCTTATTACGTCTCTTCGCAAAATCACTACAAGAAATACAGGTAAGCCTATGGCCTTCTTTTCCTTGGAGGATCTCACCGGGACAATTGATATTGTGGTATTTCCCAGAGTATATGAGGAATCATCACCTATAATTTCTGAGGATTCTATTGTGCTGGTGGAGGGGCGTCTTGAATCAGGGGAGGAAAGTTTGAAGTTGATAGCTAACACAATTCTTCCTTTTTCCCGGGATGCAGTGGTAATTTCCGTTGATGCCGGCAGTATTACTAAAGAGGGTTTCCGGAAAC
>JAAZLO010000027.1 GCA_012689375.1 Bacillota bacterium | reverse complement strand
AAAGTGGAACAACTCCTGATCTGCCTACCAATATTTTGGTGGCGAAAACCAAACTGGCCGGCACCCAACGAATCGATGCCGGCCACATTCTCAGCCTGATAGGTTCTAAAGCAACAACGTCCGCGGGAAAACAGACCGTTGATGCGGAAAGCCTTAGAATCCTTTATCAGCAGATTCAAGAGTTAAGTAATATGGGTGAGTTCGAAGAAGCTGAGTTACTAAAAGAATTTGTAAACGAAGAACTTAAACCGGGTAACATTGAAAGTGGCATCAACTTCGATGACGCTTTTGAATCCTGGAAACAAGAAAAACGGAAAAAACACATTTACGAGATTGCCAGGGAGTGGGGTGCTAGTTTCGCTGTTCTAGAAAGGGCCGTAGATGCTTATTCCTTGTCTCATCCTGATGAAATACCATTTATCGATGAATTGATTGGCAGCGTTGATTTTGCATCTGTTAAAGATAAGAAAGCAAGCAACCAATTAGAACACAGTATGATGCTAAATGAGTACTTAGATGAAGTTATTCCTAAGATTAAGGTAAGGTACAAGTAGGAGAATACCAGCTAAGCCTATTTCATCGCTAGTTAAAACAATTGAATAGCACACCAATTAGATACACTCTATATAATGCTCCCAGAACGGGGACATAAAAAAGAAGAAGAACCCGAATATAATGAAGCTATGAGAAAAAGGAACACTTACAAACCTGAATTTAAGTCCAAAGTTGTCATAGAACTGCTTACCGGGTAGAATACGCCAAATGAACCTGCAAAAAAATATTAGGTTGCCCCTGCAACACTAAGCAATTCCAAGAAGGAGTACCCAAGGTATTCCGTAATGAGCCGGGAGATCGGAAAAGGGCATTGGAAGAAAAGGAAAGGGATTGGCTTAAAAGGGAATCTTCCGAAGTCTTTGGCCCCAACGGATCACAGCTGTGGCTACATAATTAATAGGAAGCGTGTAAGGCGCCTTATGAGAGTAATGGATATCCCCCAGCCCTAATCTTAGCAAACTTTGTCATGGCAAATATGTAAGACCTTACTTAAGCTTTCTTTCAGATAATTCACAGAAACGTGTCTTGGCAAGGGGGGCACTTCATATTGCTCATAAAAGTTTTCTTTATCTGATTATATTTATAAATTCTTGGGTCCGTGTGTTAAGATTAAGGCATAAGTGGGGTTTTGGAAATGCAAATTATAAAGAAAACTCAAGATATTCTTAGAGAGCACAGGGTGGTTGCCGCTTATGTTTTTGGTTCGCAAATAGAAGGCCATTCCGATCCCATGAGTGATCTTGATCTTGGTGTGCTTTTTAGGGAACAAAGGGAGTCTATAATGGAAATATTGTCCCTGCAGGCTGATCTTCAAGGTGCTCGTACCCCTTCCCCCTCAATTTGATTTTGTCTGATAAAGCTAGAAATAGTGTGGCTTTCGATGCAAATCCAGATAATTTTGCCGATTGATTATTGAATATATGAACAAGCTTAATTAAGTTTCAAGCTAAAAACCAGATGTGTAAATTTCTCCAACGACCTGAAATCCACGTGCTATTTTTCTAACGTCTACCTCGAATAAAACTATGCTTTTAAAAGGCTTAAATGTGGTAGTTCCACCCTAAATTTCAGCAATGCTTTTGGAGATAGGCATTATTGGTTGATATTATTGAATGGCGTCTTAAGCCTATTGAGGCTGTTAAGATTTACCTAGGGGTGGACTCATCAAACTCCTGTATTTTATTAACTGCAATAAAAGATAAATAGCGCTGTCTATCGCTGGCAAACCTAATAAGCACACCATAACAACATTACCCCGGATGGGATATGCATCCATTTATCTTCTTCCTTTCTAGCTTTATTGTTAATAAATAGGGAATAGGATAATTGATTGCTATAGTAAGTCTATTAGATGTTCAATGTATTCTATGGACTGAGTAAAATTAATGTGGGTACGAGGTACAATACTAGATGTCATAAAGAGGTACCGGTAGTGAAATTATGGGATAAGCCTAAGGGACTTTATAAAAAGGAATGCTTAGGAAAAGAAGGACGGAGAGCCTTCACCCTCGAAGAGTTAGTATGATGTACAAACCCGAAAGGGATGATTTGCTTTCCATTATGAATAGTATTTGAGGCTTCGGGGGGATTCCCTTCAAAGATATAGAACGAGCGGCATTAGGATTGCATGTAAGACCCAAGTTGAAGCCATGGAGATATGCCTTAAAGAGCTTGATGATAAGATATATAAGAGTCGGGATAGGGGGTACACATTAAAAGGCATACATATAGTCAGAACCCAATCCCTGTCTACTGAAGGGTCCTGGTCTACTATGAGTGGGACACTATATAACAGATTTGGGATAAATGAAGATACCGTTATAAGGTATCTGGTCACATCCCATACCGATAATGAATGCGGCAGTTTTGGAAGTGGAGGGCTATCTAAGGTATTTTACAAAATTGCTTTAGGCTGGTGATTTACCCCGGCATTAGGACAAATAAGTATTTAGCAAGGTAAAATCCGTAAGGGTATAGCATCCCTGCATGGTAGGTTGCGTATTCCCTATTAAGTTATCTAAGGTAAAAGCCTACTAGATACCCTGACAGCCTCCCAGGGGGAATCCTAGCAGAAGCTTTTGATCCTTGGGATGCTGAAAGAGCAATAAGGATGGCCGAAACTACACTTGCCCATGTCAGAGTCTGGGGGAAATAGTACCAATCTGCAAAGCATATCGGTACCATAGTTATAAGCCTAAGGAGTTCCCCGGGGACGTTGTGATCTGCGGAAAGTTAAAAAGGGAGCTAAGGTAGTGGATAACTATGAGACTATAGTTTAATGAAGGAAGATGAAGGATTCCAAACTAACCTTAAGTAAGAAGCGAGTGAAGTTCGTGGAAAAGGATCCATTGGTAAAGCCGGTAGTGAAGTGGGCCGGAGGTAAAAGGCAATTATTGCCAAAGATTAAAAAAGAAATACCAAAGAAGTACTCAGTTTATTATGAACCGTTTTTAGGGGGAGGGGCGGTTCTTTTTGATCTGCAACCACAGAAGGCGACAGTAAATGATATAAATGAAGAATTAATCAACCTATATTTGGTGATTAGAGATAATGTTGATTCTTTGGTTATTGACTTAAAAAAGCACAAAAATGATGCTGAATATTTTTATAAGATCCGGGGGCTGGATCGTGATAAAAAGAAATACAGCCGCTTGAGTGAAGTTGAAAGAGCATCAAGGATCTTATATTTAAACAAAACTTGTTTTAATGGATTGTACCGTGTTAATCAACGTGGGGAGTTTAACGTACCTTTCGGAGATTATAAAAACCCTAATATAGTAAACGAAGATTTATTAAGAGCTGTTAGTAACTACTTTAATAAGGCTAAGATCAATTTAAGGTGTAAAGATTTTGCAGAAGCAGTAGCCGGAATTGAATCAGGGGGATTTGTTTATATTGATCCCCCTTATGATCCGATTTCTGACAGCGCTAACTTTACAGCTTATGATCAGGGTGGCTTCAATCGTAAAGAACAGAAAAGGCTAAAAGAACTCTGTGACAGCTTGGATCGGAAAGGGATTAAGTTCTTGCTTTCTAATTCAGCAACAGATTTTATCCTTAATCTCTACAAGAACTACCGGGTTAAGATTATACAGGCCAAGAGAGCAATTAATGCCCAGGGTCATAGACGGGGAAATGTCAGCGAGGTATTGGTAAAGAATTATGAGAACTAAGTATGTCAAAATTTAAGGGCTCATTTT
>JAAZLO010000026.1 GCA_012689375.1 Bacillota bacterium | reverse complement strand
CATTGTTTTCCCGTAAATGATCGGAGACACACAATAAAGAAAATCAGTTTAGGTTGTCATAATCAGTGGCATATCTCAGGTGAGGCACGGGAACCCTAAACATAAAGGGAGAGATCCCCGGAGGCAGACTAATGGCGGTTTTTACCACGGAAGGAATTATTCTCAAGACTCAAAATATTGGTGAGGCTGACAGGGTTTGTACAATATATTCCCCTGGGAAAGGTAAAATCCGGGCTGTAGCCAAGGGTGCAAGACGTCCTAAAAGTAGATTTATCAGCAGTACCCAGGTATTTGCATATGGGGATTTTCAGATCTTTTCCGGAAAGAGTCTCGACGGTATAAGTCAGGCTCAGTTAAAGGAGGCTTTCCCGAGGCTGCATGACGATCTTATTAAATTGGCATATGCAGGTTATATAGTGGAATTGATTGATAAAATGGTGGGAGAAGGCGCGGGCGATCAAATAGTTTTTAACATGTTGTTGGCATATATGAGGGTTTTATCAGAAACCCATGATCCCCAACTTGTTACTGTCGCTTTCGAAATAAAGATAGCCACTGTCCTCGGGTACAGGCCACGTCTGGGTTCTTGCTCACAATGTGGTAAAAAAAGGCTTGGACCCGGGATCTTTTTCAGCCCAGAGTCCGGCGGTGTTGTCTGCAAAGAGTGTTCATCCAATGAATTTGGACTGTCACGTGTATCACGTGGTGCTTTACGATTGCTGGAGGCTTTATTAATGGCTGAATTTGCAAAGATTGAGCGTATCAAGGCAAATCGTGAAACGAGACGTGAGATTGAAAAACTTATAAGAACCCATTTGGGCTATAGGCTAAATCAAAGACTGCGTTCCCTTGATTTTCTGGACGCAGTCATAAATGCACCTTAGCACAGGAGGAATCCTTATGGATCAGGAATTTGATCTTAACAAAGTAGATGTTTTACGGGAACGCACTGGGCTTTCATACCGTGATGCAGTGAAATATTTAGAGAAAGCAAAGGGGAATCTTGTGAAGGCCCTGGTTTTAATTGAAGAAGATGAACATGAACAAGGGGAAATTATGACTGAGAGGGGCAGGGAAGTCCTGGAGAAAGTTAAAGGGATAGTACGAAAGGGAAATGAAATGAAAATTAAAATAGATAGGGCAGGCGAACCCTTAATGGAAATCCCTGTGACAGTCGGTCTCATCGGGACAGTCATTGCACCGTATCTGGCGATTGCAGGGGCTGCTGTTGCTCTTGCTACAGGTCATTCCATTTCTGTCAGACATTCCGGCGAACTTCCAGAATTCAAGAACGGGAACTGAGATGCAGAACCTTAGGTTTTAGCGGAGGTGCAGGTACACATAGGAATCGGATGTCGGAATGTCTAAAAAGGGCAGGATTGACACGTGAAGGGGCGTTTGGTATAGTGTGGGGGATTAGGCTTTAGAGTGGATCCAATATAAAGGCCGACAGTATACAGGTTTAATGTGCTAACCGGGATGAAGCTGCGGGGGGGCCTTTCGTCCTTTATTTACTTTGTCAAGGGCGGGGGTTTATTTCTGGAGGGATATTATGTGCGTTTATCCGGGTTACCCAGGCGAATTCCGAAGATCCTAAAGGCAAGCCAAAGGTATATAATTCTTACTGCAGGTTTGTTCCTGATGGGAATTGCGGCCGGTGTTTCCGTATTTCATTATAACCCCTTGGATGCATCCCAGCTTCTTCTTATGCTTGACAGAAAATTTGGTCCCATGGCACAGTCCATGGCTGAACTTAGTATTCCCGGAATGGCAGGTCTGGTTTTTTGGAATAATCTTAAGGCTACAGGGCTTCTTGTTGCAGGTGGAGTGGCCTTCGGAATACTTCCCATGATTATGGTTTTTATAAATGGGCTTATTGTGGGAATGGTATCCGGTGATGTGATCCGCCAGGGGTTTGGACTCTTTCCTTTTATTCTTGTGGGTATTCTTCCTCATGGCTTGTTTGAAATCCCGGCCTATATTATCGGGGGAACCCTGGGAATAAGACTTGGATTCAATATTCTCGGGTATGAACGCAAGCGCCAGCATGGGCAAGGGCTGAAAATAATCATTGTTGATACTCTTGTTGTTTTGGTGGTTGTACTGATACCCCTCCTGGCAATAGGGGCTTTGATAGAGGTTTCCGTGACCAGGCAATTGGTAGAATGGGTTATGGGTGATGCGCTTAGGTGGCACTGACCCTGCCGGGATAATAAGAGCAGGAGGGGAAATCTTGACTTTTCAGCAGGTTATACAAAAGTTAAATTCCTATTGGCAAGAACAGGGCTGTGTAATACAACAGCCATACGATGTAGAAATGGGTGCAGGGACAATGTCTCCCCAAACCTTCCTCCGTGCATTAGGTCCTGAACCCTGGAAGGTGGCCTATGTACAGCCTTCACGAAGACCTGCAGACGGGCGTTACGGTAAAAACCCTAACCGATTATTTATGCATCATCAATACCAAGTAATTCTAAAACCATCTCCTGAAAATGTTGTGGAATTATATTTCCATAGTCTGAGCGAAGCCTTAGGCGTTGATCCTGTGGAGCACGATCTTAGGCTTGTAGAAGATAATTGGGAATCCCCTACTCTAGGTGCCTGGGGCACAGGGTGGGAGGTCTGGCTTGACGGCATGGAAATAACCCAATTCACATATTTTCAGCAGGTGGGTGGAATAGATACTAAGACCGTCTCCGCCGAATTGACATATGGGTTGGAGCGGTTATGTATGTACCTGCAGGATGTTGATAATGTATATGATTTGGCTTGGTCAGCCGATATTTCCTACGGAGAAATACAGAAACAGTTTGAAACAGAGCATTCTGAGTATGGCTTTGAAGTAGCAAACTGTGAGATGTTGTCACTGTTGTTTGATGCATATGAAACAGAAGCAAAAAAAGTTTTGAGAAAAGGCCTCGTTTTGCCGGCATATGATTATGTCCTTAAGTGCTCCCACGTTTTTAATTTACTTGATTCCCGCGGGGCATTGAGTGTAAGCGAGCGGACATTGCTAATAAGACGGGTACGGGCATTAGCCGGAAAATGTGCAAAACAATACATCCAAATCAGGGAGGGTCTGGATTTCCCTCTTTTAAAGATTCCGGGGGACAGGTGCTATGAAGAAAAAGTCTTGCATAAATGAAAATCAGGATATGTGTTTAAATGAAAGGGATGCCGTCTTAGAAATAGGTACTGAGGAATTGCCCGCCCGGCTGTTCCCGGATCTTTTAGATGTAATGACTGGTAAAGCCGGCATTTTTCTCAAAGAAGAGCGGGTCAAGTATTCCTCGGTAATTTCATATGCCACCCCCAGAAGGCTTGTGATATATATAAAAGGGGTGGCTCCAAAGGGTTTTTCTCTTGTAAAAAAAGTAAGGGGACCTGCTTATAATATTGCTTTTAATGATGCAGGTGAACCAACCTCTGCCGCAATAGGATTTGCTAAGGCACAAAAGGTGAACATACCTGATTTGGTCGTTCAAAATGATGATAAGGGGAAATTCATATATGCAATCTCGACAGTGCCGGGCCCTGAAGCAAAGGATGCTTTAAAAAACGTATTTACCCGGTTTATTAACGATTTAAATTTTGATCGGGCAATGAGATGGGGAGACAGCGATTTTAAGTTTGCAAGACCTGTTAGATGGTTATTGGCACTTTTGGGTGAAGATACCATTGAAATAGAGGTAAATGGTATAAAAGGAGATCGGTTCAGTTCCGGCCATAGATTCCTTGCGCCGGGCTTTATTGAGGTCAGCAAAGCGGAGGATTATTTTAATGTTTTGGAAAAGGCCTACTGTATCGTTGATCAGGGGGAAAGAAGAGCAATAATAGAAGAGGGTATAAAAAAACTAGCAAAAGAAGCAGGCGGGGAAATTACGGAGGATGAGGGATTGTTTTCGGAACTGACTTATATGGCTGAACATCCTGTATG
The DNA here is from genome assembly GCA_012689375.1 of Bacillota bacterium. Classification (GTDB taxonomy): domain Bacteria; phylum Bacillota; class SHA-98; order UBA4971; family UBA4971; genus UBA4971. The sequence continues at coordinate 7,931 of JAAZLO010000026.1, read as the reverse complement.
TTTATCTGGCAAATTTAACCCTGAGCTGCTAAAGCTCCCTAAGGAAGTAATTGTAACCTCTATGAAGGGTCACCAGCGATATTTCCCCATTGAAGATAACGAAGGTTCCCTGCTTCCGGTTTTTGCTGCTGTACGTGATGGACTTGCCACGCGCATTGAAGCCGTTCGTAGGGGATTTGAAAGGGTTCTTTCGGCCAGGCTGGAGGATGCCAGGTTTTTTTATGAAGAGGATACGAAATTACCTTTGGAAGCCTACATTTCCAGGCTTGGGGGAATTACATTCCATGAAGGCCTTGGGACCGTTCTTAAGAAAATTCACCGCATCACAGATTTGAGTGAAGCTATTGCAGACAAGCTAGGACATGAAGAGGACATAAAAACTAAAACTAAAAGGGCCGCAGAATTATGTAAGGCCGATCTTGTCACAAATATGGTTAGGGAATTCCCTGAACTTCAGGGTGTGATGGGTAAGGAATATGCCTTGTTGTCCGGTGAAGATGAATCCGTTTCCCAGGCCGTATTTGAACACTATTTGCCGAGATTTGCCGGAGATAAAGTACCTAAAAATCCCTGTGGGGTTATTCTTGCTATTGCAGACAGAATTGATACCGTTGCAGGCTTTTTCGGGATTGGAATTGTTCCCTCCGGTTCAGAGGATCCCTATGCTCTAAGAAGAAGCATGTCCGGGATAATATCTATACTTATAGAGCGTGAGATCCATTTATCTGTATCCTGGCTTGTTAAAAAGGCTCTGTCATTATATGAAAACGAGGGATTGCTTAAACAGCACCCGGAGGATACGGCAGACAGTGTCCTTAATGGATTACGACAACGTATAAGAACTTATTTAATTGACACCGGAGTGAGATATGATTTAGTGGATGCAGTGGTATCCGTGGGGTTTGATAATATCCTAGGCACTTTTGAAAGGGCAAAGGCCTTGCAGGAAGCCGGTTTAACCCAGGAATTTGCCTTGGCTTGTACCGGCTATACAAGGGCCTCGCGTTTAGCGGGAAACGCCGATCACAATAATATTGATACATCTTTATTTAGTGAACCCGCGGAAAAAATGCTTTTTAATGCTCTTAAAAGCACCGAGGAATCTATTTCTGCCATGCTTAAGAAAAGAGATTACCCAGGCATCCTAAAATTGCTATCTCAGTTAGCCACGCCTATAAATACCTTCTTTAATGAGGTCCTTGTAATGGCAGAGGATGAAAAGATACGCCAAAACAGGCTTGCCCTTCTGGCTTATGCCTCTTCTTTGGCATTAGTAGTGGCAGACCTGGATAAGGTAGTTGAGAAGGCTGTATAAAAGCTGTTAAATATATTTTTAGCTTGTGCCGGATATCGACACTTGCAGAGAAGTTAAGGGAGGCTGAAACGGAATATGACAAAAAAATATGTATATTTCTTTGGAGCAGGTAAAGCAGAAGGGAATAAAGATATGAAGAACCTGCTGGGTGGGAAAGGTGCTAACCTTGCCGAAATGACAAATATAGGAATCCCGGTCCCCCCGGGCTTTACCATAACTACGGAAGTTTGCGATGTTTACTACAAAGGCAATAGAAACTACCCACCAGAGCTTGATGTTGAAATTGATGAGAACCTGAAGAAGCTTGAAAAGGCAATGAATCTCAAATTTGGTGATCCGGAAAAGCCCCTTTTGGTGTCTGTGAGATCAGGTGCAAGGGTATCAATGCCGGGAATGATGGATACAGTGCTTAATCTCGGGTTAAATGATAAGACTGTCCAGGGGCTTGTTAAAATGACAGGCAATGAAAGGTTTGCGTACGATGCCTACCGGCGGTTTATCCAGATGTTTGGTGATGTGGTTTTAGGGGTTCCTCATAATGAATTTGAATCCATTCTTGAAGCAAAAAAGAAAGAACTGGGTGTAACCCTTGATACACATCTCGAAGCAGATGCTTTGAAGGATTTGGTCAGGGAATATAAAGTCCTTATTAAACAAAGGACAGGGCAGGAGTTTCCGGATGATCCCAGACAGCAACTGGATATGTCCAGAGATGCGGTTTTCGGATCATGGATGAACCCAAGGGCTATCACTTATCGTAATCTGCATAATATACCTGCGGAATGGGGAACTGCAGTTAATGTCCAGGCAATGGTATACGGTAATATGGGGGAAGATTCAAATTCAGGTGTGGCATTTACCAGGGATCCCAGTACCGGCCAGAAAAAATATTATGGCGAGTATTTGCCGAATGCACAAGGCGAAGATGTAGTTGCAGGTATTAGGACCCCCCTCCCTCTTGATAATCTAAAGGAGGAAATGCCTGAAATTTATAAGGAACTTACGGATATTTTCGAAACCCTTGATTCCCACTATCGCGACATGCAGGATGTGGAATTTACGGTTCAAAGGAATAAGCTTTATATGCTACAAACCCGCTCAGGTAAGCGTACCGCAGCTGCGGCCGTGAAAATCGCAGTGGATATGGTAAATGAAGGTCTTATCTCCAAAGATGAAGCAATATTACGTGTGGATGCTGAATTACTCGATACTCTGTTACATAAGACTGTCGATCCGGGAATAAAGGAGGAATCGGTTGTTAAGGGAGTTGCCGCCTCTCCTGGGGCTGCCGTAGGAAAAGTGGTCTTTACTGCAGATCATGCAGTAGAAATGGCGCAGGCTGGGGAGGATGTAATCCTTGTAAGAAAAGAGACTTCCCCTGATGATATCCATGGTATGGCTGCAGCGAGGGGGTTCCTTACGAGCCGTGGTGGAAAAACAAGCCATGCTGCGGTAGTAGCCCGGGGTATGGGTAAACCGGCAGTTACCGGATGTGAGGCTGCAATTGTTGATGAGGATCGGGAGGAAGTGCGTATTGGTGAAGTTCTTATCAGAAAAGGGGATATCATTACTGTTGACGGTTCCCACGGTAAGGTGTTCCTCGGTGAGATAGAACTCCAAGAACCTTCAATTGGCGGTGATTTTGCCACTTTAATGGGTTGGGCTGATGAAATTAGGACTCTAGGTGTTCGGGCAAATGCTGATACACCTCAAGATGCAAGAACAGCGTTGGAATTCGGTGCGGAGGGGATAGGGCTTTGCAGAACTGAGCATATGTTTTTCGGAGAGGATCGTATCCGTGCTGTTCAGGATATGATACTTGCTGAAACTACAGAGGCCAGGCGTACCGCACTTGATAGATTACTGCCTTTCCAGAAGAATGACTTCAAGGATATTTTAAAAGAAATGCAAGGTTATCCTGTTGTTATCAGACTTCTGGATCCTCCTCTTCATGAATTCCTGCCCAGTTACGAGGAGTTGCTTGTCGAAATTACAACAATGAAGGCCAAAGGCTGTGAACCTGAAAAACTAGAAGAAAAAGAAAAACTCCTTACGCGTATTGATAGATTACGGGAGCTCAATCCTATGCTTGGACATAGAGGATGCCGTATCGGTATAACCTATCCTGAAATAACTGAGATGCAGGTGCGTGCAATTTTCGAGGCTGCATGTGAGCTCACAAAAGAAGGATACAAAATTATCCCGGAAGTAATGATACCCCTTGCAGGACATGTAAATGAAATAGAGGTGGCCAGAGAAACTATTGATAAAGTTATAAAGGATGTTATCGGGAGTCATGGCGTTGAATTGACATATATGGTCGGGACTATGATTGAACTCCCCAGGGCTGTTCTTACTGCTGATGAAATTGGGAAAAGGACAGATTTCTTTTCTTTCGGTACTAATGATCTGACACAAACAACTTTCGGTTTTTCCCGAGATGATGCTGAGGGTAAATTCTTACCGTATTATCTTGACAAAAAAATTCTATCAGATAACCCCTTTGAGACTATTGATACCGGAGGGGTGGGAGAACTTATAAGAATTGGTGTGGAAAAAGGGAGATCCGCCAACTCTGCACTTGAAATAGGTATATGCGGTGAACATGGCGGGGATCCCAGATCTGTAGAGTTCTGCCATAATGTGGGGATGGATTATGTCAGTTGTTCTCCTTTCCGTGTACCTATTGCACGATTATCGGCAGCCCGGGCTGAATTAATAAATCCGAGGAAAGGTAGGACAAAAACAAAGTAGGGTACTCGGATAACTCCTAAACACATTTTAATCGAGTTTAGAATATATATGATTTGAACGTGGGGCGTTTCCATTATTCTTCATGAATTCGGAAATACCCCACTGTAATGTCTACGAGGTAACAGATAAAATATTTGCACGAATTTTCTGGCATATATTGATGTAAGTGAGTAATAATACATTTATGTAAGTAGGCGATAAACGGAGATAAACAAGTTTATATAGTTTAATAGCACATATTAGGGAGGATTTTCAATAAATTCGTCGAACCTATCAAGGCAACCCCTGTGCATTATCAAGCACAGGGGGATATCTTCTCTTAGAATGTAAGATTGATTTAAATTGGTTTGTCCGACGGGAGTACCTTTTCGTATTTGTATTGTCTGCTGTACTAGGATGAAGGAAAAGCAAAATGGTTTATCAAAGACGGATGCGAAATAAAGGGGAAACGTCTAAAATGGCGAAATTCAACAGGAACCGAAAATAGTTGGTTCGTACGTTTATAGGAAGAAGGGGTATATAAAATCATGCGCGGTCACGGTAAGAGGCGCATTTATAGTGAAGAAGCGCTTAATGAAATCCGCGCGCGGGCTAATATTGTAGAAGTAATTTCAGATTATACATCGCTAAAGCAGGCGGGGAATAGCTACAAGGGATTATGTCCGTTTCATAATGAAAAAACACCTTCTTTTACGGTGTCGATGGAAAAGCAACTTTTTTATTGTTTCGGATGTGGTGCAGGCGGAGATATTTTTAACTTCGTCATGAAAATTGAAAAAATAAAGTTTAGAGATGCAGTAAAAATGCTTGCTGAGAGGGTCGGGGTTACTTTACTGGAAAGTGAATCCCCTGAGGCCAGAGAAGCCAGAAAAAAACTAGGCAGGCTTTATGATTGCATGGAAGCGGCTTGCCGCTACTATGAGACTGTTTTTGCTAAAAACCCTAATGCAGCGGAAGCAAGAAATTATATAAGCCAGCGCGGTCTTTCAGATGACGCTGTCCGGTGTTTTAGATTAGGATATGCCTTAAAATCATGGGATGGTATACTGAAGACTCTCATAGAAAGCGGTTTTTCAACTGAGGAACTCCTTTCTGCAGGTCTCATCTTGCCTTCCAAAAGCGGAAAAGGATATTACGATCGGTTTCGGGGGAGACTTATGTTTCCCATTACGGACGTTGCCGGCAGAGTTATTGGTTTTGGCGGCAGGGTCCTTGATAATTCGGAACCAAAATATCTTAATTCTCCGGAGACAGCCTTGTTTCAAAAGGGAAAAATTATATACGGGCTTGCCCTTGCAAGGAATGCTATAAGGAACAAATCCAGGGCTGTGATCGTTGAAGGGTATACTGATACTATTACGTGCCATCAGTTTGGCTTTGAGAATGTAGTGGCCACTCTTGGGACCGCCCTTACAAAGAGCCAAGCTAAGGCTATATCCAGGTATACTTCCCAAGTGATTATGGCATATGACGCTGATACAGCGGGAAATGCGGCTACTCTTCGAGGTATGGAAGTTTTAAAAAATGAAGGAGCTGACGTAAAAATAGGAGTCTTGCCTATAGGGGAAGACCCTGATTCTGTACTAAGAAAACAAGGGAAGGAAGCCTTTACCAAGATATTGGAAGATGCAAAACAATTGATAGATTATAAGTTGCATCTTATTATCTCTCAAGTTGATACTTCTGATCTTGATCAGAAGGTAAAAGCTGCAAAGGAAGTAGCACAGATACTTGCCGGTGTTGGGAGCGCAGTTGAAAGAGGGGAATATGCGGAAAAAACTGCAAGGCTTTTGAAGATATCCGTAGAAGCAATGCTTGAAGATATTAATAGCTTAATTAGTGTACAAGGCTCGCGTAAGGCGGGTTCCCGACGTTTTCAGGTGCGGGATAGATTTGGAGTAAGTAGGAATACTAGCTTTAAGGATGATATTGCCAAATCCTGTGGAAGTGGAACCGCCCAAGTTCTAAAAGCGGAAAGATTACTTTTGAGGATTATGATTGATAATAAAGAGATTTTTGAGACAGTTGAAAAAAAATTAAAATGGGATGAGTTCTCTGACAAAAGGCATAAAAAACTTGCTCGGGCAATCCAGACAGGGTTGGATGTTTTTTCGGAGGATACCGGGAAAAATAGTTTAACACCTGCTGAAGTCATTAGTTTCATAGATGACAGGGAGACTCTGGAATATGCTGCGGGGGTGTTTATCGGGGAAGGCGAAGAGCTGCCGGAAAATTTGAAAAAAGCAGCTGACGATTGTATTAATGTTATCCTGGAACATAATCTTGTAGGTAGAATACGAGAGATAGAAAAGGAGCTTATGAGCCTAAGCGGCACAGGAAAGATGCAAAAATCAAGAGAGTTATTGGCGGAATTCGGATATCTCAAGAAGAGAATCTCAGAGGAATTCCGACCTTTTCGTGGGATCCTATGAAGATAATATGCGCCAAGTGTAATAAGTTTAAATTATTAGGACGAAAACAAAGTTTATGGTATATGCATGAAAGGGGGGATAGGGATGAGTAGGCCTAAGTATTTGGAAATACCTAAGGTATCGAAACTTATTGAAGACGGTAAGAAAGTAGGAACCTTGACACATAAAGAAATTATGGATGCTTTGCAGGACGTAGAGTTGACCCCGGATCAGATTGACGGTATTTACAATGCTATCGAACAAATGGGTATAGATCTTGTCCAGGAGCCCGGAGGAAACAGTGAGGTTACAGTGAAATCCGGTAAATCTATAAAAATTAAGGATAAGGATAAGGATGATGCTAAAAACGGAGAATCTGATTCTGACGAGGCTGAATCTGAACTCTCCCTCCTTGAAGGTGTGAGTGTGGATGATCCTGTGAGGATGTACCTAAAGGAAATTGGTAGGGTCGCTCTTCTAACTGCTGAAGAGGAGGTTACGCTGGCTAAACGTATTGAAGCAGGGGATGAAAAGGCAAGGCGGGAACTTGCTGAAGCTAACTTACGTCTTGTGGTCAGTATAGCCAAACGTTATGTAGGCCGTGGGATGCTTTTCCTTGATCTTATACAGGAAGGGAATCTTGGTTTACTAAAGGCAGTTGAAAAATTCGATTACCGTAAGGGATATAAATTCAGCACCTATGCCACCTGGTGGATTAGGCAGGCTATTACCCGTTCCATTGCGGATCAGGCAAGGACTATTCGCATTCCTGTTCATATGGTTGAGACAATAAATAAACTTATGAGAGTTTCTAGACAACTCCTCCAAGAGTTCGGACGGGAACCTTCAATTGAGGAAATTGCAGAGGCCATGGACATGACTGATGATAAAGTAAGGGAGATTCTCAAAATTGCGCAGGAACCTGTGTCTTTAGAGACTCCCATCGGTGAAGAGGAAGATAGCCACCTGGGTGATTTTATCGAGGATGAAGATGTCTTGGCTCCGGTGGATGCAGTATCGTTTTACCTGTTAAAAGAACAGCTGGAAGATGTGCTTGGTACTCTTACCCCACGTGAGGAAAGAGTATTGAGATTGAGGTTCGGTCTGGATGACGGCCGTCCGAGAACTCTTGAAGAAGTCGGACAGGAGTTTAGTGTTACCAGAGAGCGTATTCGACAGATAGAAGCGAAGGCCCTCCGGAAATTAAGGCATCCCAGCAGAAGTAAAAAACTTAAGGATTATCTTGAATGATGAATTTGAATTCATAGATGCCCTTGACCACGCGGGTAATGTGTTATATAATTCTTCATGCTAAGCAAGATTCGTTCCCTGGTAGCTCAATGGCAGAGCAACCGGCTGTTAACCGGTGGGTTGTAGGTTCGAATCCTACCCAGGGAGCCATAATTTTGGGCCCATAGCTCAGCGGTAGAGCGACCGGCTCATAACCGGTT
>JAAZLO010000025.1 GCA_012689375.1 Bacillota bacterium | reverse complement strand
TGATATGCTCTTTTTGATCCATTCCGTTTCACCCCAGTCGCTTTTGTATCAGCATTAAGCATAACTGGTTTGAACTCGGAATGGGTCTTTTTTTATCCTTTTGGGCAATTCATTTTACAACTTGCCGATTTTGTAGTTATTCTGTGATAATGTCACGTTTGATCTATTATGGTAAAGCGTCACCTATGAGTCGGTAAGCAGATCTGTGGTAACGCCTGCTACATATGATACGGCTTTGCGGAGAGCGTCTTCATTAAAATCAAACCGTGACTCATGATGTCCGGCTGATATCTCCGTCCCAATAATGGCGTAGGCTGCTTGCCCCCCTCTTTCCTGTACCCTAGACATAAAATACGCTACATCCTCACTGCCTCCCAGATCGACTTGTGGTAAAAATTCATCAAATAGATCTAGTTCCTTAGCAATACGCCGGGCTCGTTCCCCTAAAGCAAAATCACTGCTTGTACCTGCGGCAGATCCCATTTCTTCCAGAAGGACTTTTACATCATGCATTGCAGCAGAACCCTTAATAATACGAACAGCTGCACTATGCATATATTCGTTAATTTCACTGGTGATTCCACGGGTTTCCAGTTTAAGTACTGCATTAGCCGGAATAACGTTACGGCCTGTACCCCCCTGCATAATCCCTACATTAATTCTAGAGGTCCCCTTGCCGTGGCGGGCAATAGCATATAGGTTAATTAATGCAGTTGCTGCAGCCAAAAGTGCATTTTTACCGATCTCCGGTGCTAAGCCGGCGTGGGATGGTTTTCCGGTAAAATTAGCATCCAGTTTAGTTGTGGCAAGAAAACCACCGGCATCGGTTGAAATTTGTCCCAGTTTTCTAAGAATAAATCCTAGATGAAATCCCAGCATATAGTCTACATCATCAACAACGCCCGCCATCATCATGGCTTTAGCCCCACGTACCCCTTCTTCCGCGGGTTGAAAAAGTAGTTTGACTTTCCCGCTTAGGTTATCTTTAACCTGGGATAGAATCCTAGCCACAGTAATTCCGATCGCAGTATGCCCATCATGACCACATCCGTGCATAGCGCCTTTGTTTATAGAAGCAAAACCTTCATTATAAGGACGATGGGCTTCATCCTCCGCCTCAGTAAGATCGTTGGCATCCATATCAAAACGCAAGCCTACTGTGGGACCAGGCTTCCCAAAATCCATTACCCCCATAACCCCGGTCTTTCCCCCGATCATTTTTCCTAACCAAAAAGGATCCGCACCCTGCGCGAGAGCCCTCTTTTCATGTCTTTCCAGTTCCAGGCTGCTAGGGACCCCCATCATAGCTTCCTCGTCAATCACTTCAGATCCGGTAAAAACCTGATATCCCAATCCTGAGAGGGTTTTTGCAACAAGGGACGCAGTCCGATACACTGTCCAGCCGGTCTCAGCATATTTATGCAAATTACGCCTCATGCTAATCGTGTCTTCCTCATATTCGAAAGCCAGCTTTTTGATGCGTGCCAGCATAATATACACCTCATTTTTCATTAGCCAATTTCACGATTGCCTCTAAAAGGACCTCCGTCCCTTTAACAATATCCTCCAGTGGGGTGTATTCAGCAATATTATGGCTGATACCCTCCTGGCTTGGCACAAAAATCATACCTGCATTTGTTATTTCTGCCATATACATGGCATCATGTCCGGCTCCGGAAGGCATAAGCCGATAGGAATAACCCAAAGTTTCTGCAGCCCTTTTCAGAACATCAACAATTTCAGCTGATAAAGTCACAGGGGTTTCATTAGCCGTAATCTCATAATTTATCTGGATTCCCCGCCTGTCGCCTGTATCCTCCATTAAGGAAATAACCTTGTTGACAGCCAGATCCTTACTTTCCTTGTTTATATCTCGGATATCAATGCCAAGTTCTACCTGTCCGGGAATAACATTGAGTACCCCGGGTTCAATATGGGAGTACCCAACTGTTCCTACTGTATGAGATCCCGCTTCAGAAGAGGCGATCCTTTCTACACCGAGGATTATTTCGCTTGCAGCAACTAAGGCATCTGCCCTTAAATCCATAGGAGTTGCGCCTGAATGATCGGCCCTGCCCACAAGATATACCTTTATTCTGGTAGGAGCAGCAATAGATGTTACTACTCCCAGAGGTATACCAAGCGAATCTAAAACCCTTCCTTGTTCAATATGAGTCTCGATAAAAGCATATACTTCCCCTGGTCGGATTCTGGCACTTTCCAACCTGTCGGGGTTTAACCCAAAGGTTTCCATTGCCTCGTAAAGAGATAACCCGTCCTTGTCTTTATACGTATGTAATTGTTTCGGGGAAAGACGCCCTGTTATGGCTTTACTCCCTAGGGTACTGCCGCCGAAACGACTGGATTCTTCCGCAGAAAAATTAATGATATCTATGGGTCTTAATGTCTCTACACCTTGTTCATTGAGAACCCGTATAACTTCAAGGGCAGCTACAATACCTACTGTGCCATCAAAGGTTCCACCTGAGGGGACACTGTCCAGGTGGGAACCTGTCATGACCGGGGCCAAATTCTCTTTTCCACATCTTCTGGATCTCATGTTTCCCACAGCATCCTGTGTCACACTTAGCCCTTGTTGAATTAGGGCGTTTCTAAGATACTGTCTTGCTTCTCGATCTGCACTTGTAAAGGCGAGGCGGCTTACGCCGCCGCCTTTGAGCCTACCAAAACAAGCCAGGTTCTCCAGATCTCTTTGTATCCTCTCCGGTTTTATATGCATTATTTTATCCCCCTAAGGGCAATTACAATAAAATAATCATAGCGACTATTGCCGCAATAATCATTCCAATTGCATTACGTTTAGCTACTTCTAAGGGATTTACCCCTGCCAGGCCTGCCACAATAATAGCAGCTCCCGCCAAAGGTGACATAGTACGTCCCAATGCCCCGCCAAGGGCTGCTAAAGACCCCATATTAACGATTTTTAGGCCAAACTGGACAGCCTGTGGGGTCACAGCCTCATTAAAGGCAATGGCTGCGGCATCGCCTGATCCGGAAACAACGCCCAGGAGGAAAGGACCAAACGCAGCAGCAACTTTCACAATACCCGGAGATCCGATCATTGCCGAAATGAAAGACTGAACAAGACCAATACTTTCCAGGCCTTTAACAAATACAGCAGCAGCAATAATAATTCCCATGATATTAGCATAGGCACTGCCCATGCCGTCAAAGAAAGACTTAGATACTTTTCCGAAATAATCCTTGTCTGCTTTCGCTTCTCCTAAGGATACCAACACTCCCAGAAGGGAACCGATAAGCATAGCACCGGGGATGGAGATTTTTGTAAAAGCCCCTATTGCCTTTGTCGCCCCTAAAATGAGGATAAGTATAGGTATGACAGGAACCACAGCTTTTAGATAATTAACCTTAACAGTAGTAATCCCCATGCCTGCCTGTGCCTTTTTACCTCTCGCTCCGGGAATCCTACCGTCCTCTTTCAGCAAAAAGGCAAGAATTGCAAGGGAAGCAGCACCAATAACAACAGATACTATATCTGCAGTATAATGCACAGCAATTACATCCATCACTTCAACTGATGCAATGTTAGCAATGAAAGGGTTATGGGAAAGGCCGGGGCTAATCATACTACCGAAGGTTCCTGTGAGAACTGCAGCCGCAGCCATGGCAGGACTGATGCCTGCTTCCATAAGAATAGGAATCAGGATTGCCCCTACAGCAGCTGATGCTCCGGCTGCACTGGGTAAAGCGGTATTGATGGCAAAGGTAACCAAGGCCGCACCAGGGATTAAAATAGGACGGACTTTCAAAAGCCCCCTGGAAGCAAAATTAACTAGATGTTTATCACATTCCGTAGTTTTCATGACAAACGCAAAGCCCATCACAGACAAGATAGCCTCAATCAGGCCTGCAGTGCTCATTCGGGCTGCAAAAGCCTGAAATGCAGCCAGGGGATTCCCACCGATAATACACATTAAGAGTCCGGAAATAAAAAGAATCATTTTAGTTTCGTACTGTTTAACCAGGGCAAACACAGTAGCCGCAAGGATAATAACACCCAAAATGATCATTTTTACCATCCTCCTGGTTTTTCAATATCTTAAAACCCAGTAAAATGCTTTACTTCAACCTCCTTCCATGATAACTACTCAGAAACAGCCTTCCATAATAAAGGTCGTATTGTGGCAACTTTAACTATATTCTATGCTATTCGCAATATTTTTTACTATTCCTGCAAGGGATTACATAAAGATTTAGTTTCATCTTAAATTTAAGCCTTTGAAAACATCGGAGCCTTTATGAAATTAGATAGACACAAAATCCGTCCTAATGTAAAAACATACCCGGTAGGTAAAAAAACATGGGTATAGCTGTTGATATTGTGAGGGTCATATTCAAGGTAGCACTGAAACCTTTATTCATGCTATAGGGAAAATAAGATCATCCCAATCTGAAGATTTTTCTGCTTCCCGGCTTTATAGGAGGTAATTTTCCTTCCTTGCATATAGGGCATTCAGTCACTTCCCATGATTTTATTTCCATAGACAATACCTGATGCTGTTTAGTACCGAACTGAATATTACCATTACTGCGATCCACAAGGACGCCGATCCCTACAACTTTTGCACCGTAGGTCTCCACCAGTTGCATAACCTCACGTACAGATCCACCTGTAGTAATTACATCCTCCACGACAAGAACACGCTGATTTCGGAAAACTTTAAATCCGCGCCTTAAAACCATTTTGCCATCTTCACGTTCTGTAAACATTGCAGGTACCTTAAGCTGTCGTCCCAACTCATAGCTGAGGATAATACCGCCTAACGCGGGTCCGATCACAATCTCGATATCATCATTTCTAAACTTATCTGCCAAATGCATCGCCAGTTTCTCTGTATAGTGCGGATATTTTAAAACCTGGGCACACTGCATATAATGATCACTATGTCGCCCTGAAGTTAGTATAAAATGACCGGTTAGTAACGCACCTGAATCAACAAAAATCCTGAGTACCTCTTCTTTACTTAACATCCAATTCACCCTCTACTTCTTCAAGTTCCTCCGTAATTTTCAAAGCGGCTGATATCGGATCTTCCGCCCGGGTTATGGCACGGCCGATTACTATATAATCTGCACCAAGTTTTATTGCCTGGGCAGGGGTAGTAACGCGCATTTGATCATTTTTCAGGGCCCATTTAGGACGAATGCCCGGGGTCACCAATTTAAATTCATGACCGCACGCCGCCCTTATTGCAGCCGTCTCCAGGGGAGAACACACTACACCACATAAGCCTGCATCCTTTGCAAGACATGCCCATTTTACGGCTACGTCCTGTACTGACATACCATCAATAAAAAGATCCTCTTTAAGGATTTGCTGATTTATACTGGTGAGCACTGTCACAGCCAAAACCAACGGGGGCTTTATGTTTAAAACAGAAGCCTCGTCTTTAACCGCCTCAGCAAGTGTCCTTAACATACGGATCCCGCCTGCGGCATGTACAGTAAACATGGCACATCCAAGCCTTGTTACAGTCCGCCCGGATTCAGATACAGTATTCGGTATATCATGGAACTTCAGATCAATAAAGACAGAACCCCCAGAATCCCGGATATGGTTTACTATCTCAGGACCGGCTACGGTAAACAGTTGCATCCCTACTTTGAACAAACCTACATGTCCCCGGAGTTTCTCAACCAAAGTCAATGCTTCTTCTTTCGTATCCACATCAAGGGCTAATATAATCCTATCTTTAGCAAGCACATTACAACCCTCCCCCAATATTTGTTTTATAAGAAAGCAAATTCATAAGACTGCCGCTCCGATAACTTCATGTAAGCATTTATAACCGTTTTGCGCCATGTAGTCTATAATCCCCGATTTGATCTCTATGGCCAGCTTGGGGTTAACGAAGGTGCCTGTGCCTACAGTAACAGCGCTTGCCCCTGCCAAAAGAAATTCAATTGCATCCTTTGGGGATATAATCCCTCCCCCACCCAATATGGGAATTCTCACCGCTTTGTAGACCTGATAAACCATTCGCAGTGCTATAGGCTTTATCGCCGGGCCTGACAACCCCCCAAAAATATTTCCAAGCACCGGACGTTTCGTTTCAATATCAATTGCCATTCCTTGTAATGTATTAATCATAGAGACAGCATCTGCACCTGCGGATTCAGCCGCCTTTGCTATTTCTGCAATATCAGCAACGTTAGGAGATAACTTCGGGATAACCGGGAGATTAGTATTACCTTTTACTAACTTAACCATCTCATAAACTAAGTCAGGATCAGTCCCCAGATGCATTCCCCCTGCATCCACATTTGGACATGATATATTAAGTTCGATTCCATGGATCCCTTTGGCAGTCTCAAGTATCGAAGCAAGTTCTGCATATTCCTCAATGGTTTTGCCCGCAATGTTAACAATAATAATAGTCCTATGCCTGTGTAATGCAGGTAAATATTCTTCTAAAAAGACTTTAACCCCCGGGTTTTCTAGGCCTATTGCATTAAGCATCCCACAGGGGGTTTCAATAATTCGCGGAGGTCGGTTTCCAACCCAGGGTTCCTTTGTGGTGGCTTTGGTAATAATTGCCCCGATCTTTTCAAGATCGATTAAGGCTTCATATTCAAAACCATAACCAAAAGTACCGGAAGCCATAACAACCGGATTCACAAGTTTAATTCCGCCGAGATTGACTTGGGTATCCATTTTCCTATACCTCCCCGCTCCCCGGAAACCCCAGCTGATTAAAGGAAAACACCGGGCCTTCATTGCATACTTTTGTATAGCCGACATCGTCCGGTTTCAATTTTAATGCACACCCCAGACACACTCCTACCCCACAGGCCATGTGTGATTCCAGGGATGCTTCCCCGGGAATACCCTGCTCTTTTGCAAAGGATACGACATATGCAATTACTTCTAAAGGGCCGCAGGAATAAATAATGTCCGGT
>JAAZLO010000024.1 GCA_012689375.1 Bacillota bacterium | reverse complement strand
TGATACCGTAATTTCACTTCCGTCATCCTCTTCATCAGTACTGTACTGAAGATAACCTCCTAAGATACCGTCTGGAGGATCGATAGCTAATTTCGTGCTTATATCTCCTACCCCTACAGTGAATTCACCTTCGGTAGTTTCAGATAGATTTACCACTACATCTGCACTGCAAATTGCAGATGTAAACAATAGACCTAGGATAAAACAGGCCAAGATCGGCAATACCTTGCGGTAAGAATTTGCACCTGTAATATATGTGTAATGTTTCATCTGCCCCAACCCCTCCGGACGTGATATCCTAAAGCCCTATCTATTTTTCACATAGGGCCTATGGAGACAGATAAGGCCTCCATAGGCTATGGTATAAAGAATTTCACTAAGATAATTTATTAGGATCCTGCTGCGGTGAGCGTAAGCGTCACTTCCAGGCCTGATTCCTCTATCGCTGCTAAATCCTCGACTTTTGTGATCTCGAGCCTATAAGTAATCTTTGCTTTTGCCTCGCTAACACTTCCGATCCCTGTTATAAGTTCAACCGCAGTAACCGGCTTTAACCCGTCAGCTGATAAAGCTGTAGGATCCTCAACTTCTTCTCCGTAGACACCAGGTCCTCCGCCTAAATCACTAGCTGTTGCTGTAAGGGTCAAACCACCCGGTACATCATTACTATCATTACTCAATTCTGCGGTGATCTCCCGGGTTCCACCCAATGCCGGTAATATAGATGCATATCCAATTTCAACTACGTATTCATCTATAGTTATCACACCGAGTGTCGGAGTATCACTATCTAAAACCAGTCCCACAGTAAACGCTGGGGTTTTATCTTCCATAATTCTTAGTTCCACCACTTCATCGATAGTTATCAAAACATCCTGGTTTTTTTCATTTTCGCCAGTGGCAAATACTACCCCTGAAACCATTAAAACTGCAACTAAAGCAACCGCCAAAATCCATTTGCTCTTTGCAAACATCTTTATTAGCCTCCTAATAAATCATGATTAAACACTTTTGGATTGATTTTACCTTTGTCCCCTCCCTTGGGCATATCCATTAACAAAGGATATAAGCCGGGGATATTACCAGTAAGCCCCTTTATTCTGCCTTAGTGCAGTTATCAGTACCACCTCCTCTTAAAATGAGGGCTCCTACAGGAATCTATACCCGATACACAAACTGATATATCTGTAAAAATTTTGTGGTCTTCTGTTTATCCGTCTTTTTAATTTTCTAATTGAAGTCTAGAAAAAGAAAGGGAGAAAGTCATCGATCTAAAGTAGGAATTGGAATAAAAAAGCCTCATACTTTCGTATGAGGTGTCAGTTAAACTCTATACTCCAATCTTTTTGATGTTATGTGTCTATATCACTTTAGTTTCTTAAGAGATTGCTAATTAATTCCGCCCGGCTGGTAACATCATATTTAGAAAATATATTCCTTGCATGAGTTTTTACAGTACTTTCACTGATGGATAGATCTGTTGCAATCTCACGATTAGATTTTCCCTCAAGGATACACTGCAGAACCTCATGCTCCCTAGCTGTTAATGGATCAAGGGGTTTTATCCCATCAAGAACAGCCATCTTCCGAATATCGCTCATACTGTCATAGACTGCAAGATAAGCATGGCTTTTTAATACATAAACTAACCGGCGATTAAGGAATGGCAATAACGCTAAGGTGACGCTTACGATGGCTAAGGCTATAACTGCAACATCCGCACTTGGGAGGCAAATAGATGTCATACCCATCCCTAGAATGTCTCCTAAAAGAACACCTAAAACATTAGAGGAAAGCCCAATACCAAATATCTTAGCTGGGTTATCTGTATAATCAAGCATCTCCCCGAGAATGCTCCACCAAAATAAATCAAAAATACCGCAGGCACCAAGCATAAGCGTATCTACTACAAGGTAATCGTAAGTGTCTCTTCCAAGAAGCATGAAGCTAATGAAGGCACCTATAATCATAGCCATACCTGCATAAAGAATCATTGATCGTTTAATAGTCTCAGGTAGATTTCGCATTAAGATTAAGGCAACTATATACGGAACAGCCCAATACCAACTTACCAAGCCTGTAAGATGCTGAAAGGCTGGGTTTATTACCTGGTACATTAACCCTGAGTTAACTGTAATAATCACAACAAATAGACAGAGCAACAGTAATGGTTGAAAAATATTATTATCGGGTTTGGTTTCCATATTCTCTGCAAGGTTGGGAGATTCGCTATGAGAAGGCAATAACAATAAAGTAAATACTATTCCAATTAGCAAACATAAAATAGAAAGAATAATTCCCCCCAAAGGCGACCAATTAATAGCAGTTACATTTATAAGGATCATAATAATATTCGAATAAATTAGTATATCAGCACTTGACTTTATACGTTCATTTTTAGGGGTGTAAGTCTTTAAAAACCAGCCCCAGGATGCAACAGCACAACCGCTTGCATAACTACCCACCAACAATCCTATCACCCACAAGATAGTAGGCGCAGAAAAAAACGGAATAGTTACAATTATACACAAGCCCATCGCAACCAACATCATTTTCCTTGCTGTACCATGGGATCTAATGAGAAATCCACATGAGAATAAACCCATAAAGTGTGTAACTATCCCTACCAGTATATATCTGGGGGGCTCTATCTGATATAGGTTAAGTAGGCTATAGAGCACCTGTCCCTCAAATTGAAAAGATAAAATATAAGCAAAAAGAGGGGAGAAAGCCAAGATAGATATGGTACGTTTGTTTATAGGCTTAAGGAACCTCATAACTCATTTATTAGCGGAAATCCCTATAAATGTAAGAAAGATAAACCGCCAATTCCTTTCTTGGGTTAAATTAACTTTGCAATTATACCATATTCGACAATAACTACCTAAAAGCCCTTTTAAAATTTCTAATAGGCAGGGGAAATATAAATAGGCCCAAAAACGGGTTCTAGGAGTCCTTTAGGAAAATTTGTGTTAAATTTATCCTGGGGCTGGGAAAGATAGGAGATCCAAATGCAGAGCCATCTTTAAACACATTCCCAAACCTAAATTCCCGCTTAGAGGTAAATACATATTGCCAAACCTACCTGATATCTGGATCAATAATCCAGTATTCCCGGATTCCGCTTCGCATATAAAGATAAAGTTTTGTTACCATATCCTTGCTTCTGGTAGAGGGGGAAAGGACTTCTACCAAAAGGGTGGGGGTTTCCTTGTATTTACCGTTTGCAGTAACATTTTCAGAATCGCAGACTACCATAATATCCGGTTGAACAACATTAGAATCTTCGGAGGATCTCTCAGCATGCTCTTTTAGGTAAACGTCTAGCGGTGCTGTGAGGACCTGACAAGGGCTACCTTTAAGCAAATTACGGAGTCTCCCAAACAACTCCCCTACAATAACCCGGGTCTGAAACTTGGGGAGGCTAAAAGATAAATTTCACCATCAATTAACTCATAATGTTGATCTGATGTGCTAATAATATCCTGTTTTTTGCAAGTACTTTTTCCCCGTTGGGGCATGCGGACAAAATCTTGGACTATAAAGGGGTACAGGAGGGAGTCCGTATGTATTCAAAGGGAGAACGTGAAAAGGCAATAAGACTTCATATTAAATATGATAAATGTACAGCAGATATGATTCGTAAACTTGGTTATCCGGACAGGAAGACGTTGATAAGCTGGTACAAGATATTTTTAGAAACCGGATTGTTCTGAAAACAGTATTCGCAGTGCCCTAAATTTGCTTTGGAACAGAGGAAGGCTGCGGTAAAGTACTATCTTGAACATGGCTGTAATTTTTCACAGACTGTCAGGATGCTGGGGTATCCCCGCGGGAGACGCTAAGATTGTAGTGTGAGGAGTTAGCGCCGAAGAGGCGTAGGAGGCGTGTCGGTGGTATAAAACTCACCAAGGAGCAGGGGGAAAAAGCTTTACTTTCCGGAGGTGAAAATATAACAATGCCGAGTAAAGAGGACAAGCCGCTACCCGATGACCGGGATGCCCCCTTGTCTGAAAAGGCATACCTTTCCCCTATTGTAGATTGTTTTGACGGTTTGGTTCACTCAGATCGCGGTGGCCACGTGCGACAAGAAGTCGCTTAATATATTGCCGAAAGGCTGCCCCATCCATTCGGGGTAACTCTACTGTGACTAGCGTAGATGGTAACGTCTGGGTTAGAAAGCTCACAAGACAATGTGGAAATTCGAATAGCCTAAAATTGGAATGACTGCTAGAGTAAGAAAGCTATGGAGAACATAAAGTGAATCACTGTAGGAATCGTTACGCGAATGAAGCGAAATAGGCTGGTACGCTTCGACCAAAAGGTAAGGAGTCGAGCAAAGGCGACTTGGCAAACCAATGCGAATGGATAAAGAACTCCCGGTTCAAAGGTGGCTCCTAAGGCTTTCACAACTATGTATTATGCGAAACTTGGTAAACCCTATATGCTCCTCAAAATGAGGTATCGAACCGCAAGGGACTGAAATGGCATAGAGGGCAGAAGAAATGGATAAAAAGCGAATGCTGCATTTGTAATGAAAGCAGATAGGGGTTCCGACTTTGCCCCAACTCGAAAGAGTGCTGACTTATCCAATGGTATTTCTTGGCGGGAAAGGATCGTAAACCTATGAATTTTAGACATTCAACGACGGATAAAACCGAGAAACTAGATAACGCACAGATACTTGCTTTCCAATGGGAAACAATCAATTGGGTACAAGTAGAAGAAAACGTGAATAGGCTACAATCCAGAATTGCTAAGGCAACAGTTCAGGGAAATAAAAACCGCGTCAAAAGATTGCAATATCTATTGACTCACTCATTTTATGCAAGAGCCTATGCGGTCAAGAAAGTAACCTCGAATAAAGGGAAGAATACCTCCGGAGTAGACAAAAAGCTTTGGTCAACTCCAGCCTCTAAAATGAAAGCAGTTCTAACGCTTACAGATAAGAAGTACAAAGCAAAACCCCTTAGACGGGTGTACATTGAGAAGAAGAACAGGGGCAAGAAGCGCCCACTTGGAATTCCAACAATGTATGACCGCGCAATGCAGACGCTCTATGCACTCGCCCTCGAACCAGTAGCTGAAACAACTGGGGACAGCGTCTCCTTCGGCTTCCGTAGAGGAAGAAGTGCAAAAGATGCCTGTGAGCAGATATTTTGTGTTCTGGCTAGAAAATGTTCTCCGACATGGATACTCGAAGGAGACATTAAGGGATGTTTTGACAACATCAACCATGACTGGTTAAAGCAGAACATTCCTATGGACAAAAGGATAATGACGCAATTCTTAGAATCAGGATTCATCTATGAGGGCGAACTGTTCCCTACAAACAGCGGGTCACCGCAAGGTGGAGCGATCTCAAGCCTCTATGCGAACATGACCTTGGATGGTCTTGAAAAATTGATTCAAGATAAGTACCACAGAAACTCAAAAGGAAAAATTGAGAATCATTATCGAGCAAAGACCAAGGTTAATTTGGTGCGATATGCGGATGATTTCATCATCACAGCAAACACAAAAGAATTAGCCGAAGAAATCAAGGAGCTGGTAAGTCGATTTCTTACTATCAGAGGCCTCACGCTATCTGAAGAGAAAACCAAAATAACGCACATAGATGACGGTTTCGACTTCCTTGGATGGACATTTCGAAAGTTCAAGGGAAAACTCATCGTCAAACCATCAAAAGATTCGATAAAGACCCTGATAAGGAAATGCTCCACCATTATTCTGAAAGAAGGAAAAGCTATTAGTCAATCTAACCTCATTCGTCGATTAAATCAGATGATCAGAGGGTGGACCAACTACCACAAACATGTTGTGGCCAGCCAAACCTTTTCCTACGTCAACAACACGCTGTATCTGTTGCTACAAAAATGGGCTAAGCACCGTCACCGCAATAAAAGCAGTTGGTGGCGATTGAACAAATATTGGCATGAAAAGGATGGAAAGAGATGGTTGTTTATGTCGGGCGAACACATTCTCATTAACTTAAGAAGAATAAACATCGTCCGACACCCCAAATTGCAGCTTTCAAGAAACCCCTTCTTAGACAAGGAGTATTTTGTCAAAAGAAGATTGAAGCTGAGAGAGCTGTTTGCCGCCTGAAAAGGTGAAGAAATGCTTGAGCCGTATGAGCGGGAAACTCTCACGTACGGTTCTTAGACGAGGGAAAGGGAGCAATCCCTTTTTCTTAGTCGATTACCGATGGCCGGGGTGGATATCTCGGATGGCTAAAGCCGGCCTTACACAATAAATGAAATGTTTTATAATCGATCCTGGATGGAGGTGAGTATAAAAGAATTTATTGATATCTTTGATGAGTACCTTATCCGGTACAATGAGAAAAGAACCAAATTATCACTAGGTGCAATGAGTCCACTGGAATACCGGGAGAGCCTTGGTTTGACGGCCTAAACCATCCAAGAAAATGTCCTCACCCCCTTCCCGGTAATTCTAATCTGCAATAAATATTAAATGGCTCCCTGATCGGTATGATCTTGAAGTGAATGGCAAGGGACATTTAACAGAATTACAGCTATATTATAATAGAATGCGTGATAAATCTAACGAGGCTCTGGGCTATAAACCCTTAGGATTAGTACCGGGGATATTTTTGTACATAAGGAAAAGATGCGTACTTCATTAAAAGGGTAATATGATGCTGACTCTTTATAAATTGTTATATAGCATCCCAATAGGAAGTAAACCGTGAAACAAGAATAATTAACTTTTTCGAAGAACCAAAAGGCTGCCATCTGATCCTTTATGCGCCACTTGTATATTTGAAAGCTCTTCTATGACATCTAACGATATCCATTTTAGTTTGAATGGAAAAAAAGCAGGGGTTTGCAGCAAATCGTTAAAAAAAGACCTATTCCCCGGCTTGGCATGTAACATAGCTTCTATAAGCCAGGCTACTAATTCTGGATTATCTATATATTTCACTGATGCAGATTTATAAATAGATACTTTTTGTTCTTTCTCTAATACTCCCCAGTCGATAAAGGAATAAATAACACGTTGAGTAGCCCGGCTGACTGTTTCCCGATCACCATATTTTTCCCGGATTCTACACTGTATTTGGCTTGATGTTAAAGAATTTTGCAAGCGTAAGAGTCTGCCAATACTGTCTGCAACGATTTTTAAAAAAGGGTATGTCGCCATTGACATCCCAAAATGGATGGGTATACGTTCCCCGGTAGGTAATTGTCTTATTATTTTAAGCGCCCTCATTCGGAGGGATTTAATCTCAGGCACACCATCAAACCATATTCTCATAAGTAAAGTTATAGTCTTATCCCTGGCATTTCTTTTTGCTGTACTTCCCACTGCAAGTTTATCGCATAAAAATTCATTCAGCGCTGAGTGGACATTTTGCCGGTTTGTTTCTACTAATACTAAATTAACGGTATATTCAAGCCATTTAAGCAGTATTTGCCTATCAAATCCAATTTGTGTAAAACGAACTATTATGGTATCCTCCTTTGTATATGAATGAGCGGCACAATTACTTCTTCAAGTGATATTCCGCCGTGGGCTACTGTTTTTACACCCTTCCGGGTAAAAGCTGTACGGGCAGGGGCAAAAAGGGGCAAAAATCCGTCAGGTAATCCCAACGTAGGCCATTCTATGGAATCCGGGAAAAGAGCTTTTACTTGCTTACGTAAAATATCATTAGAGTAGATTCTTACACGCTCACCTCGTAAATCTGCTGTAACGCCCTCTTTTGGAATTCCACACCCAATAGCTTCAATATTTCCATGATCACTGGTAAGAACAATATCAAACCCACAATCAAAAAGAATATCTAAAAGACGGGCGAGGTAACCCTGAGTTGCCCATTGGCCTACCTGGTTAAGCATACCCAGAGCCCCAAGTTCCATCCCATGCATAATCCGATCGATTTTATTGACGACTAAGCCTACTGTACGAATTGAAGGGTTAGAAATCACCTCGTACACTTCTCTTAGATCATTATCCCCCAGGCCCCTTATGTATGCAATTTCCCTTTGGTCCATTCCTTGATCTACCCAGAACTGTGTCCAAAGAGAATCATCTTTACCTGTAAGAGCAATGCCTTCTGGAAAATAAAACGGTATTTTCCCAGAAAATAATGCCTGCCTTGATACAGACGTAAGTGTCGGCACCCATGCAAATACAGCATTTTCATGCAGACTAAGGGCTGTACGCTGATCTCTTAAAATATTGCGGATTATAAGCCACTGACTGAGTGCTAAACCATCTACAACAATTAAAGCAATTTTATTTATACCTCTATTATTAACCTGCCGGGCTAAAACCCTGGGTATATGATGAAGCATGACCGGAGGCAAAGGGGGTTGATTATACAAGCCTATATAACGATTTTTTATCCAGGCAAAAAACTCCGAATCTAATTTTTCGGTGAAGTTGATAAGTAGGTTTTGGATTTCCGGTTTTAATTTATTTTGGAGCTTAAATTTCAACCGGGAAAGTTCAGCCCATCGATAAGCAAAAGAAAACCATTCTTGATGCGGCGAATCAAAAGTCGGAAGCACTTCTGTAACTGATTCAGCCAAGCGATACAATCTGCGCAAAAGATCCTCCTCGGGATCGGATTTTATTCCAACTACAACCCAGGTCCCCGATAGGAATTGAGATTTATCCAGGTGTACAGGTTTAAGTATCCCATCGAGGAACAAGCTGTCCATATAAATTCTGACATCATCATGACCAAACGGTAGGTAAGATGGTCCTTTAAATTCAAGAATAGTAGATTGAAAAGCATTATAAGCCATGAACCCTTGATCTGCTATGAGTTGGTTTAAAAATATTGGCCAACGCTCCTGTAGAAACTTAAAAAATAATTCTTTATTGTAGACTATCTGTTCAAGCGGCCAATCTAAAAACAACCCTTGGTTACGTAGTGACTCCACGAAATATTCATCAAGTACAGCTGGTACCTTAATATTTTTATAATGACGGCGCAATAAAACCTGAAGAAGATCAGATGGCTTACGTATAAACTCTATTACAATCCTAAATATATACCTTAAAATGAAATTCTTAGTAGCATTGTCACCCAAAACCCCAGGGGGATGTTCTTTTTGGGTTTTGTACAGTAAATCAATATAACTGATATCCAAATCGGAAATAACTGAATAGCTTAAATTTGGAAATAGCTGGCCTAAATTAAATGAAAGTTGTTGTCCTGTTTGGAGTAGATCGTAAGGCAGCAAATTTAATTCATAGGATTCTGTGCGTATAATTAACCCCCGGTAATGCTCCCCTGCGCCTTCCCATTGCGATCTGTATTTTGATTCATAAAGATATCGAAAGGCAATAGGATCATCGAAAGATACAAGATCAAATCCTTTAGCGTTTATTCCATGCAAAAGCTGTTCTTCAAGAAGAAGATTATCAGGATCCGCTACAATAATAAGAGGGGACACATGTAGCATAAACTTATTTAGTAATTGAGTGCGCCAATTATCCATAAGAAGCACCCCTTTCAATGCGGATTACCATAAGGGGTATTATATCTGGTATAGGTTGGAGATTTTGTTCCATAATTTCTTCCCATTCCCGCATTTCTTTCCTAAGCTGCCTTAGTCTATAGTTTTTTACTGTCTGCAACCCAATTTTTTCAATCGCCCGTGTACGTGCTTTGAATAAATGCTCCTTTCTTTTACATTCCCAGGTTATATGCTCCTTGTATGCTTCCGCGAGTTCTTCATAAACTGCTTCTCCATACGTTTCTATTGCATCCATAAGGCGACGAAGTATTAAACTTGGTTGTTCTTGAATGTAATCTGAAACCTTAATAGGTTCTGAAAGCAGTTCGTCCCATATTTTTTTTGATGTTGGTATTAAAATCCGCTCATCATCATGTAAAAATAAAGAAATGACCTTCCTTCTATTCCAGTCTTTTACGTAAACGTAAATCTCACAAAGAAACCAAAAACCCGATATGCTCCTTGAAATATTAGCCAATTTAATAACCGGAATGAATTGTCCAGGAACAAAACGGGGAAGATGCGTAATTAGGTTGCGGATGTTAGTATCTTGCAACGTGAGATGCTTTGCAACCGGGTTTATTTCAGCCTCCTTATTTGTAAAGACTGCATCTATAGTATCTAAACTACCAGGCCATCTAAGGTTCCACCCGCCAATATGTTTTTCTGTTTTACCTCCATGGGCTCGGATATAATTTATTGTCATACGTTCAACCCAATAAGGTAATGGGTGGTAGATAAATTCTTCTGCTTTATTAGGCAATAAATTTTTTGTTGAACCTAAAATTAACATGCTTTCTTTCGTTTGCTTCACCTGAGTTTTAATTCGATTTACCGTGTGATCAACAGATATCTCCAGTTTATCCGGATTTAAAATAGCATCTACATATAACTCCTCGAAGATATTTGCTGCTTCCGCTGAATCAAGAACATCACCCGTTTTGTCTACTCCAAATTCGTTAAAAATTATTGAAAGCTTTTCCTCTAAAACCTTAAGAATGCGGTATTCCACCGAATCTTTTAATACTAAATTGATTGCACGAACAGCCTTGTTTTGTCCTATACG
>JAAZLO010000023.1 GCA_012689375.1 Bacillota bacterium | reverse complement strand
GTCAGCGTGGTTCTAAGGTAGTCCGCGGGAACCTCCTGGTGATCCCCATCGAACGCTCAGTCCTGTATGTGGAGCCTTTATATCTTTTAGCTGAACGAAGCGAACTACCTGAATTAAGGAGAGTTCTCGTAGCATTTGGGGATTCAGTTGCTATGGGGGATACATTAGATGATGCCTTGAGAAAAGTATTCGCCCAGGCTTCCGATGAACTCCCCGAACCCAAAACGGATGAAGGCATAGAGATAATCCTCCGTGAATTGATACCTGAAACAGCTGATTCTACCCTGAAGACATTAGTGGAAGACGCTATTGAAGCTTATAATAAGGCTGACGGATGTCTTACTAGGAGGGACTTTGCAGGCTTTGGAAAACATTTAGACGATTTAGGTAGACTACTGGAAGAGCTGAAAGAGAGGACGGAATAGGTTTGGTGGAAGTTGTGGTGGATGCTGACAGGTGTTCTGTACGATTCTCAGGGATATCATCGTTTAGCCTTAAGGATACAATCCAGTGTGGACAGGCTTTCAGATGGAAAGAAGCGGGTCCGGATAATTCCTCATATATAGGTGTCGCAAAGGGCAGGGTCCTACAGGTAAGGCAGGAAGATAATTGCCTCATTCTGGAAGGCCCGATAAACGAAGATACAGTAAACATGGTAATGGATTATTTTGCACTTGATATTGATTTAGGAAGAATTGAAGATCAACTAAGAGAAATTGATCCCCTGATGGATCTCGCAATTGATTATGCCCCCGGGATACGCCTATTGAGACAAGATCCCTGGGAGGCACTGGTGACCTTTATTATATCGGCGCGAAATTCCATTCCTCTTATTGCTAGATCAGTGGAACTTCTGGCTGAGAAATACGGGGATCCTATACAAAACAGGTGCGGGGACGGCACCTCACGGCGGTATTATAGCTTCCCAACCCCTGAGGCGCTGTCAGCCGCATACATTGAGGGCCTACTGGATTGCAGAACGGGTTTTAAAGCTCCTTATATAAAGGAAGCCTCAGAAAGGATTGCCTCCGGTGAATTCGATCTTTATGGAATCAGAAATATGGAATATTTTGAAGCAAAGGAAAAGCTCATGGAAATTAAGGGGGTAGGTAATAAAGTTTCTGATTGTATTCTTTTATTTGCTTTTGGCTTTTACCGTGCATTTCCTGTAGATGTTTGGGTTACTCGAATTATGCGCTATTTCTACTTCGATAGTAAAAAAGTACCGCTTCGTGTTATTTCGGAGTTTGCTTATGAAAAATTTGGTGATTTAGCAGGATATGCCCAGCAATATCTATTCTACTATGGCCGGAACAAGCTGGGTGCCGAAATTCGTGGGCTTGAATAGAAATATATCATTTTAAAAGCTTTGAATGGTAAGTCATGGGAAAAATATCTTGTGGGTACAAGTAGAAGGAATAGGGTATTACCATAGGGAATTAAGGTATTACAGATATTATTTTGTATATATGAGAATCCTTGCCTAGGTGAACCCGGAAAATAAAACCCTAAGGTACAATAAGCCCGGCAGGTAAACCTTTAAAGCACATCGAAAGTATCATTGGTTGTAAAATAATGCATATTCATTGGATAACAAACCACAAAAAGGAGTAGAAAGGCGTGGCGCGTAGAAGATACGGATTATTTGTCAGGGATATGGCTATAGATCTTGGTACCGCAAACTCCCTTGCATATGTTGCAGGGCGGGGTGTGGTATCGATTGAGCCTTCAGTAGTTGCTATCGATGAGGCAACAAACGAGATAATTGCAGTAGGCGACGAAGCAAAAAAAATGATTGGCAGGACTCCCGGGACTATTCGCGCAGTGCGTCCTCTGAAACAGGGGGTAATTGCTAATTTCGATATGACAAAACAGCTTCTCCGTCACCTAATCCTCCGCGGTTCTAGGGGAAAGACCATCATAAGGCCGCGTGTTATTGTATCAGTCCCTGCATATGTAACTGAAGTTGAGCGCCGTGCAGTGATTGATGCTACCATTGAAGCAGGGGCACGGGCAGCATTTCTAATTGAGGAACCGGTCGCTGCAGCTATTGGTGTAGGCCTTCCTGTCCAGGAGCCTACAGGGAGTGCAGTGGTTGATGTAGGAGGAGGTATGACCAATTCTGCCGTTATCTCCCTGGGAGGCATTGTATCGGGTCGTTCCGCCAGAATAGGCGGGGATGATATGGATGAAGCTATTGTCAGGTATGTCAGAAGAAATTATAATCTTATGATAGGTGAACGGACCGCGGAAAATGTTAAAATCACGATAGGTTCAGTTTGGCCTCTTGATGAGGAACTTACTACAGAAGTTCGGGGCAGGGATTATGTAACCGGGTTGCCGAAAGGAATAACCCTTTCATCAGTTGAAGTCAGAGATGCCTTATCAGAGCCTATGGCTGATATTGCAGCCGGTGTAAGAAGCACACTTGAAGATACCCCTCCTGAACTTGTAGGGGATATTATTGACAGGGAGATTGTAGTATCAGGTGGCGGAGCTCTCCTCCGTGGGATTGATAAATATCTTGCCAAAGAAACAGGTATCAGGGTTACATGCGTTGAAAACCCTTTGTTAAGTGTTGTAACAGGTGCAGGGAGGGCCCTTGAAGAAATCGATCTTTTGGAAAAGATTGCGACTGCAGGGCGTAAGGCAAGATAGTAACAGAGTAAATAATTAGAAAGCCAATATAGGGGCTGTTAACCTTATATTGGCTTAGAGGCTATACAGGCTCGGTTGCGACTTTGCCGCCCAGACCTTATTCGAATCTTGTAGCTTTCTTTTTATGTCGTAGTCCGGGTTTATGTATTTTCCCGGGTTTAGTGGACAGTGATACTACGATAAATATTGCCAAAGATATCAGAGCTGCATATATTTCCACAGGTACACCAAAGATATCCGCGCCTGAAAGTATTCCCCAAAGTGCTATAACGGATCCACCTATAAGGGATGACAAGGCTCCTTGTTTTGTGGCCCCTTTCCACAAAACTCCCCCTATAACAGGAATAAACACACCCGCACTGTACATTGTATACGAATATATAAGTGCATCTATTATACCAGGCATTATAAGTGCAATAAGAAGACCTAATATCCCCAATATGATCGTGGAATTCCTCGATACGGTAAGAAGCCTCTTTTCATTTTTCATTTTATCCGCTTTGAAAGTTTCCACCCAGAAATCCTTTACTACGTGGGATGTAGCCGCACTTAAAAGCGAATCAGCCGTTGACATAATTGCTGCAAGAATAGCAGCAAGGACTATCCCCCCAACTACCGGATTCATAAGGTTTTGGACTACCCAGGGAAAAGCGTTGGCTCCTATTTCCAAGTCCGATAATGCCCGTGCTCCCATACCGATGATTGCCGGAAAAAGTGCAATTATTATAAGTATAATACCGCTGATTGCTGAAGCGGATCTGGCAGTGTTTTCATCCTTTGCTGCAAACAATCTTTGGTAGAAATCCTGCCCGATAAGGGTATACATTACTGTGGGGAGAAGAAGCCACATAATATTTGATGTCCCAAGACCCCAAAAACTGAAATAACTGGGATTTGCCCCTTTCATTGTCAATATTGCGGATAAGGCCCTTATACCACCGGCATTTGCCATAACTAAAACTGCCGCTAATATCACACCTAAGGTGGCAAGGATTAATTGAACGGAATCAGTAATTGTTACTGCCCAGAGGCCACCCAGCGCAGTATAAGCAATAAAGACTATTGCCGCGATAATAGCACCTGTATTTCCTGTAATACCCAATATACTTAATGCAGCCTTTGCTGAAAGTACCATTGCGGCTAGTATTCCTATAAGTGCAATAAGAGAAAGAAGGGAGCCTAATATACGTATGGCCTTTCCCCCGTACCGCTGTTCAAGGTAATCAGGTACAGTATAAAGCGCTAACCCCCTAAACTTTCCTGCAGTTGTAAGAGCCAAAAGAAGCAGACCAATGCCACAGGACACACCATACCAAGATCCTGACCAACCATGCAAAAACCCATATTCACTTCCGCCCATAACCATCCCGCCGCCGAAATGGGTAGCTGCGAGGGTAGCTGCGCACATCGGGACCCCGAGTCTTCTTCCCGCTAAAAGAAAGTCAGTCATCCCTTTAATATGATGCTTACTTGACCACCAACCGATTGCCAGCATTGCCAGCATATAAACGGATACTATAAAGGGGATCATACCTCAGCCCTCCATTTCTTTGTTGTACTCTTAACTTTATGGCTTATGTTTGTGGCTTATGTCACATATAATCATTTTGCTTTGACATCCTCCCCGCCCATTCAT
>JAAZLO010000022.1 GCA_012689375.1 Bacillota bacterium | reverse complement strand
TCTTCGAGTTTTTCTTTTGTAGGTATACCGTCTTTCCATTGCTTTACAGAAAAATATTCATCCAGCATTTCTTGGAACGGTATTTCCACTCCTGCAGCCCCGCCTTCCTTCCGGGGAACAAACATTCTTTCAGGCAACCGGTAATCTTTCAGGGGATCAAGCCCATGTTTAATGTTAAACATGTTTTCAAGGCATACAATACGTTCCCCAATTTTCAACAGATCCTGAGGGGTAAGATCCCAACCTGTAACTACGTTCAACATCTTTGTAAAGTAGGTAAAATCGACACCTGAGAATTCATAGAAAAAGCATAAAGCAAGGGAGTTGGCCACTGCCATCCTATCCTGGTATTTTGCAGCTGCCAGCCCTTTCAGTTCTTTAGAATGGGGATCAAGCGGCTTTGATAGGTCTTCCCCTGCTTCAGGGAACGTTACGCCTAATTCAATTGCCTCAGAAAAACCGTGGGTATGTGATCCACCTTTCATAGATATCGATTGGGATACAGCCATTGATAAAAATGCCCTGGGATCATGGGCAGCCAGTGCAGCACCGTTAACATGCATTGCCATCTCAGGACATGATAACTCTTCGCTTGCAATCCTCAGGCCTTCACCCAGTAAAGTCGGAATTCTGCCTTCTCTTTTCGCTATTTTCTCCAACAACTCCAGCATAGCGTCGGCATTTCCCCATGTTAGCTCTATACCGCCTAAATCTTCCTTTGTAATTATACCGTGTTCATAAGCCTCCATGGCGAAGGCACAAATTCCACCAAAATCTATTGTATCAATAGTATAGCGATTGCAAAGATCATTTGCTTTATTAAGTGCTAGCAGGTTATCAATAAGGCAATTGGATCCTATCATTGCTAATGTTTCATACTCAGGTCCATACCCGTCCATTGCGTATTTTCCTTCTTCTATTGTTACTCTTCTGTGACACCCCATTACACAATTAGAGCATGCACTTGGCCTTGGTTTTAATACAGGATTGAAATCCTGACCTTCCCCTGCACCTATTTTCCTTGCCCCTTCGATCCAACGATCCTCCAGGAAATTTTTAATAGGCAGTAATCCGTTTTCTTCACGGGGGACAACTGCACTTGCCTGCCCGAGTTCCTTGTTAGAGGATGTAAAAGGCGCCTCCCTTATTATTCCGGCGAGTTCCCTCCTTAACTCTTGCACCTTCTTCTCGTCGGCAACATCTACATTTTGTGTGCCACGGAATGCTATAGCCTTTAATCCTTTTGATCCCATGACAGTACCCATGCCAGTCCTGCCTACTATACCATGGCCATAATTACATGTAATACATGAATACCTTACTAACCTTTCCCCGGCTATCCCGATTGCCGCAACTTTAACCTTATCATCACCTAATTCATTAATTATGGCGTCCTCAGTTTCAAAGGCGTCTGTTTCCCCCCATAAATGGGTGGCATCTTTTAATTCCGCAACACCGTTATTAACCCATAGGTAAACAGGGTTCGGGGATTTTCCGGTTATAGCTATTGCATCAAATCCTGAACGCTTTAATTCCTCAGCAATATATCCCCCTCCGAGTCCAGAACCGAAGATGTTTGTGAGAGGTGATTTTGCCGCAACAGCAAATCTTCCGCTGCCTAGGAATCTGCTGCCACCCTGGAGTGGTCCTACAGCAAAAACAAGCACATTTTCAGGGCCCAAGGGATCCGCACCCTTTGGTATTTCGTCATACAATATCTTGATTGCAAGGCCTTCTCCACCAATATAGTACTTGTATATATCCTCAGATAAATGTTGAGTTTTAATTTC
>JAAZLO010000021.1 GCA_012689375.1 Bacillota bacterium | reverse complement strand
TGTAAAGTCACGCTCATAAGGCTTATCACGAACAATTATTTTACCTGAACTTGTAAATGCAGTACCATGCCTTGCCACACGTGTAGGCAACACACAATCAAACATGTCCACTCCCCTATTGACAGCTTCAACAAAATCCCATGGTGTGCCTACACCCATAAGATATCTAGGTTTATCCTCAGGTAAATGTACTATGGCACTTTCCAATGCCGGGAGCATTTTATCTTTAGGTTCCCCCACAGACAAACCGCCTATCGCATAACCTGGAAAACCTATTTCAACAAGCGCCCTTGCACTTTCTTCCCTGATATCCGGGAACACCCCACCTTGGATAATTCCAAATAATGCCTGATCATCCCGGGACTTAGCTTCCTTACATCGCTGTGCCCATTTAATAGTCCGTGTGTTAGCTGCTTTTACATAATCATAGCTTGCAGGAAAACGGACACATTCATCAAATGCCATTATGATATCTGCACCTAAAGCTTCCTGAATCGCTACAGCAGTCTCAGGCTTAAAAAAATGAGTTGATCCGTCTATATGAGATGTAAACCTTACCCCGTCCTCCGTAACCTTCCTAAGCCCCGCCAGACTCGCTACCTGAAATCCTCCACTGTCAGTAAGTATGCTCTTACCCCAGTTCATGAAGGCATGCAACCCCCCTGCCTCACGAATTAAATCATGACCCGGTCTCAAATAAAGATGGTACGTATTAGCCAAAACAATTTCAGCACCCAGTCTGACGAGATCATCTGATGATAAGCCTTTTACTGTTCCTTGTGTTCCAACAGGCATGAAAACCGGGGTCTTAATTACACTATGGGGTGTTATTAAAGTACCTGCCCGTGCCAAAGTCCCTTTTAACTTAGCTTCCACATGAAATTCCATTTAAAATTCAGCACACCCCTTTCTAAACCCTTACAACAAAAGCATTGCATCGCCGAAGCTGAAAAAACGATATCGTTCCTTGACTGCAATTTTGTATGCAGACATAACCTTCTCATGACCTCCGAATGCCGATACCAGCATAAGAAGGGTGGATCTGGGCAGATGAAAGTTGGTCACTATTGAATCCACAACTTTAAATTTATAGCCCGGATAAATAAACTTACATGTTAAACCGGAGGAAGGAAGAAGTTTCCCCGTTTCATCCATAGGAAGAGATTCAAGGGTACGAACAGTTGTTGTCCCTACCGCTACAACTTTTCCACCGCAGGCTACCGTGGAATTTATTATATTAACTTGATCTTTCGTAGCCTCATAGTACTCCCCATGCATTTTATGCTCTTCCACTGTCTCGACTTTCACAGGCCTGAACGTCCCAAGCCCGACATGAAGGGTAAGCATAGAAAGGTTTACGCCTTTTTGGGAGATATCATCTAGGAGTTTATGAGTAAAATGCAATCCTGCAGTGGGGGCGGCAGCTGAACCCAAAGCCTCGGAATAAATTGTCTGGTATTGTCCGGGATCATTTATAGGCCCCTTAATGTACGGAGGAAGAGGCACATTCCCAATCCTTTCCACAATATCTGCCATATCCCCGGCCGGGGAAAATTTTATCACTCTTATCCCCAACCGAATAATATCAATAACCTTTCCCCTGAGGCAAGAATTGAAAACCAGCGTTGTGCCTATTTTCCCCCTTTTACCGGGCTTTACCAATGCATGCCATATATTATCCGATCGGGAAACACAGGACAGAAGGAGGATCTCAATATGCCCCCCTGTATCTTCACGTGCTCCATAAAGGCGGGCGTTCATTACCCGGGTATTGTTCAATACAAGGACATCCCCGGGGTTAAGGAATTCAATTAAATCTGAGAACTTTTTATGTTTTATACTACCGTGTTTCGTTAAGACCATCAGACGTGAATTATCACGTTGTTCTAAAGGTTGTTGAGCAATTAACTCTTTAGGCAGGTAGTAATCAAAGTCTTCAACAAGCACCTGATTTCAACATTCCCTTTCCGGAGATTCCGCGTACCCCTTTTACATTTTCTTGACATTTCTTTCATCCGTGAAGGCGATTTGCTTTTCCGAAGGCATCCGGCAGCAATTCCGATATATTCGAAATTTTGGTGTTACCTACAAGGTTCGCCATTATTACCTGCATATCAGGGTTAAATTCTGCAAGTACTTGTCGGCAAATACCACAAGGAGTGCAAGGTCCTTTCAGATCACAAATAACGGCAATGGCCACAAATTCTCTTTCCCCCTCGGAGACAGCCTTACTTAAAGCACATCTTTCCGCACATATCCCTGCGGAGCATGACGCGTTTTCTACATTACATCCGGTATACACTTTACCGGATTTTCCAAGAAGGGCTGCACCTACTTTAAATCGGGAGTATGGTGCATAAGCATATTCCCTTGCATTCCTTGCATATGTTATAAGATTTTCAGCTTCCACAATAACCACCAAGCCTTCCTATCTGGTCTGTCTGTCATATCCCTTGTTATATGCAGAAAGAGTAATCATTTCCATAGCCCTGACCTGTAAGACTTTTCCGTCAGCATGCAGTTCTTCTCCTAATTCAACCAAGCCGTCCGCAAGCGCCTTACAATCCCCTATAGCCCTTATAACCACAGGGTTTACAGCCACGGGTTGTTGATTTACTAGAAGAATTGGTCCTGCACACCTGACAGAAGATTGGGCGGTTATCCTTCTGCCACCGATTTCCACTCCTTCAGCTCCGCTCCAGAAGAGTTGATTTACAATATCCCGTACATCTTTATCATGGATTATTTCATAACTCCGAAACCCGTCCTCAGCATCGAAAGCACGAACAACAATTCCGGGACCGGATAGTTCAGCATGCCCCGCAGCTTTACTCAACAGGCCTAATTCCTCCCGTAATAACCTTACTTCCTCTTGGAGTTCTTCTACCTGTCTTTCTGTTTGTCTGCCTTCGCCTATGCCCTTTTGAATACCTGATGCATCCCCCCGTGCAAAGGCTATTACTTCCTGAGCTTCCTTTGCTTCCACTGCTAACGCACGGGCAACATCAGCAGGGCTCGAAGCTAGGCCCAGCGCGGAGTCTAACTTTGATAGGACTTCATTAACTTCAGGAAGGTGTAATGCACCGACCTGCTTTGCAAAATTCTCCAGCTGGATTGCTACACCAAACCCGCCCCTTTGTGCCATTCCAAATTCGTCTAATTCACCGGGAAAATGAAACAAGGAAAGTATCCGGGCTACCATAATTGTATCAATCAATAAAAGGATCATTACACAAATAAACAGGGAGCGTAGTATGGCACTAAGGGAACAGCCCCTTATATACAGTCCCTTATTACTGCCCTCGGACTTCACTACCAAAAACCCTCCCCCCTAAATGCGGAAAGCGTCAGGTTATCCTCCTTTTCAACCTCAACAAGGATACCCCATGGTTTTAGGCTGTTTTTAATAAGCTCCAAGCTGCTCTCAAGCAACACAGGATCTCCTACCGCCCTAATTACAACAGGATTAACGGAAATTGGCTGTTGATCTACAAGGAGAAGAGGGCCTGCACTTCTTATGGAGGATGTGGCAATGAGGCGCCTGCCCCCTACCTCGATCCCCACAGCACCTGCAGAGAATAACTCATTAATCATATCCCTAACATCTTTTTCTTGCACTACTTCGTCCTGCAAATACGCCCCACTGCGGGCATCATATATTTGGACTGTTATACCCTGCCCTTCTAATTCGCTGTAACCTGCTGTTTTTCTCAGGTTCTCAAGATTGGCACGGAGGGTTATTATCTCACTTTGGAGAACTCTCATGGCATCCTGTATTGTGCGCGGTGTCAATAGCTGGGCTTTCCCATCCATTACTTCAATGTCCACAGGCTGGGAAAGCTTACTTACACTGGGATCATGGGTTAACCTGGTGACCGTCGTTTCTGAAAGGGCAGCCCCTTCCGAATTAACGTATACAAGACCATCCTTACCCAAAGATACATTAATAATAGTTCTGTCAGCCGCTTCTTTGATGACAGGATCTTGGTTTACTACCCAAAGTACGAATTCCCTACGTAAATTTTCTTCCTCCCTGGCAATTACATCCTGCACGGTTCTCCCATATGCCCAAATTACCTGGGCAATCTCCTCGCCGCTGCCTGCCTGCTCTACTTCGAACTTAAACTTTGCAAGAGCATCCCTAACTGCAGAATTCCTGGAGAGCCCCGCATCAGCAATAGTTTTTTCATAATAGGCCGCAAGTACCCTTGCACCCCCCCGGACCACCTCAGTATCTGTGATTTCCCCGGGGAACCTTAAAAGTTCAAGAGATCTGGCAAGGATAAGCACATTTCCTACCATTACTATAACAAGAAAGGTCATAAGTATCTTTATACCGGTAGGGGAAGACTCTTTCACACTTTAAGCCTCCTTATTCACAATTAAATCAAAGAGTAACCCCACTTATATCCTGAATATCCATTTTATTTGCAAAATAATCCGCGGCCCAAACACGGCCCCTCCTACAAGAACAGCTGAAACTGCGCTAATCAATACAGCACCTGCAGCTATGTCTTTTATCCTTTTTATTCTCGGCTCTAAACCGGCACATATTACGTCACACAGGATCTCAAGGGCAGTATTAATCATCTCGCATATAAGAACAAGGGATATTGTCAAGATTAAACATAGAAACTCTAAAAGAGTCACTTCGATAAGAGCTGCAACTACAAGAACTAGTACAGCAGCAAAAAAATGCAGCATCATATTCCTTTCGGTTCGGAAGACAAAAACCACCCCATGAACAGCACATCGGAAGCTCTCACTCAAAGAGCGCGTCTTCACCGTCGGATCCCCCAATTCTCATATGAAATGCCACTTTATGGAGACCATTTATCGGAAAACGTCTGCAAGTATTTGTTCCTCATGTTTTTCCATAACTTTGGCATCCCCGTCAGTCTTATGATCATAACCTAAAAGATGCAAAAGGCCATGGACAACAAGGAGCGCCAGATGATTCAGCATTCCCCCTGATTGAGTAGTGTTTCTGTCTAGGGTCTCCAGGGAAATTACAATATCCCCGAGGGGTACAGGATCATTCCCGGGAATATCAGGGCTGTCCATAGGAAACGAAAGAACATCAGTGGGGCCTTTCACTCCCCTGTATTTTTTATTCAATTCTGCAATATATAAATCATCAACAAAAGCAATACTTATTTCTACCTCTTCCGGATTTACATTTTCATGCCTGAGACACTCCAATGCTGCCTTTACCGATGTATCATACATCTCCGTTGTCAGTTCAAGAACCGTCTGGAGGTTTGATATTTCTACGGGCAATCTTTTTACCCCCCAAATTCCCAATCTTTGTCTCCGTCATATCCTTTTATTTGGCATCAATGTCCTTCTGAAAAGTATCAGGGTACTCAACCCTGGGATGATATATCCCTGTAAGTACCCGTACAAAAGCATTTGCTATTTCATCTAGATCCCTAAGTGTCAGATCACATTCATCAAATTGCCCGTCTGCAAGCCTCTCTTTAATTATTTTTCTGATAACCCCTTCGACACGGCCGGGGGTAGGTTTAGACAAAGATCTGACTGCAGCCTCGACAGAGTCCGCTACCATAACGATAGCAGATTCTTTTGTTTGCGGTTTCGGCCCGATATATCGAAAATCTTTTTCATTAACCTGTTCCTCTTTAGCATTTTCACTGGCCTTATGATAAAAGTAAGGTACTAGAGTCGTTCCATGGTGCTCTCTTATAATATTAATGATTGATTCCGGGAGGCCGCCTCGGGCAGCCATATCAACCCCGTCTTTTATATGTGACGTTATAACCAGCGTACTTAGGGTCGGTGTCAGCTTATCATGGGGATTATCCTGCATCAGTTGATTTTCAACGAAAAAATACGGCCTTTTAATTTTGCCGATATCATGGTAATATGCAGCAACCCGAACCAGAAGTGAATCAGCACCGATAACTTCGGCAGCTGCCTCCGCCAGATTCCCTACAATAATACTGTGGTGGTAAGTACCCGGGGCTTCCATAAGGAGCTTTCTCAGGAGAGGTTGGTTAGGGTTGGAAAGCTCAAGGAGCTTAATAGGTGTGGTGACTTTGAATATATTTTCAAAGAACGGTAAAACGCCTATTGTAATTACGGTGGACAAAACACCGTTTGCAATACCTAAATACCACATACGTGAAACCTCAAGACTTCTTGTAACAGGACCGGCTGCTGCAATAACACAAGCAGTTGTTATGCCGACTATTAAACCCGCCCTCATTAAATCAGATCGTTCCGATATTTTTGTTACTGCAAATGTACCTGCAATACCCGATGTTATTACGATAATGGCAGAAGCAAGAGAGCCCCCGCTGATTATGGCTGTTAGGATTCCGAATACAATGGCTGCCAACAACGATAAGTGGGAATCAATCAATATGGCAATAAGCATCGTCCCCAGGCTGACAGGCACTAGAAAGCCCGCACCGTCCCATGGTATAGATGAAATCACTGCCGTAAAAAATATCGTAAGGACAGTTATTGTTCCTAAAATTAAAAGGAGTTTTGTATCGTTACAGACATCCCTTAAGTGGAGATAAAGGTAAATACCTAAACCTGACAGAAGGATTATTATAATTAAAACAATGGATCCAAGGGTTAATGCATCAAAAGTCGGTGCCAGAAGCCCTAAATCATGTAGAATATTTATATGATCCGAAGTCGCTATTTCACCCCGCCTTATAATGGTCTGGCCCTTTAGAATCATAACAGGCTTAACTTGCTTTTCTGCAATTTCACGTGCTTTTTCAACTTTATCCGGATTGAGTACCAGATTAGGACTTACCTGCGCCTGGACTATCTCAAGCACTGCCGGCTTAACATTCTCCGGGACGGATCCCTCATCGATAACCTCTTCAGCCCTTTTCTTTATGTTATCTAAAGTTTCCTCAGTGATCCTTTCCCTTCTCATAATAGAACCTATGCTTTGCTTAGCACTTACCCCGGCAGCATCGAATTCTTTATCAGAAAGACGCATCAGTGTTCTGATTGTCGCCGCTGAAATTTCTAATCCCAAATCGTTCTCGATCTTGTCCATTATTCTAGAAGCAAAAGACTTTATCCGTTCATCAGAATTATCCCCGCTCCCCCCGTCAGCAGTAGCCATGATCACACGTTGGTTACGGATAATGCCAAAAATCAGATCCACACGATCTTCCGCAGAAATACTTGCAGCAGGGCTAATATCATAGTTGGCCTGGGACAGATTGGCTTCCTTAATTGCCTCGCGTCCCGCTTCTTCTTTTAATCGCTCAGTTGAAGGCCTATCTACAATATCTCTTTGGGCTTCAATGTCGTACTTACTCGGCTGGCCTATCTCCATATCGATTCTCCCGGGGATGAGCACGCTTACTAATATAAAAGTCAATATAATAACTGTCCCGGCTACGATAAGCCATCTTTGAACTATAGGATTCCGCAAAAACTTTCCTTTATTTTTATCAACAGGAGAAGCAGGTTTTCCTGTTCCCCCTCTGTGAACAGGACCGGACACAGACGATCCCCCCCAAATCAGCTTCGGTGTTCTCTCATTTCCTGGGCTATATCCTCAATTGTTTCTATTGTAAGGGTGTACACCCATTCTCCCCCAGCAGAATATTCAAGGTCCTCCCTTTCATCAAGGATTTTAGCCCCACGCGGCATTTTGGCTTTCATGTATATATATGCTTTTTTCCTCAGATCTCCGAGGATTTCTTTTCTATCTAAAATCTCAATGGATCTTTCCGTTTTCTTATATTCTATGACAGTTAAGCGCACCGCCGACTTTACGTTGTTGTCTTCGAGAGATGGGATTCCGTACACCGATCTTTTTTCAACATACGTCTTAAAAGGTGGTTCCTTCGGGCCTATCCGAAATTCATATGGACCTAAAAAAAAGTATACCGTCCTTTTTATTTCGCCTGTTTCAGTTTCGAGCCTTCGGATTAAATTGAGGGAATCCCGGTATGTACGCCAGACCCTACCCATAACCACTCCCTTTGCACTAATAAATTCCTTCTTTTCCTCGCCATCCTTCTCATATCCCAAAGGTGGACAGACGCTACCCTCTATTAAAGTTTGACCACGCGTCACTGTATCCCCCTCGTTTACGGCAGGTTCACCGGAAAAGACAATTATATTTACAACAAGGGCATCTTCTGATGCTATAAGGTGTGTAAGTTCGGGTTCTGTTTCAGGCAAAGTCTTTTCTGAAACTTCGATACTCACAGTTGTACCCTTAATATTTACTCCCACCCAAGCGAGGCTTGGAAATTCCGCCAAAATTCCCTTGCCTAAAGAGGCAGGATCCACCCTTCCCCTCGGTGTCCCGACCTTAATCCCCTGTTCTTCAACAAACTTGGCTATATCGTTACAGCTGATTTTATCGCATCCGCTTATACTTATAAACCATACAAAAGATGATAATACATAAAGGCCAACAGAGAATAGGAGCGCCCCAAAAATAAAACCCTTCCTTTTAGCCAGTTTCATTATGAGGAAAGGGAGACCTACCCTTCTTTCCACCCTTCCCTTACAATTCGTAGTTTTTAATATTTTCCCGGCTCTCGGGAGATCCTGTAAATAAATACAGGTGAGAACCGATTTTCCATCTATTCTCGCAAGATTCCATAGCTCAATTTCACTTGCATAGGCTTGATTTATGAAATCTTCTACGGCTTTACCTGTTATTCTAATTATAACATACCCCTTGAAGTGAGACCACAAACTCCGAAGGGTCAACCCTAACCCACTCCTTAATCAGATTCAGGTAATAAGTCTAAGGATTCAATTCTCCCCCTGATTTCCATTAGAGTCCTTGTTATACCGGATATGACAAGGTCCTTGCCCCTCACTGTAACTTTTCCCTGAGGTATAGCTATCGTAACACTATTCGCTGTGTACTTAATTATGCCGAGATGATTCTCTACAGATAGTTCAACATTCCCCACAATAACCATTTTAGGGACATCAAGAATAGAATCCCTCGGGAGCCCGAAAAAATCGGCAATTTCCTGTTTTGCACGATCCGATCTGAATTTCCCGTTTGTAATGTTCACTGCCTTACAAACCCCTCCCGATACATAAGAGAGCTTCTACGTTTTGGATACATACTTAGCCGACACTAAAAAAACCATAATTAGCAATATTAAGTCTATTCCTAAACTCTCCTTAACTTGCTTCCTATAATAATCAGGGATCAGTAGGTGATTATTTTACTTCTTTCCCGTTACCGGGTAGATTCGAGGTTTTCATTTGCCGGATTGTACCCGCCCCGACGTACAATTATAAAGGCGACCGCTATTTAAACAGTCGCCCCACCAGAACAATATTTAAGATTCAATTATTACCGGCTACTCCGGTAATGTAAAAACCTTTTCGGGCGTTTTAGGATCTCACTCATGATAATACCTTGAATAATTGCAGGCCTGGTAATAAGCACCTTAATATCCTCATCCATTAACCCTGTACTATCAGTATCCTCTGATAAACCGCCATCCCATGAAAGCCGATAAAATTCGTCATTATCAAGTCCCTCAGCACTTTGTTCCTTTATATCGGTACCAAGGCTTCCCCAAGCCTTATCCTCCCACGGCCTCACTTTTTCATCAATGTAATAATCAACAGGCTCTAAACCAGAGTCCACATATTCCGGATCAGAAATAAACGGCTCTTCCCCGTATTCCTCTTCGTATTCCCCGCCTGGCACATCTTCGAAAGGAAAGGGAACCGAATCCTCCTCGGGAAAATCGATCTGGGGCCACGGCTCACCCGCCCCCTTTTGTTTTTTTCGTGCGTTTTTTCCTGCCAAAGCCTGGATCACTGCGGAAAGGATATAAATTACAAGGACTACTGCAAAAAGAGCGTCCATAACTTACTTCTTCCCCTCCCCTGCATCTTCAGGCATACCGGGCATTTCAGGCGTACCTGCAATAGTCTCCCTCATACGGGTGTCTGCAAGTAGGTTTTGAAGCTGATAATAGTCTATAGCCCCAAGCTTACCGCCACGGAGGGCCTCAGAAAGTGCAAGAGGCACCTGAACCTCAGCTTCCACGACCTTCGCCCGCATTTCCTGAACCATGGCCTTCATTTCTTGTTCAAGGGCAAGAGCTGCAAATCTTCTTTCGGCAGCCTTTGCCTGGGCAATATTTTTATCGGCTTCCGCCTGATCCATCTGAAGTCTTGCCCCTATGTTCCGCCCAACATCCACATCAGCAATATCAATAGAAAGGATCTCAAAGGCTGTCCCTGCATCAAGCCCTTTATTAAGTACAGTCCTAGAGATCTTATCAGGGTTTTCCAGGACCTCCTTATGACTTTCAGCTGAACCCACAGTGGTTACTATACCTTCGCCTACCCTCGCAATAATAGTAGCCTCACCCGCACCGCCTACCAGCCTCTTAATATTAGCACGCACTGTCACCCGGGCTTTAGCCTTAAGTTCAATGCCGTCTTTCGCAACTGCAGCCACTATCGGAGTCTCAATTACTTTTGGATTCACACTCATTTGGACCGCTTCAAGAACATTCCTGCCCGCCAAATCAATGGCTGCAGATCGTTCGAAAGAGAGCCCGATTTCAGCCCTTTGGGCCGCAATAAGGGCATCAATTACCCTATCTACATTACCGCCTGCAAGGAAATGAGCCTCAAGTTTATCCACACTAACACTTAATCCTGCTTTAACTGCCTTAATCAGGGGAAGGATTATTTTTGTAGGGGGAACACGCCGGAGGCGCATCCCTATCAAGGTAACGATACCTACTTGTACTCCTGATGCTAACGCGGAAATCCATAATCCAACAGGTACAAAATTCAATAACACAAGCAACAAAACAATAATAAGGATAGGAAGAAAAAGAACACTAAATGCGCCTGCACCTGTCATGTCTGCTTACCCCCTTCATTATTCGGTGAAAAGGCCCTTACCACCAGCCTTGGGCCCTCCACTTTAATTACTTTAACTTCGCATCCCTTCTCTAGGAAGTCCCCTTCCGTCACGGCGTCAATCCGTTCTCCGTCTATAATAATTGTACCGCTTGGCCTCATAAAAGTAAGTGTACGTCCAGTTTTTCCTACATAATCGTGCCTTATAGGAGCCGCTGTGTAGCCATCTTTAGTATGTTCAGCGGTTTTTAGAATTAATTTACCAAATGCTTTCGATTTTCCCAACCGCCTTGCTATAACAATAACAACTAAAACAGAGATTATTGTAGCAAAAGAAATTGCAAAGGATGCCTCCCGGACATTCCTAAAACTAAGCGCAAGGGAGGCAAAAATTGAAATTATACCGCTTATACCGGTTATGCCGAATCCCGGAATTAAAAATACTTCGATAAGAAGTAAAACAAAACCTAAAATGAACAGCCCAATAATTCCCCAGCTTGCGAGGCCCACCACTAACCTTCCCCCAAAGAACAGAAACAAGGCAAGAATGCCGGCAGTTCCGGGGACACCCCATCCCGGGGTGGTAACTTCAACAAAAAGTCCGAGGAAACCCAGAGCGAGGAGAAGAGAGCTGACTGTAGGATCCGTCAGAAAGCGGGCAAGCTTCTCAGCCCAATTTTTACCCAGCTCCTCCACTCTGACATTTTCAAATCCGAATTCCGCCAGGACTTCCTCCCTTGAAGATGCAATAAGATCAATAAACCCAAGTTCCTTACTTTTTTGAGCAGTTAAAGTCAAAAGCTTCCCTGACTGGATCAATCCTTCAATAGAGATATCCGCATCTACCATGGCAGCGGCAATTTGGGGATCCCGGCCCCGACTTTCAGCAGTGGCCTCGAACTCCCCTTTTAATGCGGAAATTTCTTTTTCCTCCTTAGGGATTGTCTCAGCTGCCCCTATACTGGCTGTTTGCAGCATAGCAATTTTTTCAGCAGCCAATGTAATGAGGGCCCCTGCCGACCAGGCCCTCCCTGTAACATAGGCTATTGATTGACCGGAAAACCCCAAAATATGGTCGCGTATTTCTATAGCCGCATCTACACGCCCGCCGAATGTATTAATTTCTACCAAAACTGCATCTGCATTAGCACTCTCTGCTTCGCTCATCAGTCTTTTAATATAAGCTGCAAGCCCAGGCTCAATTGTGCCTTCTATAACACCAACGTATACCACATATTCAGGGGGCAAGTTACCCATCATTTGGGCGTTTACAACTATATTCGGCATTAACTGTAGCCCAATCATAAGGGTGATAAGAAAAACCAATCCCTTGCCTCTCCTGAATCCTGAAGCTTTGAGATATTCCGGTGACATCCCGTTATGCACCTCCAATACCACAAGCAGCAATTCTACGATGTATCAGCAGGTACTTTTTTATTAAATCCTGAATCCACTCCATAGTTAAGTAATGCCCGACATGAAGTCGGGCATTACATCAAATCATAAATTATCTCCGAAATTTCCTCTTACGTGCAGCCTCAGATTTTTTCTTTCTGCGCACACTAGGTTTTTCATAGTGTTCATGTTTGCGGGCTTCAGCAAATACACCGGCCCTTTGACATTCCCGCCTAAATCTGCGAAGTGCACTATCCAAAGATTCATTTTTTCCAACCTTTATTTCAGACATCTGATCTCCCTCCCCCCGCTACCACTAATCTTACACCGACGGTACTTGATCGCAACTATGACTAATTACTACAAGTGGTGGGGGAATCCCACAACGCCTGCATTTTAAGACCTGTGGTCATGATACAGTAGCTAACAGCCGATGTCAATGTCAACCTGGAGGCCATTTGAAAAATCTACCGCCAAGAAGATGCAGATGAATATGGGAAACAGTCTGTCCGGCACCTTCGCCGCAATTCACTACAACCCTATACCCTTCATTTATGCCTAAATCGCAGGCAAGTTTTGAGGCAACTAACATAGCATGACCCATAATCTCTTTATCTCCCGGAGTCAAATCAGAGAGGAAGGATATATGGCGCTTTGGGATAATAAGCACGTGAATTGGGGCTTGAG
The DNA here is from genome assembly GCA_012689375.1 of Bacillota bacterium. GTDB lineage: Bacteria > Bacillota > SHA-98 > UBA4971 > UBA4971 > UBA4971. The sequence continues at coordinate 87,079 of JAAZLO010000021.1, read as the reverse complement.
GATTAATATCGTTAAATGCAAGGACATCATTATCCTCGTATATGATCTCCGACGGTAATTCCTTTTTTGAAATTCTGCAGAATAAACAACCGCCCAAGTTTTCCACCTCAACTATCTTACTTCTAGTTTCGAATTCTAAATCCTTCCTCATGTGGCAGGACTCTTTTCGCAAAAACAGCAGCTTGGTAATGTTCTGTTATTTTTACAGGGATAAGACTGCCGACAAGGCTCTCTTCCCCCGGTGTTCTTATACGGATGTACCTACTTCCTATCCCAGTTACCATTCTTTTTTCAGGCTCAAATTCTTCCGCCAGTACCTCTTCATTTTTTCCGACCAAAGCTCTGCAAAATTCCGACTCCAATGAAATTGCAAGCTGCCTCATTCTTTTACTTCTGGAATTTAAGATCTTAGAATTTACCTGATGTTTCATATGGAAGGCACGAGTTCCCGGCCTGCGTGAAAACTTAAATACGTGCATCCCAGAAAATTCAAGACTTTTGACAAACTCATACGAGTTAATAAAGTTTTCTTCAGATTCCCCGGGGAAACCCACCATTACATCAGTGGTAACAGCAATCTCCGGGATTACCGTCCGGATTTTTTGAATAATTCTCCTGTAATCCCCGGTTCGATATTGCCTGCCCATCCCCTCCAGAATTTTATCATCTCCGCTTTGGAGAGGGATATGAAAGTGCAGTGCCATTTTGGGGAGCTCTTTAATTTTGTTTATCAGACATTCATCAATATCCAAAGGCTCAATAGAGCTTAGTCTGATACGACCAATACCTGGGATGGCATGTATCTTCCCTAAAAGCCAAGAAAGATCCGGAATTATTTTATCATCCTGTAGGCTGAGATCCTTTCCGTAAGCCCCGATATGAACCCCGGTTAGTACTATCTCCTGAACACCGGAATCTACCAGGCGTTTAACCTCTTCAATAATATTCCCGGGCTTACGGCTTCTTGATGGACCACGGGCGTAGGGGACTTTACAATAAGCACAAAATTCATTACATCCATCCTGAATCTTAACAAAGCCCCTTACCCGTTTTATAGGACATGATATAGGCATTTCTTCAAATAAGGCCCGGGGTGTATTTGGGCTTACGCTAATCAGCGGCAGTTCCTGCTCTCCTGTCAAGGCTTGTTCTACCAAGTCAACAATGCCGGCTCTGCCCTGGGTTCCGACTATTACATCAACCTCGGGAATAGACGAAATCACTTTAGGTGCCACCTGAGCATAGCATCCTATTGCAACTACTATAGATTTAGGATTCCGCCGCTTCGCACGCCTTATTGCCTGCCTTGATTTTTTATCTGCCACATGAGTAACAGTGCATGTATTTATGCAATATACATCCGCCTCAGAATTAAAATCCACTATTTCATATCCTTGTTTTTGAAAGGCCTCTGCTAAGCCCTCTGTATCGTATTGATTAACCTTACATCCAAGGGTAAAAAAGGCACATCGCTTTCTTGCCTCTACCAAATCAACGCATCTCCCCAGCTTCGTATAGAATAATTGAACTTAATACAATTGCACATGTTTCGGTTCGGAGTATTCTGGGACCAAGTGTACACAGATTCGCACCGTGCCTTACAGCCTTTTCAACTTCACTATGGGAAAATCCCCCTTCCGGACCGATAAAGCATAAAACTTCAGAGAATCCAGGCTTCTCTTTCAGAATACATTTGATGCCTTTTGATGTCTCAAGCTCCCATGGGAGAAGAATGAGACTTTCCCGCCCCCGGCTCTTTGCATGTGTTTTTTCTTCCAACACGAGTTTCATTGCATCATTAAACTTTATTATGTCGTATACCTCAGGCACATGCTGACGGCCTGATTGTTTTGAAGCCTCCCTTGCAATACGCCTCCATCTGTTCACCCTTGCATTACGGGTGACCTCTTCAAGCCGGGGGATACTCCTTTCTGTAATAACAGGGACAAAACGGCTGACCCCTATTTCCGTATTCATCCTCACTATTTTATCCATTTTATTGCCTTTTGGAAGGCCTTGTAAAACAGTTATAGATATAAGAGGTTCAAGACACACATTTGTACATCCATTAATTATATCCAAAATAACTCCTTGAGACGAACAATCCCTGATTCTCGCAGAATATTGTTTCCCTGTGCTATCAACTACTTCCAGGATATCCCCTGGACCCATTCTTAAAATGCGGGCGATATGCCTCCCATCGTCACCTGTAATTGTGGCAGTTCCACCTTGCTTTAGCCGATCCGATACAAAAAACTTGGGCATTACGAAATCACGCTCTCTTTTCCCATGCATCCTTTATTTTTCCGAAGAAGCCTTTAGATTCCAGCTTTTCATCGGACATAGATTCCCCCTGCATTTTCCCAAGCTTTTTAAAGAGTTCTTTTTCTTCTTCGTTTAGTTTTGTTGGGGTAACCACTTTTACTTTTACGTATTGATCCCCACGTCCCCAACCTCGCACATCAGGCATACCCTTCCCTTTAAGACGAAACGATGTCCCTGTTTGGGTCCCTTCCGGAATACGGAGGGAAGACTTGCCGTCTATAGAAGGAACCTCTATTTCATCGCCGAGGGTAGCCTGATATATAGAAATCAGTTTCTCACATATAAGATCGTTTCCACGCCGTTTGAATATAGGGTGGGGTTTAACTGTGATATAGACATAGACATCCCCCGGGGGGCCACCGCGGACTCCTGATTCCCCTTGTCCCTCAACTCTCATGCGGATACCCGAATCTACTCCTTTAGGGATTTCGACTTTAATCTTTCTCGTCTTGGGAATCCTGCCACTGCCTTGACAGCTTCCACAAGGATCAGTTATTACAGTCCCTCTACCATGGCATCTTGAACATATGCTGGTTACACTCGTTGTGCCAAAAATAGTCGAGCGAGTCTGGGAAACCCGACCTGTACCTCCACATACCGGGCATGTCACAGGTTCCGTACCGGGTTTTGCCCCGGTTCCGTTACATGTATCACAAGTCTCCAATCGTCTAACCGTTATCTCCCGTTCAAGACCTGAGGCAGCTTCTTCCAAGGTGATATCCATATCATAACGGATATCACGCCCTCTTTCTGGCCCTGTCCTGGCAGAGCGGGTGCCCCCGAATCCTTCACCACCGAAAAACATGTCAAAAATACTGTCAAACTGACCAAATCCACCAAAATCCCATGCTTCCGGCCCACCAGGCCCCTGTCCCATACCCTGGGCAGAATGACCGAACCTATCATACCGGCTGCGCCGATCAGGATCAGAGAGCACTTCATATGCTTCATTAATATCTTTAAATTTTTCTTCCGCAGATGGATCGTCTCTGTTCGCATCAGGATGATATTTCCGTGCAAGTCTGCGGAAAGCCTTTTTAATTTCGTCCTGGCTTGCATTACGATCAACATTTAAAATTTCATAGTAATCTTTCTTCGGCATCTTCACACCCCTAAAATCTGAGGCTCGTGTTTTGCGGGCTTTTCTTATCGGAACGGACAACATAAGCTGACCCGTTAGTTTCTTAACCATATTTATATGGGGCTAAGAAACCTTAACCCCACCTGAATCCTAAATATCTCCTTGATTTACACCTTCGGAGAATTCGAGCTTGGCTCCCTTACATAATAAGCATTTTAGTCAGAATTTCACCGAGATGTCCTGCCACTAATTCCACTATTGCCACAACCTCCGCATAATGCATGCGGGTGGGTCCAAGTACCCCAATGGCACCCACAGGCACCCCCCCGACTTCATAGGGAGCACCTACAACACTGCAAACATCCATGTCAGGGTGGGAGCTTTCCTTGCCAATTACTACTCTTAAAGCCCCTGTACTCATAGTATCAATAAGTAAATTTGAAACAGCATCGCTTTCCGCAATTAAATCGAAAACACGCTTAGCGCTTTCCGCCTCTTTAAATTCGGGATGCTTCAAAATGTTGATTTGGCCATCAGTAAATATGGTTTGCTCTTTCCTGTCTTCAAACAACCGGGTAATCGTCTCCAGGGTTGTTTCAATAAGATTATTATATTCTTTGAATTCAGTGGCAATCTCTCTAAGAAGCGACATTCCGATTTTTGAGAGGGGAACGTCCTGAAGCCTACTGTTTAAATAAACGTTTATATAAGCTAATTGTTCCGGTTCAAGCCGGCGCTCCGTCATTACCAGATGTGTCCTAACAAAGCCCGGATTTACCACAAGTATGACTAGAATCAATCCGGAATCAAGCTGTACAAGCTCTAATCTTTTAATTATGGCAGCCTTGGAAACCGGGGACAAAACAAAAGCTGCATAGTTCGATAGTTGCGCAAGTATTTTTGCGGTCTCCTCGGTTATCAGATCCAGCTCTCTCTTTTTCTCTTCAAGCCTACGCCGAATACGCAACCTATCCCTTTCGGATATATTCTTTGTTTGCATGATGAAATCTACATAAAATCTGTATCCTTTATGGGAAGGAATCCTCCCTGCCGAAACATGGGGTTGTTCAAGATACCCGGATTCCTCGAGATCCGCCATTTCACTTCTGATGGTTGCGGGGCTGACCCCTAAATTATATCTTTTAGCTATTGTACGGGACCCCACAGGCTCAGCAGTATCAATATAGTCATCAGTGACAGCTTGTAATATTCTTTTCTTACGATCATCCATGCAGAAATAAAAAGGCACTACCAATCACCTTCCGTTAGCACTCAAATACATTGAGTGCTAAGTTCCCTTAAGTAAAAGATATCACCCTGTTTTACTTTTTGTCAAGCATATTACTGCTTATAAGGATATTCGTAAGAATGCCTTATTGTCCGCTTCTATAATGTTCAATATTCCTTTCCCCTTAACTTTCTAAGCCTTGCAAGATGCGGGAAATAGCTTCAGCGATATAAACTGTACTTGCCTCAGCTTCTTCCCTTTTAGTTTTATCAGAACCTATTTCAACTATTACGGCTCTCGGATGTACATGTTGATTCCATCTGGCATCATTACGCACACTTACTCCGCGGGAAAGACCGGGGCATATCTTATCAAGTTCTTTGTTAAGCTGATAAGCAAAGGAAAGATTATTTCGCCACCCGGGATGTGGCAAACCATAATTATCGGTAGTAACAACAATAAGTATACGGGCTGTCTTAACACCCTTAATCTCTACGGTAGGAGGGCAAACAGAAACCGGTAAACCTGCATCCCTATGAACATCTAATACTATTTGGATAGACTTATTGGCTTCCAGAATTCCGAGTATTGTTTTTTCTGATCTGGTATATGCCTCACGCCAAACAGGGTAGTCATGGATTCTTTTCGAATGAAGAACTGGTATACCATGGTTGTCCTGTAGTGCCAAGGCTAATTTCGATCCTATATATATGATCCCTTCCTCACTCCCCCACAAATGATCAACACCTGAAGTCAGACGGTATGCTTCAGAGCTATGGGAATGATAGATTGCAACAAGAGGTTCCTGTCTAAGCCCTTTCTCAGTACTTATCCGCAAGTCTGATTCAGGCAAGGATCCATCTTCCGGGCCTTGTCCTTTATCCCTTAGTACACTTGCATGTAACTCCGGATCCCTGATTTGTCTGCTTGGAATACCGTCAGGTTCAGGGGACAAGCCGGGGTCTGTCCCCCTTTCAGATTCAATATTGGCCTGATCTCGAGAAGTTTCAGAAGCCTTAGTTTTCTTTGTCAGGGAAAGGGAAAAACAAGGAATTCCTATGGTAAAAAAAGTCTTAGGATTGGCGAAGTCCGTGTCAGATAAAGCAAATAGAAAGGAAGTTACATTGCGAGCACCGCCTTTCTGCCCGAAAATAGGGATTGCCCTTTCAAAAAACTCCTGATTTCGGAGACTGCTGATTATGTTTTCTGTTCGTTTTTGCATCTTGGCTTCGCCTTCAATCAATGCCCCGGACAAAACCGGTAATACACTGCCTGAAGGAACCGGATCATTCCAATGCACTGATAACAACATACCTATACCAAAACTTCCGAACAGACAAATTATATACAATAAAGGAGGCCACCCTGTTTTTTGGGGGCGCCGCCGCTTCAATCTAAGCATATGGTATCCTCCACCCTTACACGGATAATTGCATAATCTGGCATAACCTATCTATATGAATTAGGTGGAGGACTTATTCTACGGCAAGTATGTCAATATCTCATCCCAGTCTATTGAAGGGTGTAACGCTGCATTAAGACCGGCTGCCAAAATTTCCGCCAAATCTTCAACCAGATCATCAATGTCCTTAGGGGTAACCACCAACGTCCCGAAGTAAGGTGACAGCATTTGCTTAAGATAAGTCCTTCTTGCCGTCGTCTCCTGGATCCCCTGGGATTGAAGTCCGATTGTTCCCGGTTGCCCTTGCATGAAATCCATAGCATCCATAGCTATGGTTTCTGCTGCTACGACCGTGGGTGCCCCTATAGCTATTACCGGCACACCTAGACTTTCCCGGTTAATTCCCATTCGTATATTACCTACACCTGAACCGGGACTGATACCGGTATCACCCATTTGAATTGTAGTGCCAAGCCGTTTTGTAGATAAAGATGCAAGGGCATCAACTACAACTACAAGATCAGGCCTGATATTGGCTACAACCCCTCTTATAATTTCTCCTGTTTCAATCCCTGTGATACCTAAAACTCCAGGAGATATGGCACATACAGCCCGCATACCGCCTTTCAATTCTTGGGGAATATAATCATGGAGATGTCTTGTAACTGTGAGGTATTCAACAGTACGGGGACCAAGTGCATCCGGTGTAGCCTGCCAATTTCCAAGGCCGGCTACAAGTACAGTGGCGTTTTCAGCTAACGGTGCAATCCTTAGAAACTCCCTTGCAAATACTTGAGCTAGTTCTTCGTCAATTTCCCTGCTCCTAGCATAAAAATGTTCCGATTCAATAGTCGTATAGTTACCCCTGGCTTTCCCAAGGATATGTTCTGCCTCAGGAGTCATAACCCGGACCCGGGTTATAGTGGCATAATTCGTTTTTTCCGTCTCAGACATAACCCCCGGGACTTCCGTTCCTACCCTTTGTGCAACAAGATCCTGTGCTTCGAGAGCCAAATCCGTTCTTACACTGTAATTTTTCCATATTACGTCATCAACAGGCTCATGCCCGTAACTTCTGTTGGTACTTGATCCGATAATATCCCCTTTTCGTGGTACCCTTAAAACACGTCTTCTTCTGTGAAACATTTACACCACCTCTTACCTATAATAGTAGCTTCCCCAGTCATATTAGGCCTATCCAAGTTGATTATTGCCGTTTAAAGGGTATGTTATAGGGCAAACTTCCCATGGATTGTTATGGTATGATATTATCATCGTTAGGTAACATATAGTTCCCTAGACAATTTGGCAAGGATTAAAAAGATATGTACGCCGAACACAAGCCTGCACCATTATTTTCGGTTCGGCACTGCTTTTTTACATTTTTTTATAGATAAATATCAACATAGGATGGTCTAATAATGATTGAAAACGAAAAACCCAATAATCATCTTAAAAACGCCGGTGTTTCTAATCGTTCCGTCGCGAAGGATAACATCTCCGACGACTTATATGCCATTACCGAATTAGACGAGATATCGGCCTTAGCAGCCTTAAACACCTCTTCACAAGGGTTAACAGAAAAAGCAGTACTCGTAAACCGGGAGCGCTACGGTGACAATATAGTAACGTTTGGAAAACAGGATTCATCTTTCAAAAGATTAATTGCCTCCTTTGTGAATCCGTTTACCGTTATACTAATTGCTTTGGCAGCAGTATCATATATGACAGATGTTTATTTTGCACCCTTAGGTGAAAAGGATCCTATGACCGTAATTATTATTCTGGTTTTAGTAACTGTCAGTGGATTATTACAATTCATTCAGGAAACCAGATCCGGTAATGCAGCCTCCCGTCTGCAGGAAATGATTAAGATTACCACCGCGGTGGAGCGCTACGGACAAGAGAAAAGAGAAATTGATTTAGATCAAGTGGTAGTGGGGGATTTAATTCATTTGGCTGCAGGTGATATGGTACCCGCGGATCTGCGAATCCTCAGAGCCAAAGACCTTTTTGTAAGCCAATCTGCTTTAACAGGTGAAAGTGAGCCTGTAGAAAAACTAGGCATTATTGTGCATAATTCACGGAATTTGGCTTTAACGGATATTCCAAACCTAGCTTTTATGGGTACTAACGTAGTAAGCGGTGCTGCAGTAGGAGTAGTTGCAGCCACCGGCAATAATACTGTTTTCGGCAGGATGTCCCAGGATATCGTGGATGTCAGTGTGCAAACCAGTTTCGAACAAGGAGTTAACGCTGTCTCCTGGGTGTTAATCAGGTTTATATTAGCAATGGTACCAGTTGTTTTGTTCCTTAACGGTTTTACCAAAGGTAATTGGATGGAGGCAACCCTTTTTGCCATATCCGTTGCGGTAGGCTTAACCCCTGAAATGCTGCCGATGATAGTCACCGCCAGCCTAGCCAAGGGTGCGGTAACCATGTCTAAAAAGAAAACCATTGTTAAAAGCCTCAATGCCATCCAAAATATTGGTTCTGTCGATGTTCTTTGTACCGATAAGACCGGTACTTTAACTGAGAATCGGGTAGTCCTTGAATATTATCTGGATGTTCACGGGGAATCAAGTCTACGTGTGTTACGGCACGGATTCTTAAACAGTTACTTTCAAACCGGCCTGAAAAATCTGATTGATGTAGCCATTTTGGAAAGGACGAAACAACGTAGCATGAGTGAACCTACACTCCAAGGTTTGACAACATTCTACCATAAAGTAGATGAGGTCCCTTTCGATTTTGAACGCAGGCGTATGAGCGTAGTAGTTGAAGATAAGAACGGTAAAACACAAATGGTAACTAAGGGTGCAGTGGAGGAAATCATGTCCATATGTTCCCATGTAGAATTCGGTGGTATAGTTGATATCCTTTCCGAAGCAATTAAGGAAACCATAGCAGAGACTGTTGGGCGTCTTAATGATATGGGTATGCGGGTAATTGCCGTAGCCCAAAAAACAAACCCTTCACCGATCGGCGAATTTTCAGTCCAAGACGAAAGTGATATGGTACTCATCGGCTACTTGGCTTTTCTGGATCCGCCTAAGGAAACAACTGCTGACGCTATCAGGGGATTGCACGATTACGGCGTAGAAGTAAAGGTCTTAACTGGAGATAATGAACGGGTTACCAGAACCATATGTCAACAGGTAGGACTACCTGTCGAAAATCTGCTGCTTGGTGAAGATATAGAAAAGATGTCAGATTTGGAACTCCCTGAAGTCGTGGAGACCACCACTGTTTTTGCTAAACTTTCCCCAGGACAAAAGGCCAGAGTGGTAACTAGCCTCAGGGATAACGGGCACTCAGTAGGGTTCTTAGGCGACGGGATTAATGATGCAGCTGCCATGGTGGCTTCTGATGTAGGCATTTCCGTAAATAATGCAGTGGATATAGCCAGGGAATCGGCAGATGTAATACTCCTGGAAAAGGATCTCACTGTACTCGAGGAAGGTATTATTGAAGGGCGAAAGACCTATGGCAACATGATTAAGTACATCAAAATGACTGCCAGCTCTAACTTTGGGAATGTTTTTTCCGTATTAATTGCCAGCGCCTTCCTGCCATTCTTACCCATGGCTGCAATTCATTTGGTACTTTTGAATTTAATTTATGATATCTCATGTATAGCACTTCCATGGGACAATGTAGATGAAGAGTTTCTGCGTGTACCCAGAAAGTGGGACGCCTCATCCATTGCCAACTTTATGCTATGGATAGGACCTACCAGCTCTATTTTTGATATTACCACCTTTGCATTAATGTACTATATCATTGCTCCTGCAATGATTGGCGGACAATTTTATAGTCAGATAACTGATGCAGCACTGAAATCCCACTTTATTGCAGTCTTCCAGGCAGGCTGGTTTGTTGAATCCATGTGGTCGCAAACTTTGGTAATACACATGATCCGGACACCGAAAGTACCCTTTATTCAAAGCCGTGCATCTACTCCGGTAGTCCTTCTTACCTTTACAGGGATTATTGTTTTAACTCTTATCCCTTTCACATCCTTTGGAGCCAAGATTGGCCTGGCTCCACTTCCGAATTCCTATTTTGCCTGGTTAGCCCTGACGGTTGTACTTTACATGGGATTGGCACAATGGTTCAAGAATGCATATGTAAGAAAGTACGGAGAGTTATTGTAAAACAGGGGTCAACTAAACCGTCCCCTGCCAATACCGGTATCAGGAGCTGAGTAAATCCAACAGAAACTGATAGGGTGATCCTGATAAAATAAAGGGGACATTGAAGCAGGCAACCCAATGTTGCGTTTTCCCATGTATCATGATAAAATTACGTTCGTAATTCTTCACGAAACGGGGAGGTAGAATATTTTGGCGATTAACAGATCCGCAATAAAGCGGGTAAGAACATCAAAAGAACGACAAATACGAAACGCATCAGTAAAATCCTTGGTAAAGACTGCCGTAAAGAAATATGAAACAAGCCTTGAGGACGGGGATTTTACACGTTCTTCGGAATTACTCAAGGAAGCCGGAAAAGCCCTTGATAAAGCTGTGCAGAAGGGTGTAATCCATAAAAACCAAGCGGGCAGACGTAAATCCCGCCTTACCCGTAAACTTACATTAATGGTTAAAGAGGCTGAATCCAAAGAAGGACTTGCCTAGGGGTAAAGTCCTTCACATATTTGAAGTGCAAGTCTCTCCAGAATAATGTGATCAGGGCTTCCGGAAGTTTTTAGCCTTATATCCGTTTGAACCAATATATTAAAGGCATTTTCGAGTTCCCTGAAATTAAAGTTATCAGCTTGAGCTATACATTTACGTGCAACGAAATCATGCACACCCAGAGCCTTTGCTATCTGCATATTCGACATTTTTTGTTCCTTTAGGGTTTTGGCTTTAATAATAAGCCTTATTTGTCTGGCAGTAAGGTACAGTACTCTAAGAGGTGATTCCTTAAAAACAAGAATGTTATTTAATGAAGCGATAGCTTTTTCAATATCCCGATCACCTATTGCATCGATAAAATCAAAAATACCACATTCCGGAACTCCTTGAACAACGGCCTTTACGTGATCTAACGTGATCTTATTTTCCCCACCTAAAGCTATGCCCGCATAGTCATACGCCTTTTCCACACCGCCTATTAATTGTGAAGCCTCAGTCCCCAGGACTGTAACGAGATATTCCCGGGCAGCCCTGTCCAGGAAGGCCCCCTTGGAACGTGCATATCCAGCAAGCCACCCTAAAGCCTGATTAGGATAAAAACGTCGAAATAATACAACCCTGCCTTTTTTGGAAGCAATTTTAAATAAAGAGGTCCTTCTGTCTATTTCAGAAGCAACAAGGACCACAACGGTTGTATCAGGCATTTTATCCAGGGCCAAAGCAATTATTTTTCGGTGATCCTCCGGGAAGCTATCAAGATCCCAGATTATAACGATACGCTTATCTGAAAGCACAGGCAATGCCATAATTGCAGAACCTATATTTGATATATCGCTTTCGGGCCCGTGGAACACTGTACAATTGAAATCCATGAGATCCCTATCAACTACTGCATCAATCAGTTCCCGGGCTCTTATATCACGAAGAAAATCCTCTTCCCCATACAGAAGATAAACAGGCTTATATTTTCCTCTTCTGATATCACCGGTTATAACATCCAATTCAGCCGCTCCCTTATCTTTATGACTTTCCCCTTAATTATTTCATCATTTCCGTAAATATCACATTCTAAAAACAAACAGCATAGACATACTGTTACTGATTGCCTGTTATCCCCGTTTATTTTCAAGTGCGGAATTAAAAGCATCCCTGTCAAAAGATTCCCGGAACATAACATAAAGGGGCCTTAAATACTCCAAACCCGGGATTGTTAAAAAACTGCCTGTTTTACCCTGTTTCTTTAAATGAGTATATACACCCTGATCCACTATACCCAGATCCGCTTCGCCAGTTTCAACTGCTTTCAATAGACCCAAAGTATCCGGATATGTTTTTTTAGAAGTATCCGCAAGGCTATCAATTTGATAACCGTAGGAAAACCCCTCAATAACAGCTATGGATAAATTTTGTTCAGGGATTTCTTTATAAGATGTAAGGCTCTCTAATTCCTTTTTTAGGGTGACCGCTCCAGTGACTGCATCACGTAGTCGTTTTGAAAAGAAGTATTTAGCTAATCGTTCCGGTGTATCCTGGACTTGAAACAATGCATCTAACTCTCCTTTTAAAAAGCATGACCAAACTTTACTCCAGGTATCAATTGTAATTTTCGGTGTATAACCGGCCCTTTCCAATACAGCCTTCACCACACGGTAATCCAAACCATCTAAAGTGCCGTCTGCATTCACATACTGGTAAGGAGGAAAGGGATCTGCCCCGACCCTGATAACTTCCTTCATAACCGGCTGCCTCCTTATTTATATTTGACAAGTCAGAGATCCGGGTCATCTGAACTTAGTATAAGGTCCTTACAAACTAAAAGTCAATGTAAGCCAGCGATGTCTTCATGGATAATTCCGATCGATAAAAGGATTCTCTAAAGGGTCCCCTTAAAAAAACGGCTGCTCTTTATTGACCTGATATGAACTCGTTTTCCACAGGTTCTTAAAATCACGGCACCGTCTATATCAGTCCGGAAAACAACAGAGCCTGCTCCGGTTAAATTTTCAACTACTTCATACGCCGGATGTGAAAAGGGATTCGGGCCAACGGATATTACTGAAACAGACGGTTTTATAGAATTTATAATCCTGGGGCTCAGACCGTCCCTTGAACCATGGTGTGGGACTTTAAGCACCGTTGTTTTAGGGTTTTCCTCTGAATCTATAATTGCACCTAATTGAGCCTTTCCTGCATCTGCTGTAAGGAGCAGGGAAAACTCCCTGTATTCCAACTTCATTACCAGTGAAAGCGCATTTAGATCTGTCAGGACATGTCCTGCATATGCTTTTTCTAAATAATCAATAGCCGGATTAAGGACACATATTTTGATCCCGTCCCCTATATCAAGCCGGCCGCCCTCAACAAGCTCGACTACAGGTGTATTTTTTTCTTTTGCAAGCTTGGCTAAAGCATAGTCAATATCGGGTATCATGTGCCCGGGTATTTCCGGCTTTAAAATTAAATCAACACTACATGAGTCAAGCACTGCAAAAAGGCCTTTTATATGATCATAATGAGGGTGTGTACATATAATAACATCTATATGGTTTATCCCCCTGCGCCTGAAAAAGGGTAAGATCATATCCCTGCCCGGATCCTTTGATTGACCCGCTAATCCACCACCGTCAATAAGGAATAATTTACCCCTTGTACTTTTAATAAATATTGCGTCCCCTTGACCGACTGCGAAAAACACCACCTCAATTTTTTGGCGTTCCACTATAGAGTACATAACGGAACCTAATGCAATCGTAAGTACAATAAAGAAAATAAGGTTTACTTTAATGCAGAGGTATCTTCTAAAACGCCTCGGAATCCCAAAGGCGATTATCCCCAGATAATAAAGGACTATCAGCCAAACCCCGGGTCTTCCCAAGGTAAAAATGCCTAAGGGAACTCTAGAAAAAAATTCTATAATTTTTTCCAAGATTAATATAATAAAACCGTTAGCCGTATTAAGCATCAGTGCTAAAGGGGGGAAGATGAAATTTATTAAGGTAGCTGACAAGCCTATCAGTACCGCCATACCGGTAAGAATTACGCATGGAATGTTGGCAACGATACCAATAGGCGCAAATATTCCGAAATACCAAACGATAAGAGGCATAACTCCCAATTGGGCAGAAACAGATAACGAAAAAATATCAGACAAGTGATTTCCAAGGGGCTTTGATAAATTGTAAATCCGGGGATAAAGATGAATAATTGAAAGAACTGCAAAGCAGGAAAGTTGTACCCCTACATCAAAAACAGCGTACGGATTTACAGTAAACATAACAAGAGACGCTAAAACCAAGGTAGATTTAGAAGATATTTTGATTTCCCCGGGTTTGGGAAGAATCCCAAATGAAAACATAAGGGCCGCCCGAAATATTGATGCACTTAAACCGCAGGCAATTGCATAAACCCAAATAAACGTAAATACAATCACAGACTTAATTAATACCGGTAATCTAACTGGTGCAAGGATAGTAATACATGTCAAGACTACATAGCCCAGATGTAGGCCTGAGGCAGCAAAAAGGTGGGATGTACCCGTGGATTCCAAAGCAGTTTTCATATAAACAGGGGCCTTACCTAGAAGCATTCCTGAAAGTACCTTTGCTTGCCGCGGCCGGAGTGTAGATTCACAAGTAGAAATTATCCCCTCCCTTAATAACATTGCACAATAGCAGATAAAGTTCAATTTCCCCCTATCCAAAACATGAATATTACAGGTGTCTCCCACATAAAGAGTTCCGTTCAGCCCCCTACAGGCCATAATTCTTCGCATATCGGGTTCGCCCGGGTTCAAAGGCGCCCCCGGTAAATAAAAGCGCCCTGTAGCAGATATTGTATTACCTGTCCGGAGCTGAAAATCAGTTCCTGGATCAACAGTTCCCGTAAGGAGTATGCTCACACCGCAGAGATCTTTATTACCCATAATTGATTCTGATTTTAGAGTTGCCCTCCACTTTCCACCGTTTTCAATTTCCGGTATACCGATTATGGACCCTTGAATCTCACAGTCTTTACCTGCAATATATGAGATCAGTTCCTCAGTACCCCGTCTCCGTGCTGTGCATACACCCATGATTAAAGCACCTATAACCATGGCAGCACATAACAATATTGCCCAATTGACATAAACTCTCCGCTGCCCCTTTATCCTAAAAAGAAAAATACCTATTACAAGAAAACATTCAACAGCAACGCAAACAGGGATAAGCACCGATTGATCACTGTATATTCCCTGTAGAACTATTCCCAGTATAAAAAAACAACCGAATAAAAAAAGACGGTCCTCACCGGACATTTCTATTCAGCTCCGATAATTAGTGAACTGTTATTAAATCCTTTAAATCGGCGTATTTTTTCGTTCCTATTCCGGGAATTTTCATGATATCTTCAGGACAATCAAATCTGCCGCCAGCCGCCCTGAAATCAAGTATCCTTTTAGCCAATGCAGGCCCAATTCCAATTAAGTCCTGAAGTCGACTTGAGGTTGCGGTATTAATGTTAACTTTGTCATTAGCGAAGGCATTCAGAACAATATCTGCTTCACCTGTATCAGATTCAAAGGTCCCAGATCTCTCCGGGATATAAATCTGCATAGAATCGGTGAGCTTTGTGGCCATATTTATTGCTTCCTGTATAGCTGAATCCTCAAGCCCCCCAGCAGCCTCCACTGCATCTTTAATACGCATGCCCCCGGAAAGGGTGTAAACACCGGGATTTTTGACGGCACCACATACATGTACGACAAGATCTTCAGGCTTCGGCTTTTCGGCTGAACCCGAAGCTAATTGTCCTTCTATTTCCAGATTTCCGTAATCCGCCTTTGATTGAATCACCTCTCCTTCCCCGCTTCCGTCTTTGACAAGAGGGCCCGGGTATACAACTATAGGAGGATCTGCAGAACCTCTTACAAATAAAACAATCCCGCCTACGGCAAGTGCCAAAACCAGCACTAAAGCAGCTTGTTTTTGTCGTTTTGGGAGATCTAACATAGCACTCACCTTATTTCTGAGGGGAAAGCTATCATTACAATTAAATCTTCGATATATCCGGTACGTCCCCTCCATAACCAGTGCTACCCTTTCAGGCAGTTTTTGGGTGATGTAAAGAATAGATTTTTAAACTAAACCGCTTCAATAAAAATCCCCGCCTTACGAAGGCGGGGATTTTACAGACTATATTAACCATACCGAAATAACCGCAGTATTAACTAATTACTATATTTACAAGTTTGTCAGGAACTACAAAAACATTACGAATTTCTTTATTACCGACAAACTCCTTAATCCTATCCTGCTTTAAGGCTGCACTCTCCAGATATTTATGATCTTTGCCTTTAGGTGCATACATTCTGTCCCTGACCCGTCCGTTAACCTGAATTACAATTTCGACTTCTGCCTCAAACAGAGCGCTTTTATCTATATCCGGCCAGTCTTCCTTATGGATACTGTCAGTGAACCCAAGTTCATGCCATAGTTCCTCAGTTATATGAGGTACAAAAGGCGCCAGCATTAACAAGACAATTTCAATGGCTTCTTTCATAACCTTCCCAGCGGAAACCCTGGCCTTAGCCGCCTCCCGGAATTGGTACAGTGAATTAACAAGCTCCATCACTGCCGCAATAACCGTATTAAGACTGTACCTATCTAAATCCTTTGTAACTTTCTCTAGCGTTGTATGGACTTTCCTACGCATTTCCTTATCTTCAGGCATTAATTCCGGTATATCTTTATAATCAGTGTCGGAATGATTAAATTCATGCTGGAATTCATAGATAAGCCTCCGGACCCTACCTAAGAATCGTGATGCACCCTCCACCCCTTGCTCATTCCATTCAAAATCTCTGTCAGGGGGGGATGCAAACAATGTAAAAAGCCTGACTGTATCTGCCCCGTAGGTATCCAACATTTCTTTAAGATCGACAATATTCCCTTTGGATTTAGACATCTTAATTCCGTCTTTTAAGACCATGCCCTGAGTAAGCAGGCGGGCAAACGGCTCTTCAGTTTTTAGGAGTCCGATATCATGGAGAAACATGGTAAAGAATCTTGAATACATTAAATGCAGTATTGCATGCTCTACTCCGCCTGTATACTGATCCACGGGGAGCCAATAATCTGCTGTTTCCCGATCCCAGGCTTTATCTTCCATCCTCGGGCAGGTAAATCTGATATAGTACCATGACGAACACATAAAAGTATCCATAGTGTCAGTCTCACGTTTCGCCGGACCATTACATTTTGGGCACCTCGTATTAACAAATTCAGGTATATAATTCAAAGGTGATTGTCCGCCGGGTGTAAATTCCACGTCCAGCGGAAGCCGGACAGGTAATTCATTTTCAGGGATCGCCACAATTCCGCATGAATTGCAATACACAATTGGTATTGGGGCACCCCAATATCTTTGCCTTGAAATTAACCAGTCACGAAGCCTGTAGTTTGTAGCGCGATTACCTAAACCTCGCTTTTCCATAAAATCGGCAATCGCATCTTTCGCAACCTCGCTTTCCGTCCCGTTAAACCCAGGTGAATTTATCATTATGCCGGGGTCTTCATAAACTTTGTCCTCCCCCACTTTTGTTTGAGTTTTGGGGGAAATTACAGGTTTTATAGGTAATCCGTATTTCTTTGCAAATTCAAAGTCCCGTTGATCGTGGGCCGGCACACCCATAACTGCCCCTGTCCCATAGTGAGGTAAGACATAATTGCCAATCCAAATAGGGATGGTTTCACCTGACATAGGGTTTATTGCATAGGCACCTGTCGGCACCCCAGTCTTTTCAGTAAGATCACTGGTCCTGTCTATCTCACTTTTGCCAGTCACCTCTCTGATAAACTCCCTTATCTCCTGTTCTTCGGGGGAACCGGAAATTATTTTACCAACAAGTCGGTGTTCTGGGGCAAGCACAAGATACGTGACACCAAAAATAGTATCATGCCTTGTAGTAAATACTTTAACCTCATCATTTGTGCCTTTTAATTTAAAAATAGCCTCAATTCCTTCACTTTTTCCAATCCAATTTCTTTGCATTATCTTAACTTTTTCAGGCCAACCCTCCAGATTGTCGAGGTTTTCAAGGAGCCTATCAGCATAATCAGTAATCCTTAAAAACCACTGCTTAAGTTCTCTCTTTTTAACCTCTGTGCTGCATCTTTCACAAAGCCCCTGAACAACCTGTTCATTAGCTAGAACCGTTTGACAATCAGGACACCAGTTAACCTGTGCTTTTTTCCTATATGCAAGCCCATGTTTAAATAGCCGGAGAAAAAGCCATTGGGTCCATTTGTAATATCCGGGGTGATGGGAAGCCACCTCTCTCCTCCAATCATAGCTCAGACCCAATCGCCGAAATTGCTCACGCATATGCTCAATATTAGTCTTCGTCCAATCGGACGGTGGGATACCCCTTTCGATAGCTGCATTTTCAGCGGGAAGCCCAAATGCATCCCACCCAATAGGGTGAAGGACACAAAATCCGCTCATCCTCCTGAATCTTGCTATTACATCACCGATAGCATAATTCCTCGTATGGCCCATATGGAGCCTCCCTGACGGATAGGGGAACATTTCCAGTGCATAATATTTCGGTTTAACGGGATGTGGATCTGAATGATATATCCCTGTTTCTTCCCAAACCCTTTGCCACTTAGATTCAAGTCCCGAAAAATCGTATTTATCCTCCATGCTCAACCACCCTCTCAGGAAGTAACACTTACCAAATGAGATATAAATAATTCATTGACTTATTTGTCATCAAAAAGAAAACCCCTCGCCACTAGGGACGAGAGGATAATTCCCGCGGTACCACCCTTATTAGCAAGAAGGGAAAAAATGGTGGAGACGATGGGATTTGAACCCACGACCTCATGAATGCCATTCACGCGCTCTCCCAGCTGAGCTACGTCCCCACAACATTCTTCTGCTTGCCCGTCTTTTGCGCATAACGTACGCTTACCCGTCGTAGACTATCTCCTGTTATCTTTTTTGAATAAAACCCATTATGGCCTTCATCTACGAAGCTCAAAGGCGAGTTCGGATTAATTCGTTGCACCTGCTTTCACCGCTGCAGGCTCTCTGGAAGCAGCAATTCTTTCCTACTGTTCCTTTTCATCGCAGTCCGCTATATTCGTATTAGGTAATATAGTATAGTGCGATTATAACAAACGTTCGTTAAAAGTCAAGCCGATCAGGATTATAAAGATCTATGCCCGTCCCTGTTTCACCGGCTTGTTCAGTTCTCTTTCCGCCATCGATTGGTTTGTCAGGATTACCTTAGCCTCTTTATATAAATGTTCCAAATCATAATATTCCCGTTCCTTAACATGGAATACATGAATAATAGTATCTGCGTAATCCAGTACAATCCATCCTGCCTCACAGGCTCCGTCTTTGCTGAGGGGTAATGTACCCTTTTCTTTAATATCGTACTGTACCCCGTCAGCTATAGCCCTTACGTGCCTGTCCGATGTACCGCTGACTAAAACCATATAATCAGCAATAATTGTTATACCCCTAACATCAAATACGATTATATCAACTGCCTTCCGGGACAAAGCCGCCTCACAAGCAGCTTCAACTATGGATATACCGTCTATATTATTCCGCCTCCCGCATCATAAGAATAAGCCTAGAATCGATTTTGTCTGGCCCTTGCTTCATTAACAACAAGAGGCCTTCCCTGGAGTTCAGTACCGTTCATTGCATCTATGACACGCTCAGCATCGCTTTCCGCAACTTCTACAAAACCAAAACCTCGTGATTTTTGAGTCACTCTGTCAACAATTACTCTGGATCCCCTAACCTCCGCAACAGCCCCAAACACTTGACTGAGTTCTTCATCAGTCACTGACCAGGGGAGATTCCCTACATAAAGGGTCTTTGTCACTATGAGTCACCTCCGCGTGATTATGAAAGGAAAACCAAGGTCAGTATTTTGCCTTGGCTCCTTGTCCGCACATATAAACTTCAGACAGTAGTGCGGCCGTCTTTATTCCAATCCAGCCGCATTAATTCAATCGCACTCGCCGAATCCCCGATCAGTTCCTGTTCCGTAAGCATCCGGTAACTGTGGAAGCCAGCAAGGTAGAATCTGAGCCAGGAGGCCTTTTCAGTTAGCCCAATAGTTACTTCCGTATCACTATGGCACTCAGGCCTACCTCCAATTTCTGCCGTTTGTAGTATTATACCATTGAACCTTCTTATTGTAAACTCTCCTCATTCAGATATTACACATAATTCGAACTTTTTATTACTCCGTTATTTTATTTGGGCAATAAAGCCCTGTCTTATAAATATAGTTTTCTACATTTCTCGGCAGTAAATACCGAATAGGCTCACCTTGCTTTACCCTACGTCTGATATCTGTTGAGGAGATAGCAAGGGCCGGGACCTCGACTGTATAAATACAATGCGTTGAATATAATTTTGCTTCTTTGAGATGCCCCTTTAGTTCGCCTGTAGAATAGCCTGGGCGAGTTGCGACAATAAAACCGCATTTCTTAAGAAGATCCTTCGCGTCTTTCCATGTCAGGATTTCTACAGCAGCATCAGCACCAGTAATAAAGAAAATTTCAGTCCCCTTGTCAAAAGTTGTACAAAAATATTCAACGGTATCAATAGCATAAGAAGGACCGGGCCTATCAAGTTCCGCCCTGGACACTTTAAAGAAAGGATTTGAAACGGTTGCTAAAACCGTCATCATGTATCTGTCAGTTCCTTGGGATATTTTAATTCCCTTTTTGTGAGGGGGGATTCCCGCAGGAACAAAAACTACTAAATCCAATAAAAACTTAGCCCTTGCAACTTCCGCAGTCACTAAATGGCCATAGTGAACCGGATCGAAAGTCCCACCCATTAACCCGACTCTCCTGATCCCGGACTTTTTACAAGGCACGATAGAATCTGATAACTGCAATAAATTCAACCCCCTAACCACAATTCATACAATGGATTGTAATTTAAAGATTAAGTGCCCCTGCCATCGCTTCGAGGAGTCTGTCTATTCCCTCGCCGGTCACCGCAGAAATTGGGTATATTTCCCGATCCAATCCGGATAAATCATTTAAAGATTCCTCATAATATTTTCTGGCTTCGGGTAAGTCCATTTTATTAAGGGCCAATATTGTCCGGCGACTGGCAAGTTCAGGATTATAAAGCCTCATTTCGCCACATACGGTATGGTAATCCTCAACTGGGTCACGTCCCTCCATCACACTTGCCATATCTAAAACATGAACCAAGACTTCAGTACGCTCTATATGTCTTAAGAATTCATGCCCCAGGCCAGATCCCATGTGCGCTCCTTCAATAAGACCGGGTATATCTGCAACAACAAAACTCCTTCCATTCCCTAAATCAACAACACCGAGGTGGGGCCGGGTTGTGGTAAACGGATAATCTGCAATTTTCGGCCGGGCAGCTGAAATCCGCGAGAGGAGGGTTGACTTCCCTGCATTAGGTAACCCTACAAAGCCTACATCAGCCAGAAGCCTCAATTCTAGGTCAATTTTGAGTTCTTCCCCTTTTTGCCCGGGTTGAGCATAGCGCGGCGCTTGTTTCGTTGCAGTTGCAAACCTGGCATTACCCTTCCCGCCTTTACCGCCTGTCGCCACTGTAACAGTCTGGCCCGGAGAAACGAGATCTTTTATTACTTCCCGTGAAGAAGAATTATATACTATCGTGCCTGGAGGGACTTCTATGATTATGTCATCCCCTTTTCCGCCATGCCTGTTCTTTCCACTCCCCGGACGCCCATGGGCAGCTTTATAATGTTTTTTACGACGTAAATCCATTAGCGTATGTAATCTTGGGGATACGGAAAGGATCACACTCCCCCCATCCCCGCCGTCCCCGCCGTCAGGGCCGCCTGCCGGGACGTATTTTTCTCTCCTAAAACTGACACAGCCTGATCCTCCGTCCCCGCCTTTTACAAAAATTGTAGCCTTATCAACAAACATTTCAGACCACCCCGAAGTGGCATTTCCCCTTCAAATATGACAAGCAACCCCCGCAGGCAAGCATATCTGCTGAGCCCACGAGGGTTTCACATCAAACTCTTCGGATAAATTCATTCCTTACACATATAAACTTGATACTGAAAGACACCCCTTAAGTGCTTTATATGGCTTCAGGGTAAACACTTACTTGAGTCTTCTTCCGCCCGCGCCGTTCATATGAAACAAGCCCGTTTACTTTCGCATAAAGTGTATGGTCTGTACCTACCCCAACATTTAAGCCAGGATGAATCCTGGTCCCCCTTTGCCTGACCAGTATGCTTCCGGCATTAACACGATGACCTGCATATTCCTTAACTCCTAGGCGTTGGGCTTGAGAATCCCTTCCGTTTCTCGAACTGCCTCCACCCTTTTTCCTGGCCATTATCATTCACCCCCTGAATTACAAAGCACTAATTTTAAATCAAACCTTTATCTCTTGTATCCGGACTTCCGTATACGGCTGCCTATGACCATAACGCTTTCGATAATTTTTCTTAGCCTTATACTTGAATACCAAGATTTTCCTGCCTTTACCCTGAGCAATCACTTTTGCCGAAACACAGGTATTAGGCAACCTGGGATTCCCGATTTTAATTTCATCACCATTGCGTACAAATAAGACGTTTTCAAATTCTAAAACTTCTCCGGGTTCGTGGGGAAGCCGTTCAACTCTAAGGACATCCCCTTCTTTTACCCTGTACTGTTTACCGCCGGTTTCAATTATCGCGTACATGAATTTCAGTTCCCCTCTTGCTCTGTCTCGCCAAAATAAGGGTACATGCATCTCATGCATGTTTCCAGTTAACCCATTTTGTGCGGCGGAGCAATAAATGCCCGCACGAAGAAGTCTACCACACCCGAACCTATTATGTCAAACACGTCCATTACCGGCTATCATCATGTTCGTTGAGGTGTTTACAATCATATCAGCCACAGCATTTTTTGCATCCTTTGCATCCATAGGTTTTGCCTTGGCATATGTCCTGAAAACTTTTTGAATCTCAACTAACATTCTTTCACCTATTAAGCTACCTGCACCATCAATATCCAGGATATATCCATCTATCCTTGTAATGCCGTTCATTGGATTAGAGGCATGCTGTTCTTTTATTTCAACTTCTAAAACATCCCCTATACCGACGGGAACAGCCATCTTCTTAATTGCCTCCTGGCTCCCGGTTATGATCTCGCCTGTATCTTCCATATGAAAACTTAAATTCCCCTTAACGTATATGGACTTACCTGTCTCCTGTTCCAGCCTGGAGAGATTCCCCCCTCCCTGTCCAATAAGTAGGGATGCGACGTTAGGGTGCAAAAGAACCATCATAGCCTCTTGATCAGTCTTAACCGCAACCCGTTTTAATGCCCTCTCCGCCTTGAATGCAAGAGTCTCTTCAGACAGTACTATTCCTTTCCCATCACAGTACGGACAAGATCTCGTGAGGGCCTCCCGGAGTCCCGGCCGGGTTTTTTTACGTGTCATCTCCAGAAGACCAAGGTGAGTAAAACCGAGGACTGTTGCCTTAGTCTTATCTTTTTTTAATTCTTCCTCAAGCCGTTTTGCAACTTCTTCCCGGGCTTCCGCGGAATCCATATCTATAAAATCAATAATAATGATTCCACCAATATTTCTCAACCTTAATTGGTGGGCTATTGCACTGGCTGCCTCGAGGTTAGTTTTTAAAACAGTATCTTGGAGATTTATTGTACCGGTATAACGGCCGGTGTTCACATCAATACTTGTCAAGGCCTCAGTTTCATCGAAAATAATGTACCCCCCGCATGATAACCACACTTTACGGTGCAAAGCCTTTTCAATTTCACTTTCAATACCGTAGGCTTCTAAAATAGGAGTCTCATTCCGATAAAGTTTTAATTTCCTTCTTAATTTTGGGGACATCATTTCTATAATATCTTCGGCCTTCAAAAACTCCCTTTTATTATCAATGATAAAGGCGTCGACGTCTTCGGATAAAAGATCCCTCATGATCCTGTATATTAAGTTATAATCCCGATGCAAAAGGCTGGGGGCGGCTACCCGACGCGCTTTTTGTTTTATTCGTCGCCATAGCTTAACTAAAAATTTAATTTCGGAACTGATTTCATTTTCCTTCTTACCTTCTGCCGCAGTACGAACAATAACACCACATCCCCTGGGTTTGGCTTTGCTTGCACCTGCTTTTAATCTGGTTCTTTCATTATCATCTGTGATTCGTCTGCTTACCCCTACGTAATCCACAGTAGGCATAAGCACCACATTCCTACCGGGCAAAGTAACCTGAGTGACTACTCTGGCCCCTTTTGTACCTATAGGCTCTTTCGTAACCTGAACAATAACATCCTGATTTTCTTTGAGAATATCCCTGATCGAAAGTGCTTTTAAATCTTCTATATCAACATCATCATATTGTGTTTCCCTGGCTTTCAATGCATCATCAACATAAAGAAAAGCATTTCGTTCAAGGCCTATATCTACAAAAGCCGCCTGCATACCGGGGAGCACATTTTTAACCTTACCCTTATATATATTACCAACATGTCTCTGGTGGGCTGATCTTTCAATATATACTTCCTCCAGCCTGCCGTTTTCTACAACGGCGGCACGGGTTTCGCCCGGCCCAATGCTAACAACAATCTCTTTGGACACTCGTCCTCACTCCTCAAATAAGTCCCCAATGGGGAAAATACCAACATTCAAAACATAGCAATATTCACCAGGGCAAACATAATGATTCATTGCAAAATTTATAAAGGCCCTCTCGGGTAATATCCATGAAAACACCGTTATTCCGGATTCCGGCAAATTTAAGGATAATATCAGCCAAATCTAATATTCTTACATTCCCTGATGAGCCTGAAGCAACAACGGAATAAACAGACAGAGGCAAGTTTTCTGGCTCTGTCCGTATATCATAGATTAACGGACGCAAGTTAATCCTTCGGGTACCCTTAGGCGTTGTACGCACAATCTCGATGGAATCTTCCGATAAAATTTCAGTAACAGCCTTTGCAATACTACCGGGATCTATTTTTACCTCGGCATGCAAGGCCAATCTGTACGATGCAGCCTCAATAACAGCTGAAAGAGCAGATACATTCGGGGAAAGAATCCGTGAGGCGATAACCCTTATCCCGGAAGGGAAGGATTTATTTAACTTCCAGGATGCCACATCGATATCTACGGATTCCTTGAGAAAAAGATCGACAAATTCAGAATGACTTGATACACCCACAGGCAAAGCCGGAGAAAAAGACATTCGGGGACGGGGATTAAACCCACCTGATAACGTAAGAGGTAACCCTGCCCGCCTCGCTGATCTTTCCACAGTCCTTATGAAATCTAAATGGGACATATACTTTGTAATGCCGGTTTTTGTTATACGGATTCTCCAAATACAAACCGGGGCTTCATATTCATACCGAATTCTTCGGGAAGGGCCCAAATTATTACCCCCGTTCAAGTTTTGGACGTAGTTTTTGGCAAAATCCCCAAGTGTTTACAGACCCCGCAATCAGGGCACTGCCCTAATCGGCAGTCAGGTGTAAACATACCATGCAGTGCTTGTTCCGCCTCGCGCATTAAAAATTCTTTTGATACCCCTGAATTAATATGATCCCATGGTAGTATACGATCGTATTCCCACTTAGTATTCCCATAGAATTCCGGAGAGATATCGGCTGCTTGGAATCCATCCATCCATTTATCAAAACGTAGCTCAGAATCCCACGAATCAAATTTGCATCCTTGATGGTAAGCATACTCAATAACCCGGCTTAGCCTTCTTGATCCCCTGGATAAAACTGCTTCTAAAAAACTGGCATTGACATCATGCCAAGTAAGCCTAAGCCCCCTGGCACGAAGGTGTTTCTTAAGATATACTTGCTTTTCGATAAGTTCCTCCCTAGGCATTTGTGGTTGCCATTGAAAAGGCGTATGAGCCTTTGGTACAAAAGATCCGACACTTACGGTTATCTCCGGCCTCTTCTTAATCCCCGCTTTTTTGAGTTCACTTCTGCCACGTGCTAATGTCTCCATAGCCATATCAACGATTCCCGAAACATCATCCTGAGTTTCAGTAGGCAAACCGATCATAAAATAAAGCTTGAGACTATGCCACCCCTCAGAAAATACATGGGTAGCTGCAGTAATTAAATCATCATAAGTTACTCCTTTATTGATTACGTTCCTGAGTCTTTCTGTGCCGGCCTCAGGCGCAAAAGTTAAACCTGTTCTTTTTCCCCTTTGGACTTCTTTTGCAAGTTCAACGGAAAACGAATCAACACGGAGAGACGGGAGACTTATGGAGATTCCTTGATTTTTGTATTTATCAAGCAGATCCTTACAAACCTCATAAATATACGGATAATCCGCACTTGAAAGTGACATCAGCGAAACTTCATCATAACCAGTGTTATCCAAAAGCCGTTCCGCAAGGCCAATAATACTATTAGGCTGACGTTCCCTGACAGGCCTGTATATCATTCCCGCCTGACAAAAACGACATCCCCTTGTACACCCGCGAAATATCTCAAGGACGGCACGATCATGAATAATCTCCGTATTAGGCACAATTATATCATCAGGGTAATGGATTTGACTTAAATCTTTTATTGCCCTTTTCTTCACAGGATACTGCGCAACAGAATTCTCAGGCTCAATACTCTTTATGTTTCCGCCGGGATAATAATGTACTTTATAGAATGAAGGCACATAAATACCGGGTATGACAGCATACTCTTTTAGCATCTCTTTGCGTGAAAGACGCTTTCCTTTAACTTCCTTACAGACATCGATAATCTCCTCTATTGCCTCCTCCCCTTCACCGATAAGAATAGCGTCCATAAAATCTGCAATTGGTTCCGGATTATACACGCACGGGCCCCCTGCAATTACCAGTGGATCACTTTCAGACCTGTTTGTGGAAAACAAGGGAATATCTGCGAGATCTAGCATGGCTAAAACATTGGTATATGAAAGCTCATATTGGAGGCTAAAACCAATAATATCAAATTCCCCGGCGGGAATACGAGATTCCAGAGAATACAAAGGAATACCTGCATCTGTCATAGCTTTATACATATCAATCCACGGCATAAATGTTCTTTCACACGCAACATCATTTCGTTTATTAAGAATTGAATATAGGATTCTCAGCCCAAGGTGGGACATACCGATTTCATATGTGTCGGGAAAAGCCAGCAGTACACTGACATCAACACAATCATGATCTTTTTTTATGGCATTCCATTCACCGCCGACGTAACGTATTGGCTTCTCAACATTAACCAAAAGCCTTTCAAGCAGCTTCAAATCTATTTCCATTTTTAACGATACCTTCTTTTAAACCCCTTATATCCCTTCCCGCCCCGGTATTCCCAGCCATTATAGGGTTCATTCATTATTCTATCAAACTTCCCACGCCTACGCCATGATACTGCAATATTTCACATAACTACACGGTAAACAGGGCTGCCCGGTCCGTACCTGCTCATCCCTTCCAACACACTAGTTTCTGTAATAAATCCGATTATATCTAATTTATCATCAACAACTGCTACGATGCTGATCTTCCCGGGCCTAAATTTTCTTGCGATTTTTACCATGGCAGTCTCCTTATATGAAATAATAATATTTGCATGTGATAATCCCCTGTCTATCAATCTTTCCTTTTTCCGAAGACTATCCCTCATGTGCAAATATAGTGCCTTTTCAGGCTCACGCGTTGCTGCAAATATGAGAAATCCCCCTAAAGATGGAAGAAGGATGTTACCCTTACCTGTAATAACAAAAAAAACACCACTTACGAGAATCACCAACCCTAATATCCGTCCTAAATTCACCGCAATTTCAGTGGCCCGCACAATGCCGATACTTTCACTGAGAATAGCCCTAAATACACGGCCGCCATCAAGGGGAATTGCAGGAAGAAGATTAAATAAACCCATCGCAAGATTAATTTCAAATATGAATTTACCGAAACTTACAGGGATAATACCTTTATGTAAAAGATAGAAGGACAAACCTGCGAAAATGAAATTATGAACCGGACCTGCCAAGGCTATGATTATTTCTGCACGGCGGGTCCTAAAAAAGGGCTCGTCAAATTGAACAACACCACCGAAAGGCAATAATTCAAGCTTCACTACCTTGAACCCCATACCCGCCGCAACAATAATATGAGCAAGTTCATGAAGGGCTACCACCCAAAAGGCAAAAAGTGTTTCCAGGAGGAGGCCTACTGAAGCATACATAAGCAACACGAGAATAAAGAAGGGATTAATATGGATATCTACCCCGCATATACGGAGAATTCTCACGATCTAGTCTTTGAATTTAAAGTATTCTGTATAACCGGATTGGGATAGGGGGGCAGGATGTAGAAGAAAATCTGAAATAACAGCCTTAACCCTTTGGAAATCCGTATCCTTCGTGAGCACTTCACACAAATAAGGTTCAATCCTTTGTGTAATACCGGGGCTCCAATACAATACCCCGACAATACAACAATAAATTACCAGCGCTATGATTGCTCTCTGAAGAAACCTTGACCACACAATAGTTCCCCCTCTTAAAAGATAAGCATGTTTAATCTATTATCATAAATATATTGATTCCCCGGATTTGCTATGCACCTTATCTGTCCAATAAGAGGGTCAATAAATAAATTGGAAGGAGGCATCTGTAGAAAACGCCCAAACCACTGAGATCTAAAAAAGGATCTTCCGGCATCGCATGTTGATATTAAGAACAAAACCTATGGCAATAAGGTTTGCCATAAGAGAGCTGCCGCCGTAGCTTAAAAAGGGAAGGGGAATACCTGTCACAGGCATCAAACCCATTGTCATACCGATATTAATGAGAATATGAATAAAAATCATTGAAGTAATTCCCGCCGCTACCAATTGACCAAAGGAATCTTTGGCAGTTGAAGCCGCCTGAAAACATCTCCAGAGTATTATTGCATATAAGACCAGGATCGCAACACCCCCTAAAAACCCCAATTCTTCACCGATAACTGAGAAAATGAAATCTGTATGATGAGCCGGAAGAAAATTCAGCCTTACCTGGGTACTTCGGAAGAGCCCTTTACCGAAAAACCCCCCGGAACCAATGGCAATCGTAGATTGAATTACATTATAGCCTGTACCGGTAGGATCCGTATAGGGGTTGAGAAAAGTCAATATGCGGGCACGTTGATAGCCTTTAAGACCCAAAAAAAACACCGCCGGGGAAGCCAAAGCACCGACAGCGGCAATGGTTAGTAAATTCTTAGCCCTTATGCCGGCTACAAATAACATAGATATTGTGATACCTGCAAAAACCATAGCAGTCCCAAGATCGTTTTGCAGAAGAACAAGTCCCATAGGTAAGATTACATGAAGAAAAGCGATTATTAAATCACGTCCGGAATTGATATTTGCATCTGCAATAAAATTCGATAAAGTCAGGATAATAATAACCTTTGAAAACTCAGAAGGCTGGACAGCGACAGCTCCTATCTTCAACCATCTTTCAGCACCTGAGATACGCCGTCCGACAATAAGCACTAAAATAAGGATTGCGATATTTCCCCAGTAAAGGAAAAAATGGACCCGTCTAATTAGATTATAATCAAGCGTAAGAATTACTGCAATGCAAGCAAGCCCGGCAAAAACTATTGTAAGCTGCCGTTTAGAATAAGCAAAGGGGTCTTCCGGTTGTCCATAACCGACCCCCCTATGTGTTGCGCTGTACACAAAAACAAGCCCGATCCCACACATGACCAGCACAGCAGTGATAAGCGTGAAATCTAATTTTTTAAGAAGGCGCCGATCAAGACTCAATTCATATTGCCTCTACGTTTTGAGGCATAAGGGCCTCTTTTCATCCCGATTACCGGCACGCTGGCAACAAGAGCAAGTGCCCGGTCCCTTGAATCGAACCGGATATCCATACCTGTTTCATCTATGTCCACATATTTGGCACATGCACTTGCTAGATCCCGTCTCAGCTTCTCAAATGCCTGGGGTGAAATTTCAACTCTGTCATGTGCCAATACGAGCTTCAAACGCTCCTTAGCCAGGTCTTTACTCTTCTTCCTGCCTCTCCCGCCCAGGATCCAAGACATAAATTCAAACACCGAATGAGCCTCCTAAAATCATTTACCTGCACCTAGGAACCGTTTAATTCTTACCCAGAAACTCGGAATTTCCATTGATAAGAATGGCACATCTTCACCCTCAATACGAGCCGCGATTCTCCGAAATGCTTCGCCCGCCCGAGATGCCCCGTTTAAAACAACAGGTTCACCCCTGTTTGTAGATGTAATAACAGCCTCATCATCAGGCACGACACCTACGAGATCTATGGCTAGAATATCTATGACATCTTCAATGTCCAACATATCACCGCGTTTCACCATATCCGGACGCAGCCTGTTAATTACAAGCTTCGGCTTTTCAATACCTTCAGCCTCTAAAAGCCCGACAATTCGATCTGCATCCCTCACTGCCGATACTTCAGGTGTTGTTATTATCAATGCAGTGCCTGCACCTGCTATAGCATTTTTGAATCCCCTCTCTATGCCTGCAGGGCAATCTAATATCACATAATCAAAGTCATCCGCAAGTTCGCTTGTAAGCCCCTTCATCTGTTCAGGCTGAATAGCGTCCTTGTCCTTAGATTGAGCCGCAGGAAGAAGAAACAGCGTCTGTACCCTTTTATCCCTTATAAGTGCCTGCCTAAGTCTGCATCTGCCTTCCATTGCATGGATAATATCAAATACTATCCTGTTTTCCAGGCCAAGCACTATATCGAGGTTTCGTAGTCCAATGTCTGCATCAACCAAAGCTACTTTTTTGCCACGGACAGCAAGGGCACAACCGATATTCGCTGCTGCTGTCGTCTTACCGACACCACCCTTACCTGAGGTGACTACCATCACCTTTCCACTCATGTAGGTTCCTCCTCCAGTTCAGGTTTCCACCCGGAATAGGCTTCAATCACAATACGCCCGTTTTTAACCCTGGCCACTTCAGGACTTCCCGGTACTTTATGTTCATCATCAGGCGGACGGGCTATGAGATCCGCAATTCTCAGCTGGGTAGGCATAAATTTTAAAGCCACCACCACTGCATTTAAATTATTAGGCACCCCTGCATGGGCAACCCCACGCAAGGATCCTACAACGATAATATTACCCCCGGCCACCACCTCAGCACCGGGATTGATATCTCCCAGCAATACCACATTTTCAGGACCGGTAATACGTTGACCTGAACGTAGGGTTCTTCCTACCAGCATAGCCTCGCCTTTGGGAATGGAAGGTTGCCGTTTCTTTCTGATCGGGCCCCTACGGCCGCTAAGTTTTCCGCCGACTTCCCTGAAGATTCCTTTTCTTCCCCGCTCTCCTGCGATAGCAGGAAAGCTATCTTCTATGCCCCCTGCAACTCTGGAAACGGAAATCCCGAAGGATTCAATTATACCAACTAACTCCCTGATATCATCTTCTTCAAGGTTAAGTTCGCCTATATCAAGAATCCCACGGGTAGCCCCGGCAAAGAACCCGTTGGTACCCTCCAGTTTCGCGACAAGCTTGTTCTTAAGCCTCACGAAATCTTCATCATAGGGGAGAATTATCCAAATTCCATGTCCTGTTCCCTTAAAAATAACATCCTCTGTTTTCATAACAGGATAAACACGCCTCCAAGGGCAACAGAATTCATATCCTTTGCCCAGTCATAAATTCACCGGGGAATACAGAAAGTCCTGCCTATTCTGAGCCTTCGTAAGAAATTCTGAAGTATTCTTCCAGCACTTGCCTGGCTATAGGGGCAGCATGCGTAGCACCGCTGATCCCGTGTTCTATCATTACCAAAACCACTATTTCGGGATTTTCTGCAGGTGCATAGCATGCAAACCATGCGTGGCTTGGGCCATGGGGATTTTCCGCTGTCCCTGTTTTTCCCGCCGCCTTTAAGGGAAACCCTTTAAAGGCCTCCTTCGCGGTACCATGAGAGATAACTCTTTCCAATCCCTGGCCCAGAATATCCCATGATGTTTTTGATATGGGTAAATGGTTCACAATGACAGGTTTATATTCCTCAACGATGTTTCCGTCAGAATCAATTACAGCCTTGACTATCATAGGCTGATACAGGGAACCCTTCCCGGCAATGGCTGAATATGCAATGGCAAGTTGCAACGGTGTAACAAGCAAGGCCCCTTGCCCGATTGCAACATCGAGAGTCTCTGTAGGGTACCATTTTTGATCATACCCTTTAAAATTTCGTTTTTTCCATTCCTTGTCTGGCACTAATCCCGCCTGATCCTTAGGAGACACAGTAATCCCTGTAGGTTGTCCGAAACCGAACATTCTCGCAGTTGAAGCCAGATTATCGATTCCTACACGCCTCCCAAGTTCATAAAAGACTATATTACACGACTCACTAATCCCCCCTATGATATCAAGCCTGCCATGACCTCTACCCTGTTCCATAACCCAGCATAACTTCCCCGAGTCAGAATCCCTGCCCGAACAAAAAAATCTGGTATCAAGATTTACTTCGCCCTGTTCAAGAGCAGCCAAAGCAGGAACAAACTTAAAAGTGGATCCAGGAGCATATGTATGGCTAATCGCCCTGTTAGGTTGTGGGCTAGGTGAGGATGTAAGAGATTCCATATCTTTCAGGGAGAGCTCACCTACGAACATATTAGGATCATACGAGGGCTTACTCGTCATTGCCAGAATCTCCCCGGAGCGCGGATCAATTACGATAACAACACCTGCCTGAGCCTTCCTGGTTTTTTCAGATCCAGAAAGAATCCTGAGCCGGGATTCAAGGGCCTTTTCTGCTGCAGCCTGGATATTACCGTCAATAGTCAGTACAACATCACAGCCGGGCACAGGTGCCACCCTACCAAGGATTCTGATAGGCTGCGATAGACTGTTGACTTCCACCTGCTCCCCACCATCTGTTCCCCTTAAATACGCTTCAAAGGTTCTCTCGATTCCTACTTTACCTATAAGATCCCCGAGCTTGTATCCTTCGCCTTTGCGTGCCTTTAATTCCTCCGCATTAATTTCCCTTGTGTATCCCAATATATGGCTTGCAAAATCACCGAAGGCATAATGTCTCACAGGAATCTCCTCAATAACAACACCTGGAAATTCCGTTCGCCTCTCACCTATAACCATAACTGTTGATGGATCCGTATCTGCCTTAATCCTTATAGGTTCAAACGGACGTCCGGGGGAAGCAAGCTTTTCTTCTATAGATTCAGGTGCCATGCCTAATACTTCACTGAGCCATGTCACAGTTTTATTCTTATCGGATATGTCCTGGGGAACTACAGATACGCATAAAGCGAGCCTGTTCGAAGAAAGGGGGACACCGTTCCGATCAAGGACTTTACCACGCGGGGCTGCAACAGGTATAACCCTGACTCTGTTACCTTCGGATAATGCTTCATATACACTGCCGTGTATTATCTGCAAATACCAAAGGCGGGCCGCTAAGATTATAAGCACTGCCAAGACCAGGTATCCCAAGCGCCTTATTCTTGTTTGCGCAAAAGATAAAGACACAATGCTCTCCTTTGGCATCATAATGATTTACGTGATTCTGAAGTTCGCCGGATCCATATAGTTGAACGGTGAATTGCATGCATCACAAAAGGTGACAATAAGGCAGAATACATTGCCTGAAAAATCACTGTACTTAAAACTGTCCAAAATGATCCGAAAGGCATACCGAATGAAGCTAACAAGAACACTTGAATACATCCACCGGCAAGCCCCATAACAAATACAAGGATTATCGGGACGAGGACCCAATCCTGGAATACTTTTTGGTATGTAACTCCTGATATATACGCTATTATCAACCGGGTAACAGTATATAAGCCTAAGTACTGCCCTGATACCATATCCTCCAAAAAGCCAGTTATAACCGCCACGAAAACCCCATCCTGCCTACCGCTTAGCATACTCATGAGCACAACGAAGCTCCCAACGATGTCAGGTCTTATACTATTAATGGAGATGTGGGGAATAACAGTTGTCCCAACCGCTACTATTAATACAGACATAGCACCTAAGATCCAATATTTCATTATCAGTGGGCCTCCCGCCGGAACTCAGGTACATCAGGCAATGAAGACGAATCCAATATAATAAGTATTTCTTCCAATCGTGCAAAATCTGCGCCGGGTTCAAGGCGCGCACGGGATCCCATCCCATATTCCCCGGGAATAACCTCAGTAATTTCACCTATTATGAGGCCTTTTGGATAAATCCCCCCCAGCCCTGAAGATAAAACCCTGTCCCCAACTTCCAAATCAGGTTCCATTGTCAGGCATTTTACCAAACACATGCCTGGAGACCCCGGATCACCCTCAACAAGAGCCAAACACCGATTGCGCTGCACAACTCCACCCACAGCACTTCTTGGATCTATAATTAAAAGCACATTGGCGGTATTTGCAGTCACTGATACCACCCGCCCAAGGAGCCCTTCACAGGATACAACAGCCATATCCTTTTCAATACCGTCACAGGCCCCTTTATTTACTGTCAGTGTATTTAACCAACCCCCCGAACCCCTTGCAATAACTTCCGCTGCCAGCGTCCTGTAACCTATTTTATCCTGGAAAGCCAGGAGTTTCCTAAGCCTTAAGTTTTCAAGCCTTTGTTCCCCGAGATACACATTCTCAGCACGGAGCTCCGCAATTTCCCGCATTAAAGCATGGTTTTCATGTATAAGAGTACTTAGATTTCCAAGGGTCCTTCCGATATTGCCGATCCAACCTGTAATAGAAGATAAACCTACTTGCAAAGGCCTTAGAGCTTCACGTACAACATATTCAACCGGTGTCAACTGATCCCGCTCACCTACAGTTATGTAAATAACAGCTATTAAAGCCAGCACTGCCAAAGCCAGGATTATTGCACTGATTCTACGTCCGGATTCATGTTGCACAAACAAGTCACCCCTGCTGTACTCTTTTCTTATCCAACCCTTGAAGAACTGGTAAGCAATCGTTTATATTTCCTAAAATCCTCCAGGGCTACGCCTGCACCACGCACAACACAGGTGAGAGGGTCTTCGGCGCGGGTTACAGATATTCCGGTTATCTCCTGTAATATTAAATCAGTGCCCTCGATAAGCGATCCGCCCCCTGACAATATTATACCTTTATCTATAATATCAGCTGCAAGTTCAGGGGGAGTCTTTTCTAACGTCTGTTTTACACCCTCAATGATTTCAGCAAGGGGCCCCTGAAGGGCTTGCTCGATTTCACCGGATGATACTTGTACAGCTTTGGGCAAGCCTGTAACCATATCCCTCCCCTTGATTTTCATGGACATTTCCGGATCACTGCATAATGCGGAACCTATAGTCTTTTTCACGTTTTCGGCAGTTGCAAGTCCAATTATGACGTTATGTACTCTTTTTGCATATTGCATTATGGCATCATCCATTTCATCTCCTGCAATGCGAATAGACCTAGATATTACTATCCCGCCTAAAGAAATCACAGCAATTTCCGTTGTTCCTCCCCCGATATCAACAATCATATTGCCTGATGGCATAAATACGGACAGACCTGCACCTATGGCCGCAGCAAGAGATTCTTCAATTACATACGCTTCCCTCGCCCCTGCCTGCAATGCGGCATCAACCACTGCTCTCTTTTCAACTTCGGTTACACCTGACGGTACCCCTATAATTACCCTGGGCCTGACAAATCCCCTTCCATTATGGGCTTTAACAATAAAATGGCGCAGCATAATCTCGGTCATATCAAAGTCAGCTATTACACCGTCCTTGAGGGGACGAACCACATTGATATTGCCTGGAGTTTTCCCTACCATCAGGTGGGCCTCCGCCCCCGCTTTTAACAAACTCCTTGAATCTTTACGAATAGCCACAACTGAGGGCTCTCTGAGCACTACACCTGCACCCTTTATGTAAACTAAGGAATTCGCGGTTCCCAGATCAATAGCAAGATCTTTAGAAAACAGTGCAAATATCCGATCAAAAATCATGCCGCTTATTCCCCTTTCCTCATGCATTAAACCGGGGATTACAAAGCCCGGGTAGCTTTTAATTGATTGAGGCTATTGATCTATGTTCAGTTTGCCCCTTTTCCATAAGGCCAAGTTCCCTAAGACTTTGGTATTTGTTGTCCCCGACGATTATATGATCCACAACTTCAATTCCCAGGATTACCCCGCAATTTGCCAACCGATGCGTGATAGCAATATCAGCATCACTGGGAGTAGGATCTCCACTGGGATGATTATGAACAAGAATAATCCTGGCACAATTTCTTCTTACACATTCCTTAAATACCTCCCTAGGGTGGGCAAGGGAGCTATCAAGACATCCTACAGAAATTGTAACCAAGTCCTCTACTCTGTTCTTAGCATTTAGTATTACTATTTTAAAGTGTTCCCTGTCTAAATAGCGCATATCACCGATTACCATCTCCGCTACATCCTTAGGATTATTTATTTCAGTGAGATCCTCAGGCCCAAGCATAAAGGCTCTTCTGCCTAATTCTAAAGCAGCTTTCATTTGGACTGCTTTTGCAGGTCCAATCCCCTTATGCGTAGACAAATCCTGTGTCGAAGTACCTGCTATACCCCGAACACCCCCAAAGGCCTGTAACACGGAGGCTGCAAGGGCCAAAGCAGATTGCCCCTGTATTCCGGTACGCAAAATAATTGATATAAGCTCCGCTGAAGAAAGGGCGGAGGGCCCGATCCGAAGAAGGCGCTCCCTCGGTCTTTCCCTTGCAGGCATATCTTTGATAGTAGGTGATACTTCCCTCATAGATTTTACCGGCAAGCGCCGTCACCTCCTAAATATCTCATCATATACGTTAATTCCAATATTTTTGAGGGTATCTGCCAGTTTTGCCAACGGGAGGCCGACAACATTAAAATAGCAACCTTTTATACTTTTTATAAATATTCCGCCCTTCCCCTGTATAGCATAGGCACCGGCCTTCCCTAAAGGCTCACCGCTCCCGACATAAGCACTTATTGATTCCGGGGAAAGCTCTTCCATTTGCACTTCAGTAATTTCATGAGACGTACTGCTTTCACCTGTTCGGGTATTAACTACAGTCAGGCCTGTTATGACTTGATGCCGGCAACCTGATAAAAGGCTCAACATATCCTCAGCCATATTTTTATCTTCAGGCTTGCCAAGAATCTTATTATTCAAAACAACAACTGTATCGGCTGCTATTACTACTTTATTTGTTAAGAGCTCTGATACATACCCGGCTTTTGCTTTAGAGAGATACATTACCTTATCAACAGGGCAATCTCCGGTGATATCATCCTCCCGAATTCTGCTGGGGACAATTTCAAATTTTAAACCGATCTGTTTCAATAAGGCAGCACGTGCAGGTGATGCTGAAGCTAACACAAACCCAAGATTCCCCTGATCCGCACTATGAAAACCTACCCTGTGTGCCTCCTGCAAATTATCCTTTAAAATATTGGACATACACCTATCCTTCTAACTTGCCTCGCCAAATTCTGCAGAAAACAAAGTATCCCCGCTGCCTGTCACAATCATAGCGGAGACTCCATCAAGGGCTTCGATAAGGTCCATTCCTTTATCAGGCCCCATAACAAAGACAGCAGTAGATAATATATCAGCGTATAATGAATCTTTTGCAATCACAGTAACGCTTTGTACCGTATCCGCCGGCATCCCTGTTTCCGGATGTAAAATGTGATGATACCTTTTACCGGCATATATAAAGAATCTTTCGTAATCCCCGGAAGTGGCAATTGCACAATCGCTTACATATAATGTCGGCCCAATTGTATTTTCTATACTTTTACCCCTGGGATCCCTGATCCCTATCTGCCAGGCTTCCCCGTCAGGACGGGAACCAATCGTAACAATGTTTCCCCCCACATCAATCAATGCGTGGGAGATTCCGTGCTCTCTGAGTACCCTCGCCCCTTCCTGCGCTGCATATCCTTTGGCGACCCCTCCAAGATCAATGGACATCCCATGCAGAGGTAACCTCACTGTAACATCCTCAGAATTAAGTTCTATTAACTCCCACCCCACAAGGGAGCGGGCTTGGTTTATCTGCTCAGGCTCAGGAACGGAGGGATCCGTAGCTCCAAAATTCCACACATCCATAAGTGGACCTATGCTGATATCGAAGGCCCCTCCTGTAATATCTGCATATTTAATTGATTCCCAAATAACGTGGAACGTCTCATCACTTATCTTAACAGGTCTGCCGCCGGCTCCTTGGTTTATACGAAAGACATCGCTGCCCGGGATGTGCCTGCTCATAAGGGATTCAATTCTTTGCATTTCATCAAATGCTGCTTGAATTGGCTCATCCGGGCTTGTCCCCGCCGCTCTGATAGAAACAAATGTGTTCATTAGGAATTTACTTCCGGAGCTTTCCTTAATGCCTCCCCCCACCAAAACATGGAGTGACTTCAAGGACGGTCTCTTTAAAACAGGCATAAAATCGAAAAAGCCAAAACAGAAAAATATACACCCAACAATAAGGATTATTGCCACCAATATGCCACCTAGAAACCAACGCCTACGCGATTTACTCCGCCCATATTTTCCACCATACTCCCATTTCAAGCGAGGATCTCCCCTTTGCACCGTTCAAATTCAGTGTATCACTTCTCCTATACAGTGACAAGCAGCTATTTTAGGCTAGTTCCGGATTACGAAATACCAAAGAATGATAATGTTTAGGTTAATAGATGTTGGTAATGCTAATTGTAAACACTCCCGGAGGGAGGTAGATTTTATGGCAAAGAAAAAGAAAAGCAAGGAACGTCGAAAAAAAGTAAAGGAACCCGATAAATTTAAATTTGAAACTGCAGAACAACTCGGCCTTGATGACGAATTAGAAGATTCAGATGGGCTCACAGCAAGGGAGGCAGGGAAAATCGGCGGAGAAATGGTAAGAAGGTATGTAAAGCTGGGGAAACAAGCTGTTTCAGAGAAAAAATCAAAGAAACCTTAAGGGATTCCCGGGTAATAAGGATTTACCGGCCCCAGGCATGCCTTGGGGCCGGTAATTTCCGCTTTTACAGTCTAGATTTTTAATGCAGCACTGCTTTTTAACCAGCATTTGCAACCCCATTTATTGCATTCGGTTCCTTAGTCATCACAATACATTTAGTCGGGCATTTTTCTACACAGATACCACAAGCATCACATTTTTCAGGATCAATAATTGCCAGATTATCCCGGAGTGTGATAGCCCCGTTCGGACATACTTTTACACATATTCCGCATCCTATACACCCAATCTTACAAACTCTCCTGACCTTGGCACCTTTCTCTTTTGAATTGCAGGCTACCACTACCTGTTGCGATATAGGCATAAGTTGAATTATATCTCTGGGACATGCCTCAACGCATAAACCGCACGATGTACAATTCAAATCATCGACAACCGGCAAGCCGAGGGGTCCCATATGAATAGCATCAAACGCGCAGGCATCAACACAGGATCCGAGCCCAAGACATCCATAAACACACGATTTAGCCCCGCCTGCAATCTCATTCATAGCTTTACATCTGTGGATCCCGTCATAAATATATCTGAGCCCACTTTTATCATCACTTCCTTGGCAAAGAACCCTTGCAACCTTTTTTTCAGTTTGAATCGGAAGTTCAATACCCATGATAGACGCAATTTTGGATACCATTTCACCACCGCAGGCAGGACATGCATTGCAGGCTGCATCACCTGCCGCTATTGCCTGAGCTAATCCGGCACACCCAGGGAATCCGCATGCTCCACAATTAGCCCCGGGTAAACATAAACATATTTTATCCTGCCGTGGATCCTGCTCCACATGGAATTTCTTAGCCGCAGCGGCAAGGACAATTCCAAAAACTGCCCCAGTTAACCCGAGGGTTAATACTGCCGGAATAACTGTCATTCTATATCACCTCTCAATGTCACCTACATCATCCCAAAGAGAGCACCTAATTTAAAACCTGAAAATCCTAAAAACGCCATAGACATAAGACCTGCGGTTATCAGGGCTATAGGAAAACCTTTTAGGGATTCGGGAATATCACTGAATTCCATTCGCTCCCTGATTGCAGCAAATAATATTATTGCAAGGGCAAACCCGGATGAACCCGCTATACCGTTAACTGCAGCCTCCAATAAATTGTAACTTTCTGATATATTCAAAATTGTTACACCGAGAACTGCACAATTCGTTGTAATAAGCGGGAGATAAATCCCTAAGGCCTGATACAATGTTGGACTTGATTTCTGTATAACCATTTCAACAAGTTGCACCAAAGCTGCAATAATAAGAATAAATCCTATCGTCTGCAGGTACTCCAAGCCCATCGGGACTAAAATCATATTATGGAAAAACCATGTAACCACAGACGCAAGCCCCATTACAAAAATCACGGCTATACTCATGCCTGCAGCTGTATCCACACGCTGGGATATCCCTAAAAACGGACAAATCCCGAGAAATCTGGATAGAACAAAATTATTTAACAGTACACCTCCGAAAAATATGACAAGAAGTTTTGTCATCTACTTTCCCCCTTGGTCTCAACTGAACTTGGCAGATCCACAGGTCCTATACTTGTTGCCGTTTTGTCTTTCTTCTGTTTGTTATTAAATTCAATAACCCAATTAGAAGTCCCAAGGTAATGAATCCGCCCGGCGGAAGGATTGCCATAACTGCAGCCAAGCCCTGACTGAAAATGCGAATTCCGGCAAACCCAAAATCCGGGATTGCTAAAAGAGTACCTGTACCAAGAAGCTCCCTTATAGCACTAAGCCCGCATAAGGCTAATGTCCAACCAATGCCCATGCCAAGACCATCAGCCAAGGAATCAATTATTCCACGCTGAGAAGCAAAAGCCTCCGCTCTTGCAAATATAATACAATTTACCACTATCAAAGGGATAAATATTCCGAGCACCTCGTGGAGATCAGGCAGAAAAGCTGCCATAATTAAATCCACAGTTGTAACAAACGTTGCGATGACTACAATAAAAATGGGTATCCTAATTCTCCCGGGTGTAACTTTTCTAAGTGCGGAAATTATAACGTTCGATCCAACAAGTACAAATGTGGCTGCAAGCCCCATACCTATTCCGTTGGATATGGCTAAGCTTATTGCCAAAGTAGGGCACATTCCCAGAAGCATCCGGAAGGCAGGGTTTTCATTTATAATCCCTTTATTAAATTCAGATTTAAAGCTCATTTCCCGGAGCCTCCTTATCATATACTATCTCAAACATCAAGAGAGCCCCGTTTACCGCATCTGCTATTGCCCTCGAAGAAATTGTAGCACCTGTGATAGCATCAATCTGTCCCCCGTCCTCTCTGACCTTTACTTCCGTCCCCTTGGAAATACCGATAAACCTCATTTGGAATTCTGGGTTTGTAATGTTAGAACCCAGACCGGGGGTTTCTGCATGTCGGATAACGGAAACACCTGATATTTCGCCTTTGAGGGATACTCCTACAACAGTCTCAATAGGCCCGCCGTACCCAGGTGGAGAACACGTAAATACAAGGCCAGTACATTCATCCTGAAAATAACCTAGGTACATCTTATCAATAACGGTAAGCCCAGGCCTCCCTTCCTTGGAAGCCTCAGCCTTAACTTCCTGTAACAATTCTTCCGCATCTTGGAATTCGGCAGCACCCGGAAGCACATCTTCAAGTGCTTTTTGCAGACGAATAGCTGCCTGTGCTGCAATACGGTCACTGGTAATTCCATCTACAAAGGCTAAAACAGCACCACCGATCGCACATACCACAAGAAGGACAAAACCTAACCGCAATACTTCACGCAAGCTTCTTCACCTCTCCGAACTTCCGTGGTAAAGTATACCTTTCTATAAGAGCGGTGGCAGCATTCATTATCAAAATTGCATAACAAACACCTTCCGGATATCCGCCGTAAAGCCTTATTAAAGCCACAAGTACACCGCACCCGATACCATAGGCTACCTTGCCTTTTGGTGTTACGGGGCTCGTAACATAGTCAGTGGCCATAAAAAATGCAC
Source organism: Bacillota bacterium (assembly GCA_012689375.1). GTDB lineage: Bacteria > Bacillota > SHA-98 > UBA4971 > UBA4971 > UBA4971. The sequence goes on along the minus strand of JAAZLO010000021.1, from coordinate 45,348 downwards.
CCAGGAGAAGCCCGCCTGTTAAAACATGGAATAACGGATCCTGACCGAAAAGTGCCGTTATAACTACCACGGTTCCTATGAAACTAAAAGGGATCCTAATACCTATATGACCCCGATACATAAGATACGCCGCACCCAGCAAAATTGCAATAGCAGAAGTTTCCCCTATGGTACCTGCAACCTTACCGAAGAATAGCATATTATAAGGTACCTTAACATTAAAATGCTTCATTAGAACTAAGGGGGTTGCAGTAGTTACCGCATCAAACCCGGGCATCCAAGGTGCCTCTTGTATAGGCCACCGCCATTTTGTCATAAATACAGGCCAGGAAGCCAAAAGAAAAGCCCTGCCTATAAGTGCAGGATTAAAGATATTATGGCCTAAACCCCCAAAAGTAAATTTGGCTATTGATATGGAAAACACGGATCCGAATACCCCTACCCATATCGGTAAATCCGGGGGAACGACAAGGGCAAGTAATAATCCGGTAACTGCTGCGCTGTAATCACTTACTGTTATTGGCTTCCCACAAAGTTTTTGGAGCAATGCCTCTGTCACAACAGCCGACCCTACACATGCTGCTATCATACCGAGTGCCCTCAACCCAAAAAACCATACGCCTGCAAAACATGCGGGCATAAGGGCAAAAAGAACATCACTCATTATTATTGGGGTTGAGATAGCCGTAAATTGATGCGGAGATGAAGACACAATGAGTTTACCGCTTTCCATTTCCATAATCCCCCCGAACTCCCACTGGTACAAACTTCCCAAATTATAATTAGGAGCCTTATTTACCCTGCATTGCGCCTTGCTACAATTTCTGCCTTAGCCAACCGTATTCCTTCCACCAATCGTCTATGTGATGGACAAATAAAACTACAGCACCCGCATTCTATACAATCAAGTGCACCTAATCTTTCGCAATCATCAAACCGTGAGGCTTCCTCATAATCCGCAAGCCATAAAGGCATGAGATTCATTGGGCATGCTTCAATGCATTTACCACATCTTATGCATGGAAGAACATCTTTTAGGACTACTTCCTCCCCTGAAAGAAGTAATATCCCCGATGTTCCCTTTGTAACCGGGATTTCCGTGGTATGTTGTGCTATGCCCATCATCGGCCCACCTACTACCAGCTTCTTCAAAGGTGCCTGGGTTCCACCGCATATTTCAATAATATCACTGACGAGGGTACCTATGGGAACCATTAGATTCTTTGGTTCCCTGATACAACTTCCGGTTACAGTAATTACTCGCCTAACAAGGGGTGAACCGTGGATAACTGCTTCTTTAACTGCAACTGCAGTACCTACATTGTTTACTACCACACCAACGTCCACCGGAAGACCGCCTGAAGGCACCTCCCTCCGTAAAATCGCCCAAATCAACTGCTTTTCAGCACCTTGGGGATATTTAACATCAAGGCCCGCAATTTCAATTCCCTCTTCGTCCTTTGCAACTTTATTTAATGCGGAAATTGCATCGGGCTTGTTGTTTTCAATACCTATAATCACCCGTTTTACACCTGTAGCTTTCATAAGCAGCTTTGCCCCGTCAACAACGTCATTCGGGCGCTCTACCATAAGCCTGTGATCAGCGGAAAGGTAAGGTTCACATTCAGCCCCGTTAAGCAACAGACAATCAAAGGATTTACCCTTAGGCGGTGAAAGTTTAAAATATGTGGGAAATGCCGCCCCACCGAGCCCTACTATACCGGCTTCCTTAATAATCCCGATAAGTTCTTCTGGATTCAGCCTATCAACGTTATCCCTCGGCCTTATACTTTCGTCTAAGGTACCAAAGGAATCAGATTCAATGATAACAGACATGCCATCCATACCGGTTGATTGTGGGTGCTCAGTGATAGCTTTTACTTTCCCCGAAATACTGGCATGGATAGGGGCAGTCAAGGTCGCATCACTATCACCTATTTTTTGTCCGATTTTAACTTCATCCCCCACGTTTACCACTGGCTTACAGGGAGCGCCGGTATGCTGATGGAGGGGGATCACAACTTTCTCCGGCAGAGATATGGATTCAATGGGTTTCCCCAATGTTGCATCTTTGTTATAACATGGATGACCCCCCCCCTTGAAGGTTCCAAGTGCCATATTTTAAAACACCCCCCTTAAATGATCCTGAAATTCCCCACAATTAATTGACAACCTAAAACCTGGGTACGTAAAAACAACGCAGTCCAGTTTAAACAACTAGTTTTGTTCCTATAAGATATTATCACAATTAATTGTAATATGCAGACAGAAGCCTTATATATTAACCTGCAAAAATTAGTGAAACGTTCAAGGGGCGCAAACATCCTACGCCCCTGAACAAATTATGGAATACCCGCTTAATTATTCTGACAACCTTTCTTTAAAACAGACCGACAATATTCCCTTCGTCATCGATGTCAACATTCTCTGCAGAAGGCCGCTTAGGAAGACCGGGCATAGTCATCATTTGACCACAAAGAGGTACAATGAATCCGGCTCCTGCAGACACCCGCACTTCCCGCACATTGAGTTCCCAATCACTGGGCGCCCCTCTTAATGCCGGGTCATCAGTAAGCGAAAGCTGTGTTTTCGCAGTGCAAATAGGCAGGTTTCCAAGTCCCTGGCTCTCTATGGTTCTAATGTCACGTTCTGAGGTTCCTGAATAGATTACTCCCTTAGCACCATAAATCTCTTTAGCCAGTTTTTCAATTTTATCTTTTACCGGGATATCAAGCTCATATAGGAATCTGAAATTAGGTTTCTCATGTTCAAGAGAATCTAAGATCTCCTCTGCCAATTCAATACCACCCACACCGCCTCTTCCTACCACTTCTGAAATAGCGGAACGGACTCCAAGTTTATCACAGTGTTTCTTCAGGAATTCCAGTTCTTCCATATCATCAGTAGGGAACCTATTGATAGCAACGACGACCGGGAGCCCAAATTTATCTCTTATATTTTCAACATGTTTATCCAAGTTTTCGCAACCTTTTTCAAGGAAAGCAAGGTTTGTTTCGGCAAGTTTATCCCTTGCAGCTCCGCCATGGTGATTAAGGGCACGGGCAGATGCTACAAGCACTACTACGTCAGGCCTGACATCTGTCATACGACATACTATATCAAAGAACTTCTCAGCACCGAGATCGGCTGCAAACCCACCTTCTGTGATAGCATAATCAGCTAATCTGAGGGCAGTTTCTGTTGCCACAATACTATTATTGCCATATGCAATATTTGCAAAGGGTCCACAGTGTACAAAGGCAGGCTGTCCCTCGAGAGTCTGAACAAGGTTAGGTTTTATTGCCTCTTTCATGATGACTGCCATAGCCCCTACTGCATTTAAATCAGAAGCCGTGACGGGTTTCCTGTCATAGGTATATCCAACAATAAGTTTAGCGAAACGCTCTTTCAAAACACTTATTGAAGGTGACAATCCAAAACACGCCATAATTTCTGAAGCAACAGTAATATCAAATCCGCTTTCTATAGGAGTACCATTGGCTCTACCGCCGAGGCCGACTACTATATTGCGGAGTTGTCTGTCACTGATATCCATAACACGCCGCCATGCAAGTCTTCTGGGATCAATCCCTAAATCATTGCCTTGATGGATATGATTTTCCACCATAGCTGAAAGGAGGTTGTGGGCTGCACCTACAGCATGAATATCCCCGGTGAAATGAAGGTTAATATCTTCCATCGGAAGCACCTGAGAATATCCACCGCCCGCAGCTCCCCCCTTAATTCCAAAAGTAGGACCAAGCGATGGCTCTCTCATAGCAACCATAACGCTCTTATCCATTTTCCCTAAAGCCTGGGCGAGCCCCACTGCTGTACAGGTTTTTCCTTCACCAGCAGGCGTAGCAGTTATTGCAGTTGTATAAATCAGTTTTCCGTAAGGACGTGACTTAAGCCTTTCTATAGTCTCCAGGCTAACTTTCGCCATATACTTACCGTAGAATTCAAGATCATCTTCAGTAAGTCCAATATTTTCCGCAACTTCCAAGATAGGTTTTAACTTTGCATTCTGTGCAATTTCAATATCAGGAGGAATTCTACCGTAAGCTTCTTTTGACATATTTACATACCCCTTCCGTTTTTTCTACGAATATACTCATCGATTCCGTGGGCAGCCAGTTTGCCTGCACCCATCGCTGCAATTACAGTGGCAGATCCGGTAACAATATCACCACCTGCAAATATTCCCGGGATATTGGTTTTACCGGTTTGTTCATCGGCAATTACATTTCCCCGCCTACCCAAAGCAAGCCCTGATATGGTCCTAATCAAAAGAGGGTTAGGATTTGTGCCGACAGCAGATATTACAGTATCGACATCCAGTATGAACTCTGAATCTGGGATTGGTATCGGCCTTCGTCTTCCGCTGTCATCCGGCTTGCCTAGTTCCATCTTAATACATTCCATTCCTTTGACCCAGCCCTCACCATCCTCAAGGATACGTACTGGGTTCCGAAGGAGCATAAGTTTAATACCCTCTTCCTCAGCATTTTCGATTTCCTCAAGACGTGCAGGCATTTCAGTCCTTGATCTCCTATAGACAACAGTAACTTCATCTGCACCTAATCGAAGTGCGGTTCTGGCAGAATCCATTGCTACATTTCCTCCGCCTATAACTGCGACGCGCTTACCGACCCAAATCGGGGTGTCATATTCCGGAAATAAATAGGCTTTCATTAAATTTGCCCTGGTCAGAAATTCATTGGCAGAATATACACCGTTTAAATTCTCGCCCGGTATCCCTAAAAAATAAGGCAAACCTGCACCTGTACCCAGAAATACAGCATCAAACCCTTGTTCAAAAAGCTCATCTACTGTTACCGTTGTACCTACTAGTACATTAAGGCGTATTTCTACGCCTTGGCTCTTAATGTATTCCACCTCCTTATCAACAATGGATTTAGGAAGACGAAATTCCGGAATACCATATCGGAGCACACCACCTGTTGCATGCAGTGATTCAAAGAGAACAACCCTATACCCAAGTTTTGCAAGTTCTGAAGCACATGATAAGCCGGCAGGGCCTGAACCGACAACTGCAACCATCCCTGAGGATGAATCGGAGGTTTTCATTTCGGCCAATGGCTCACCGTGTATTCTTTCATAATCGGCGCAAAAACGTTCAAGTGCGCCTATAGCAACAGGCTCCCCCCTTTTACCGAGGGTACAAACTGCTTCACATTGGCTTTCCTGGGGACATACACGGCCACACATTGCAGGCAGACTATTCTTTTCCTTTATTTTTTTCGCCGCTCCGAGGAAATCACCCTTTGCTACAAGCTTAATAAATTCCGGAATATCTATACCTACGGGACAACCAGCAACACAAGGCTTTTTCGGGCACTGAATACAACGCGCAGCCTCTGCCATAGCAAGTTCCGGTGTATAGCCTAATGCGACTTCTTCAAAGTTTTTTATACGTGTATCCGCCGGCTGTTTCGGCATTTCGTGTTTTTCTTTGCTTATCTTTACTGACATTTACATCCCCCCGCACCGGCTAAATAACGATCCATGGCAAGCCTTTCCTCAGCAAGAAAACGATTCTGTCTGGCTATCAGTTCATCAAAATCTACCTTGTGACCGTCAAATGCAGGACCTTCAACACAAGAAAATTTAACCTCGCTGTCAACAGTCACCCGGCATGAACCGCACATCCCTGTGCCGTCCACCATAATCGTATTTAGGCTTACAACTGTTTTCACACCATATTTTGCGGTAACCTTGGATGCCTCCCGCATCATCAAAAGGGGCCCGATTGCTATTACTTCATCTGGGTGGGGTCCCTTTTCCAACAGATCGTCAAGGACTTCAGTAATAAAGCCTTTATGCCCGAAACTCCCATCATCTGTGCTAAAGTAGATTTCATCACTTACTTGTTCCATTCTATTCTTAAATATTAACATTTCCTTTGTCTGTGCTCCAATTAAAGATACTACCCTTGTCCCTAACCTATAATAAGCCTTTGCTTCAGGGTAAATAGGGGCAACACCTACACCCCCCCCTACGCAAATAACATAATCTAATTTCTCTATATCCCGCGGAGTCCCAAGGGGGCCTACCATATCCTGAATGGTATCACCTTTATTTAACATACCTAATTCTGTCGTGCTTTTCCCAACCTCCTGAAATACCAAGGTTAAAAGCCCGCTCTTAGGGTCACTATCTGCTATTGTAAGAGGTATACGTTCCCCTTTTTCGTGTATTCTAAACACAACAAATTGCCCGGGACGTGCACCGGCGCATATCTCAGGGGCATCCACCTTAATTAACTTAATCTTAGGCGCCAGGACTTCCTTTTCCAGAATCCTATACATTTTATTCCTCCTCGCCCATGGCCTTGTATATAACATAATTGTTAGTACGCCTAAAATAACTACGTAGTATATTCGATAAGACTTCAATTAATCCTTTTAATACTTCTAAAGATAATAAGCCAGATGCATTAAATCTACACTAAGATCCGTATCATGGATTCTGATTCCGCGCGGTGCTCTTAGGTGTATAGGCGCAAAGTTTAGTACAGCCTCGATCCCTGCAGTGCTACACTGATTTATCACAGTTTGAGCTTCTTCTGCAGGAACTGCCAGGATAACCATTCTAAAGCCAAGTTCGGAAGCCTTTCCGGAAAATCCCTTCATATCATCTATGGCTATCCCGTTAATACATTGTCCTACTATTTCGGGATTAGAATCAAATAAGGCAACGAGTTTAAGATGATAATCCCTTTCAGTACGATATCTTTGAATTATATACCTGGCAACCGCATGGCCAAGGTTACCTACACCGATAATTCCGACCCTTATTTCCTTGTCCAGATTAAGAATGTTTTTTAATTTATCACGCAATGCCTCGATATTATAACCGAGCCCGGGCTTGCCGACTGCACCAATAGCACTTAAATCTTTCCTAACCTGGGCAGGGGTTACTCCCGATTTTTCACCCAATTCGAAGGAGGAAACCACATCCCCGGGGGAATCTTCATAAAGGCCTTCAAGAACTCGGAGGTATATGGGCAAGCGTCTGATAATAACATCCGGAATATTTTGCTTTCCCATCATCATCCCCCTCAACGTACCAACAATACGATCATAATTTGCATGTTTCAGAAGGACACCGCTTCTCTTCAATATGGGCCATGAACTCATCTTTAAAATATCTAAGCATAGTCATAATAGGTACAGGCGCAGATTGGCCCAACCCACAAAGAGAAGTCTCCCGCATGGTGCGTCCCAAATCTTCTAAGATTTCCAGATCCTCATAGGTCCCGTCGCCACAGGCGACTTTTTTCACGATCTCATGTAACCTTACTGTACCTACCCTGCAGGGAGCACATTTCCCACATGACTCCCTGACAAAAAATCTCATAAAGGATTCTGCGATATCAACTATACAATGACTGTCATCCATTATTAATAATGCACCGGATCCAAGGGCGGATCCTTTTTCAGGGAGAGTAAAGTAATCCATAGGTACATCCAACATTTCGCCGGACAAACACCCCCCTGAAGTCCCCCCGGTCTGGGCCATCTTAAATTCCCTGCCCTCCGGGATCCCCCCTCCGATCTCATAAATAATCTCACGGAGGGTAATACCCATAGGCACCTCAATGAGGCCCTTATTGTTAATATCCCCTGTCATGGTAAACACTTTTGTGCCTGGGCATTTCGGAGTACCATACCCCCTGTACCAATCAGCGCCGTTAAGTATTATCTGAGGAACGTTTGCAAGTGTTTCCACATTATTTACAACAGTGGGCTTCCCCAAAAAACCATGGGTACCCGGGTATGGAGGTTTAACCCTGGGTTCTCCTCTGTTGCCTTCCATAGATTCAATAAGCGCAGTCTCCTCACCGCATACGTAGGCTCCTGCCCCCTTTTTTACTTCCAGTTTAAAAGAAAAACCGGATCCAAAGATATTATCTCCTAATAATCCCATGGATTCAGCTTGTTGAATCCCCTGGTTTATTCGATCGATGGAAAGCCCATATTCACCCCTTATGTACACAAAGCCACGGGTAGCACCAACTGCATACCCGGCAATAGTCATTGCTTCAATTATACTATGGGGATCCCCTTCTAAGATTAAACGATCCTTAAAAGTCCCGGGCTCCCCTTCATCAGCATTACATATCATGTATTTCTGATCATCTTTCGTATTCGCCGTAAAACTCCATTTCAGGCCTGTGGGAAATGCAGCCCCACCCCTTCCTACAAGTCCTGATTGTTTTACAATTTCTATAACTTCGGAAGGCTTCATTTCAGTCAGGCACTTTGCCAAGGCCTGATATCCGTCACGGGCAATATATTCCTCAATGGAAGAAGGATCAATAATTCCGCAGTTCCTGAGGACAATCCTTTCCTGAATTCCAAAATAAACAGGTTCCTTATAAGGAATAATTCCGGGGATGGAGCCTTCACTTATAAGATCACGGACTATTCTTCCTTTTAGAAGGTGTTCGTCAACAATTTTGGGTACATCCGAAATTTTTACTTTCTCATACAGTGTTCCTTCAGGGTAAATTACAATCACAGGACCAAGATCACATGGCCCGAGACAGCCTGTTTCAACTACTCTTACTTCTTCTTCCAACCCTTGATTTTTTAATTCTGTAATGAATGCGTCACGCACCGCTCCGCATCCTTTGAGAATACATGGAGTCCCCGCGCAAATTAACACATGTGAACGGTAAAATTGCAAGATTGCCACCTCCCTCAAAGATATCACTTATATTTTTCAAGAATAGCCGGTATATCATCGGGCATGAGATTGCCAAATACCTCATCATCTATCATTATTGCAGGAGCTACACCACATAATCCCAGACAGCTGGTATGTTCTAATGTAAATGTGCCGCATTTTGTAGTTTCACCGATAGAGATTCTAAGTTCCTTCCGAAGAACATCAATTAACGAGTTTGCACCAAGCAAATGGCAAGGTGCACTTTCACATACCCTAATTACATGTTTCCCCATAGGTTTTATGGAAAGAAGGGTATAAAAAGTAGCAACACCATAAACCTTTGAGAGCGGAATATCCAGACCGTCCGCAACTTGAATAAGCGCACTCTCAGGAAGATATCCCAGTGTCTTCTGAACATCATTAAGGACCGCGACGAGTTCGTGTTTGTTTCCTTCATGCCTCGTGACAATTTCATTAACAATTGATTCCACGTTGTTTAAGTCTGCAGGAACAACATTCATCTCGTATCCTCCTTCTCATAGAGGCTCCAGTTTATTTAACTTGCGGGGATTACCCACTCCCCGACCACTTGACCGTTTATTACATGAGAGGCAACAATTTTACGCGCCCTTTCACCGGAAACTTTACCGTAGGAAACTTTCCCTTCACCAGGCCTTTCTACAGTGATGATAGGTTCCTGCTCACACAATCCGATACAGCCTGTCTGTGTTACAATAACGTCCTGAATATTACGGCGTGCCAGTTCATCCATAATAGCTGACAGAGTCTCACGTGCCCCTGCCGCAATTCCACAAGTTCCCATACCAACCACTACTTTAGTTGTTTCTCCGCCTTCCCTCAGTTTAGTCATTACTTTGGCTTGCTTTCTGATCCGTTCCAAATCCTCAACTGTTTTCATTTTTAATACCTCCCAAAACCTACCCATCAGTTCAGTATTGAATTAGATAGTTTATTTGGTGTGTTTCTCCGCTCTCCTTCCCTTCTACTAGCTTACTACCTTGTGCGATTTTTCACAATCCCTTTTTTGGATTTTTTCAGACTCATTTATTACTTATTCATTTTCGCCCCTGCCTGATTTATAAGGAATCAAGATTCTGGTAATCTTTGCCCGATACTTTGATATTGCAGAACGCCTGCTATATATAGATATCCCCACATATGAAAGCCCCAAAAATACAAACCCGAAGACAGCTGACCAAAAAGACATCATATCTTGCCGATCAATATACGATGTAAAAATGTTTCCTAAATGAAGCCCTATTAAAAAAAAGGCAAGGGGTATGAGATACATAATTGCCGCAGCTTTCAGTACCTGCGATCCTTTCAGTTCCAGCTCTACCTCGTCTTGCTTTTCAGCCTTTACAGCGTTGTCCGCAATAACAGTTATTGTGTCCCTTGATCCAAAACCACACACTTTACATCGGCTGCATTCGTCTCTTCGGATAATTTCAACTTTGGCAGTGTCTCCGCTGATATCAATTACTTTGCCTCGCTCTTTCACAATACTCATGCCTCCGGCGCATTAGTTGCAGTCGGCTTATGATACTCTGATATCCTCAAGGCCGCCATCAATAAAACTGCGTATTACAGATACTGCACCCGGGCTTCCAAGGGGTATACCGTTAAGTATCTCTTCTAAGCTGCTTGTACTGCACATGAATTTAGTATTCCCCCTGATATGTTCATATTTAAAATGTACCTCCGGATTACAAACCATAAGAAGAGCCATGGTTTCCGCTATATTCCCGAGAGGTGCCCTGTCAATACTGCTTAGGGAAAAGTCAGCTTTAATTTCCGTTCCTTTACCTACTGCAGACCGGATTTGTAAACCTCCTCCTGCTGCTCTGGCTGCTTCTTTAAATAAAGGGATCCCCAGCCCCACCCGGCGGGTTTTTCTAGATGTTACAAAGGGATCAGTGATATTATCGAGGGCTTCTGCAGGAATCCCTGATCCGTTATCCAGAATACATATGGTCAGAGTATCAGACGATTCGTTTTCAGTAATTATTATTTCTATGCTGTCCGCCCCTGCCTCTATTGAGTTCTGGGCTATATCAAGAATATGAAGTGAAAGTTCCCGCACATTCCCACTCCTATTTTTATATTGCTTTACGAACTAATTGAATAATAATTATCGTAGACAAGTATCAGAAGGTAAAATGTACCTCCCTCCGGCGAAATTGAGGGCAAGCAAAAGCTCATCCCAGATCTTGTCCTTCATCCAAATTTTTGTATATGGTGATATCTCATTTAACCTATGAGCATCTGATGATTTAATGAGAGGGAACTGTGCAATGGACGGGAACTTCTTCTTAGCCTGCTCTATGCTGATATTTTTTGACAGTTCCACACAGCAGGGTTCAAGTCCGGCCGGCACAAACCCAAGATTCCTTATAAGACTAAACGATGGCCTGTCTACATGCGCCGGAATAACGAAGCCTCCTAATTCCCGTACCCGCTTGCCTACATAATCAATACTCATGAATGTGGAGCTTAAGAGAAAGGCAGTTAACCTACCTGTTATTTCTCCATGCGAATTCATTATTAATTGTTCCCCGAATTTCACCTCATCGTTTTTAATTCCGGGCAATGCAGCATAAATTTCTTCCTGCCAGAGAATTAGATTTCCATAATCCCGAAAGAATGTGAGGATATGCACATCCTCTGCAGTCTGGACTTCAGCTCCACCGATAACCATTATCCCCTCAGCTTTTCCCGCCTCCATAACTGCCATGACATTTTCTGCTGAATTATGATCGCAAATACCTATAACCTCTAAGCCTTTATCCTTCGCAGCTGCAATTATGGCGGGCGGAGTCATTTCATTTTCTGCACATGGAGAAAGGGCCGTATGGATATGAAAGTCCGCCAAAAAGAACCTCACCTGATTTCTTCCCTTCTACTTCTCCGATCTACCTTTTATACCCATATGGTAAAGGATACCGATAACCTCAAAAGAAGGTTTAACGGTAACGAGCAAAGGAATACCTTCTTCATTAGCCCTACGCACAGTAGGAGGCAGAGGAGCAGCACCCCCGGCAATTATAATCCCGGAAACGCCTGTAATGCTTCCTACAGCTATAATATTTTCATGTGTCTGTACCGTAACCCAGACATCGCCTAAACCAACTTTCGCCATAACATCACTTAAGAGATCTGAGGAATATCCAAACGCCACCGGATTATCCAAATGCTCCGAGCCGGCCATTACTTCACATCCGAGCTTAACAACAATATCCCTCATTGTAACTCCATGATTCATATCGTCACTCTCCGGATTCTCCAGAATTATCATCCCTTTTTAATGCTGAAGGACTCTTTTTTGCCATCTCCAGAAGTTGTTCCGCAAGAATCTCAATTTCTTCACGTAGCTTTAAAATACAATCAGTATCAACGGCAAGACCTTGAACAATATCCTCAGCCAAAGCACGGCAATGAGGACTGCCACACGAACCACAATCTAACCCTGGCAGTTCATTGACTACCTTTTCTATCATTTCGGCCTTGATAATTGCCCGGGATACATCCTGATCAAGCCTAAAAGCAGGTACTGCCATAATATCAAGTTTCATTATAAATTCATCAAGGCGTTCCTTGAGGCGGAACTCCTTAACAAAATCCTCAGGCGGTTCAGATCGATCCTTTGATTTATCAACAACAGACTCTAAATTCATCTTGCCTATAAATGGATTTAATACAGTAAGGGCACCGCCGATACACCCACCTACACATGCCTGGGCCTCTAAGAACTCCACATCGTCCAGCCTGCCCATTTCAACCTCTTCCAGAACATTTATTACATTATGGATTCCGTCCACTACGAGGGAATTCTTAATTTTTGATGCAATACGTTCCCCACCTGTGCGTCCCCAGCCGACCCCGTCCGGAGATGCCTTAAGCTGCGGGTAAGGGGGAGGAATCGTCAGAAGCCTTTTCATAATCTCACCGTACGCATCAAACATGGATATAGCACCATCGACAAAAAAAGTTCCACGACTGTTTGCCTCACGCACCCAAGTAACCTTTGCAGGGCACGGAGTAATAAAAAAAGTCCCTATTTTATCTTCCGGGATTCCAAGCCTCTCACTTGTTTTCTCTTTAGCCAGTTTTCCGGCACATGCCATAGGTGATTCCACCGGAATTAAGTGATCTATCAATGAAGGAAAACGCACTTGAATTAATCTCACAACAGCGGGACAGGCTGCTGAAATTGCAGGAAACTTGCAGTTTGGATTTTTTAGATATTCTAATGTTAAAAAGGTAGCTATATCCGCACCGTACGCTACCTCAAAAACATCATTAAATCCCATATCAATAAGGGAAGCTAGTATTTTTCTTCTGTCAGTTTCTTTCCCAAATTGAGCATATAAAGACGGGGCGGGTAATGCAATAGTGTAATCAAACTCTTCCAGTTTTGACAAAGGATCTGTTACAGCAGTCTTCGCATGATTATCACAAGTCCTGATACATTCGCCGCAATCAATACACCTTTCTACGTTAATTCTGGCTTTGCCACCTCTGACCCTAATGGCTTCAGTTGGGCAATTCCTGATGCATCTGGTGCAACCACGACATTTTTCCTCAATCAATAATACCGAGTGAAACAGCTGGGTCATAATTAGTTTCCTTCTTTCGCCGGCAAGATTATCACCGCTCTGACGCTTGTCCCAACCCCCACTTGTGATTCAATTTCAAACTCATCGGAATACCGCCTCATATTAGGAAGGCCGAGGCCTGCACCAAATCCCATTTCCCTTATGTCTTCTGTCGCTGTAGAATACCCTACCTGCATTGCCGCAGGGATATCAGCGATACCCGGGCCTTCATCATCAGCTTGAATAATAATTCGTTCCGGTAATATTTCAATACTGATAGTACCGAGGTAAGCATGTATAGCAATATTCATTTCGGCTTCGTAAGTCACAATAGCTGCCCGCCTGGCAACTTCCGCATCTATACCTATTTGGCGAAGCGTTCTTTTAATTCCTGCCGCGGCTTGCCCTGATGCCTGGAAATCTCCCCCGTCAACACGATACTCAAGGTACATTCTGTACTCCGTTAACGATACGGGGCCAATGACGCCAGCCCGGTAACCCTGCTGTAAACAGAAGACCGGCACATTCGTATAACGGATAAGATGTACATAGAATCGGTAAACCTAATTCTTCACCCATATCAATAATATCACGGGTAGGCCGTTTACCCCGCACAAAAACAATGGCAGCTGAATCCGCCATTTCCGCGGCACGGATGATTTGGGGTGATATCAACCCGGTAAGAATAAGCATCTTTTCTTTAGTAAATGCCAGAAGATCACTTATTAAATCACATCCGCAACCTGCTTCAACGTGCATGTCCAATTTATCTTTACCGGTGAGGACCTCTGCATCAAGTATTCTGACAATCTCCCTCAATTGCATCTGGTTTTGACCCTCCGTCCACAATTATAATATAATTTATTGCTGAACAATTACAGGATACCCCTGCGTTTCAATTTCTTTTACAAGTGCATCTGCATTGGCTTTATTCTGAAACGCACCTATTTGAATCCTGTGAGGGGCAACCGGTGTTATAAATACAGGATATCCCGCTTCCTCTAATTTACGCCCGAGATCTTCCGCCTCTTCCCTGTTATGAAATTCCCCGACTTGAACCTTATAAAGGATCGGTTCTTCTGAAATTCCGGTAGATCCACGGGTAATCCCTGCTTCGCCAGGTGCACTGACAGTAGGATCCTTAGATAAAACTCCCTTCTGTTTTTCCTGTGGTTCAGGGGAAATCGGGGATACGGGAATCGCAACACTCTGTGAATTATCGTGCTCCGACGGACTTAATTCGGCTATTGAAACCTCGTTAGTACGCGACGATTGCAATGATGATGCATAATAACTCAAAACGTACTTCCCAAGCAAGATACCAAGTCCCACCATTGCCCCAAGCGTCACAATCCATACTAACACAAACCATAGGGATCTTTCTTTGGTTCTGCCTGCCCGCTCCGACATCCTGCACCCCTCCTTAGAGTCATCTATCTACTAATATTACCTGGCGCTGTCTGTTTTTCCTCCTGAGCATTTACGAAATCCTCTCCCACAAGGGTCTCATATGCAGATCAAGCCCTACCAGTCTCGTATGGGGAAGTTTACCGATATCTTCAATGATATCCTGATCGGCACATGCAAATACCAGGGGAAGATCCAGCTCACGGCCAAGAGCCTCTGAAATCCTTACCCCTTTTAAGACATCCTCTGTTGTTGTTTCTTTGCCTAAATGAGTATTGCTTACTATCCCCGTAACCGAGAGTTGGGATATTTCTTCGATAGACTCCAGCATTATCCTGGCATCTTCCAAGTCTTTGGTAAAGGGCCGGTTTGTATTTAAGACAAAATACATATCATAACCTGCTTCCTTAAACTGCCTCCTAAACCCGGAAAGCGCTTTTGCACCTGTTGGATCTCCCCCTACATCAAACACGGCCTGAAGCGAGAAATCCTGAAATGCCTGGAATACAGAGGGAGAAATTGAAGGCAAATCAGCCGCTTCCATCCGAGGTGCAGACGAAATCACGCTTATTCCGAGATCCTTCATAGCTGAGGCAACCTCACGAGATCTGAAATAGGGATTTACAATATCAAAATCAATAATAGCAACTTTCTTGCTCTGGAAACGCATAAGTTTTGCATAATTCAGTGCAACCTCAGTTTTTCCGGAACCAAAGGCCCCGACAAATATAACTAGTCTTTGGCTCATAGGTAATACACCTGCTGTTTGCAGAAGATGCCTACGCACATTACCGACGAGATAAATAGACCCGCAAACCACCAAGGCACCTGATTCCCCAGCATTTTCCAATCCTTTATTTACAGCCTGAAGCGGATCCCGTATAATTTCAGCGGGGATCCCTTCCCTTTTTGCAAAATCCCAGAGTACACCGGGATCCGTTATTCCGCTTCTTGATGATAAAGCACCTGTAGCGATAATATTGTCGGCAAATCCTGAAATCCCGGATATCATATTCCCAACAGGCTTCCCTCGGGATATACCTACTACTGCCGTCACAGCCTGATCATCTTTAATTTCACGAATTGCCTCTTTCAACCGAGCAATACCTTCTTCATTATGGGCACCGTCAACTAAAACCAGAGGCTTTTTCTGCAGCACTTCCAGCCTCCCCGGCCACGAAACAGATTTAAGGCCGCTTATAATCGCTTTCCCCTTTATTTTTATTCCAAGATCACATAGGGTCTTTATTACTCCTACTGCGATACCCGCATTTTCAACCTGATGCGCCCCAAGGAGGGGGATTCTGAGAGAATCAAAGCTTTGCCCTTTGACTTCCGCCGCAAAAACCTGCCCATCAATGGACCGGTATTTTCTATAGCATTTTATATCTTCACCGAAAATTACAGTCGGTGAATGTTTTTCATGTGCAATTTTCTTTATTATCTCAAGAACAGCAGGATTTTGCGGCCCTATGACAACAGGAACACCCTGTTTAATAATTCCTGCTTTCTCCCAGGCAATCTCTTCCGGAGTATCCCCCAGAACACTTGTATGCTCCCGGCTTATACTTGTGATCACTGAAACCCGGGGTGTCACAATATTAGTGGAGTCCAATCTTCCGCCCAATCCCACTTCGACTACTGCAAAATCCACCTTTTCATGTGCAAAATATGAAAAGGCAAGTGCAGTCCCTATCTCAAATTCAGTCGGGGCCCCCAACGAATCATCACTTGCGATTCTTTCAAAAATAGGCTTCAATTCAGTCATTAGATTAGCCAGCGCGAGTTTGGGAATAGGGCGCCCCCCTACCCGAATTCGCTCGTTGTACGATGAAAGATGCGGAGATGTATAAAGCCCTACATGAAACCCTGAATGTCTCAGAATAGATTCAATCATCGCCGCCACTGAACCTTTACCGTTGGTGCCCGCTATGTGAATTATTGGGAATTTCCGCTCAGGCTTGCCTGTTTCATGAGATAATGCAAGGCTGCGCCCAAGCCCTGTACGCATACCAAATTTACCTAGTTCTCGTAGGAAAATTATTGCTTCTTTATAATTCATATACTTACTCCCTGAGCTCACTCAGGCGCTTTTGGAGCCTTGCCTCCTTTTCCCGGGAGTCCGCTAATCTCCCTTTCTCTTTTTCTATAATTTCTTTTTTTGCTTTCTCCAGGAACCCTTTATTGCAAAGTTTCTTCTGGGATCTTAAAATCATATCCTGTGTAGAAATTAGGTCTTTTTCAAGTTTTTGAATTTCTGCATCTAAATCAATAATCCCGACAAGAGGTACATAAATTTCAGCCCCGGGCACAATTTGGGAAACTGCTTTTTCAGGGGGCATGTCTAAGTGTTCTCTTACAACCATATCCGAAAGCCCGGAAAGCACAGATACAAGGGTATTATTATCCCTTAAGATTTCACCAATCGTATCTTCTGCAACAATGACAGCCTTAATTTTTTTATGGGGAGGAATGCTCATTTCTGAACGTATGTTTCTAATCCCTCCTATAGTCTCCATTAAAAGATTCATAGCCTTTTCAGCCCCGGGATTGTTAATATCACTTTTATATTCCGGCCACTGAGAGATCATAATGCTGCCTTCAGTATGGGGTAATAAATCCCACACAACCTCAGTTATGAACGGGAGAAACGGGTGGAGAAGCCTTAATAGTTTCCCCAATGTTTCCCATAGAACGTACTGGGCACATCCCCGGGCTTTTATATCTTCCGAATACAGCCTTTCTTTAACAATCTCAATATACCAATCACAAAATTCATTCCATGTGAAGTTATAAAGGGTCCGGGCCGCCTCACCGATTTCATAATCCTCTAAATGCATGGATACTTCCTTGCATATTTTATTAATCCTGCTTCTTATCCACTTATCCGCCAGTATTAAATCTGAATCCTCCACGGAATTCAAAGATTGGTTACTTGCAGGTATATCAAGTTGGAAACCTCGAAGGTTCATAATTGTAAATCTTGAGGCATTCCAAAGTTTATTTGTAAAGTTTCTGCTTGCTTCCAGCCTCTCCTCCCTGAACGTAATGTCATTACCCGGAGTGTTGCCCATAATTAATGCAAACCTAAGGACATCTGCACCGTATTCATCAATTATTTCTAAGGGATCTATCCCTGTACCCAGGGACTTACTCATTTTCTTACCGCTGGAAGCCCTTACCAAACCATGGATTAGCACATCCGAAAATGGGACATCATCCATAAATTCCAAGCCCATTACTATCATTCTAGCTACCCAAAAGAAAATAATATCATAAGCAGTAACCAGAACGGAAGTAGGATAAAAATGTTTTAGTTCGCAGGTTTCTTCAGGCCACCCCATTGTGGAAAACGGCCATAAAGCTGAAGAAAACCATGTATCCAAAACGTCCGGGTCTTGCACCAGGCTACCCCCGCCGCACTTCGTACATTTGTGGGGGGTATTCGAAGACACAATTGTTTCGCCGCAATCTTCACAATACCATACAGGAATGCGGTGCCCCCACCAAAGCTGCCTCGAGATACACCAATCATGGACATTTTCCATCCAATTAAGGTAGATTTTACGAAATCTGTCAGGTACAAACTTAATTTTACCTTCCTTAACAGCCTTAATGGCCGGTTCTGCAAGAGGCTTCATTTTGACGAACCATTGTTTCGAAACGAGAGGCTCAACTGAAGTATGGCATCTTTGGCAATGCCCTACAGAGTGGGTTCTTTCCTCGATTTTTGCGAGATATCCAAGACGTTGGAGCTCAAATACTACTTCCTCCCGGCACTTATATCTGTCCAGCCCCTCATATTTCCCTGCCTCTTTTGTCATGCGTCCATCTTCATCAATAACTCTAACCAAAGGCAAGGAGTGTCTGAGCCCAATCTGAAAGTCATTCTGATCATGTGCAGGAGTTACTTTTACAGCCCCGGTACCAAATTCAGGATCCGCCCATTCATCTGCAATAACCGGTATCTTCTTGTTCACAATAGGAAGAATTACATATTTGCCTATAATGTCCCGGTACCGTTTATCATTGGGGTTTACAGCAATTGCAGTATCTCCCAGCATTGTTTCAGGCCGGGTTGTAGCGATTTGCACATAATTTTCCCTGTCAGGAAAAGGATAATTAATATAATATAAGGCGCCCTTTCGCTCTTCATGTTCGACTTCAAGATCTGATAAAGATGTATGACACCTTGGACACCAGTTTACAATATAGGCACCCCTATATATAAGGCCTTTTTTATATAAACTTACGAAAACCCGGCGGACAGCCTTAGAAAGGCCTTCATCCATGGTGAACCTTTCCCTATCCCAATCACACGATGCCCCCAGCTTTTCCAGTTGATCTCTGATAGCCCCCCCATACTTTTGCTTCCAATCCCATACGCGTTTTATGAATTCTTCCCGCCCTAAATCATGCCTGGTCAAACCCTCTTCCTGCAGTGAAGCTTCAACTTTCACTTGTGTCGCAATACCAGCATGATCCGTCCCCGGAATCCATATTGTATTGTGTCCCAGCATTCTATGCCATCTGATCAGAATATCCTGGAGAGTATTATCAAGGGCATGCCCAATATGGAGAGCCCCGGTAATATTAGGCGGGGGAATTACTATACAAAAAGGTTTCCGGAAAGGATCCACTTCCTGATGAAACAGGCCTGCAGAAACCCATTTTTTATAAGTATTTTCCTCAAACTCTAAAGGTGTATAGACAGTAGGCATATCCTCCGACTTTTCCAAGCCGGTTTCGGTTGGGTTCTCCATGACCTTACCTATTCCTCCTTTTCCATTTCACGGAACAATCAATTCCTGAATTATAAAAGCCCCCTCCACCACACCAAGGGCGAAAAGGGCTTATTTCGCGGTACCACCTTGCTTCTCATATATTGGTACAAATCCCCAAAGCCAATATTATGAGCACTCTTTCAGCTGTAACGGGCCTTCCCGTCAGCACCTACCGGGGATATTCATACGAATATATCCCTTTGGGTACTGATCCTCAGAAGCGACCTTCGATGTGTGCACATCCCAGGAAGTTTCCACCTTTAATTATACCTCCCTCTCTTTGGGCGGCCCCACTCTACTCTTCTTCATCAGCGGATTTATGTTTATTATGTATTTAATTGTAGTTATAATAGCCTAAACTCAGTCTCCACGTCAAGTGCCCTAAAAATAGGATTTCGACAGGCGCTATTTTATATGTGTCACAATATCCTTATACATTTTAATACGGGCGGCGAAACCTTCCAATCCCCCCATTTTTTCTTCCTTGTGAATCTGAGATACCCCAAAAAATTCAACTCGCTCAACCTTAGCACTATGTTTTTCAAGATGTTTATTAAGCATGACTTCCACCCCGAACCCCGACTCTTCAATACTCGGAAGATTCTTAAGGAACGAAGCCTTTACTGCACGTTGGCCTGAAAGCCCCGGTGTCATCTTATGGGCGAGGTTAGTTGTAGGCCGGCCACCCCCGAAGACTCCAAGAGTTGCATCAGCCGCACCTTCAACAACAGGACGAATTAAACTATCAACATGATCCGGTGTCAATCCCACCAGATCGGCATCAATAAATACGTAGACTTCTGCATCAGTGGAGCACACACCCGCCTTCAAAGCTGCCCCTTTCCCTTGATTATTCAGGAGTTCTACGACAGCCACTCCTTCAGAACGTGCTATTTTAACGGTATCATCAGTAGAGCCATCACTTACTACGATAATCTCCGAGGGCAGGCCTGCCCTCTTTACTGCAGAGATCACCCTTCTTATACGGGCACCTTCATTATAAGCAGGTATTATCACAGACACTTTCAATTAAATCCATCTCCCTAAAAGGCTCTAAAAGATCTTGCACTTCAGTTTTTCTTCCCCGACTCTTTTAGCTTCCTCTACCAGCCTTGGAACTATATCATCCAATAAAACACGTTCTAAGGGCCGGCCTTTCGAAAAGATCAATCCTGATTTGTCTCCCAATGCTACCCCTACATCTGCTTCCTTTGCTTCTCCCGGACCGTTAACTTCGCATCCCATTACAGCAATTTTAATTGGAAATTCAAACCCTTCAAGTTTCTTCTTAACGTCATCGTAGATCTTAATAAGATCCCCTTGGCAACGTCCGCATGTGGGGCATGATATAATTTCTATATTATCTTTTGTAATTCCTACCCCAGACAGTATAGCAATGCCTACTTTTACTTCCTCCTCAGGCTCATAGGTTAATGATACGCGGATCGTATCACCTATACCCTCCATAAGAAGTATTCCCAGTGCAATCGAGGATTTTATTGTACCTTCCCTTAAGCCACCCGCCTCAGTAACACCTAAGTGAAACGGAAAGTCACATAATCCGGCCATCCCGCGGTAAGCTTGGATTGTAGTCATAACATCCGAGGATTTTAATGATACTACTATATCGTCAAAATCCCCATTTGTAAGAAGGGAAATACTCCTCTTGGCACTTTCGACCAGGGCTTCCCAGGTAGGTCCTGAATACTCCGATAAAACATCCTTTGGTACGGAACCGGAATTCACACCGACCCTTATGGGGATCCCACGATCCTTGGCAGCCTCTGCAATTTTCCGGAGCCTGTCTTTCCCCCCGATATTCCCGGGATTAATCCTGAGCTTGTCGACTCCTGCATCCAAGGCAGCTAAAGCCAGTCTATAATCGAAATGAATATCTGCTACTAGGGGGAGTGGGGAATGCCTTTTTATATCCTTTAAGGCTAAAGCTGCTTCCATATCGGGGACTGCACATCTTACTATATCACAGCCTGCATTTTTAAGCCTTGATATTTGGGATATGGTCGCTTTCACATCTCTTGTATCAGTCTTTGTCATCGATTGAACAGAGATAGGGGCGTCCCCGCCTATATTTACAGCCCCGACCCTGATTTTTTTGGATATGCGCCTTTTATATTCCATATAAACATAATCCCTCCGATTCAGCCCCCCGATGTACCTAACCTGATAATGTCCGAAAATGTAGCAAAGACTATTAAGACCCCAAGGATTGCCATGCCAACCATACGGGCGAATGTTTCCTGTTCTACGCTGAGGGGCTTTCTCCGAATTGCTTCAATTAAAAGAAACACAACCCATCCGCCGTCAAGGACAGGTATAGGAAGAAGATTTAAAAGCCCCAGGTTTACATTTAATAACCCTGCAAGATAAAAAACGTTTATAAACCCCAACCGTGCAGTTTGCCCTACTGCCTGAACAATCCCTATAGGCCCTGCCACATCAGGCTTTATCTTCCCGGTAATCATCCTCCATAGGGTAAGAAGAAGGTTCCATGACATTTTCCCGGTGAAACTCATACCACGACTTACAGATTCTAAAAAACCCCTCCGCACCCAGATTTCTGAAAGCATAACCCCTATGGCGCCCCCTTGAGCATCAGGATCCGATTCAGGGGTCACCGTACGCTCAATTATTTCCCCCTCCCGCTCAATTTTAAGGTTTAGGGGTTGACCGGGGTTCTGCCATATTTTATCTTTTACATCAGCAATAGAATCAGCACGGGCACCATCGATGGAAATAATTCGATCTCCTGCGATAACACCCCCATGCCAAGCAGGAGTCCCAGGAAAAACTTCCGCAATTATAGCCGAGGGTACACCCGCTGCAGTAAACACTATGGAAAACAAAATAAACGCTACAATAAAATTCATGAAGGGGCCCGCCAAAATAGTAAAAAGCCTTAGAATAATAGGTTTAGAACGAAAACTTCCCGGGTCTTCATCCGTAACATCATCTGTAGAATCAGGAGGCTGATCAAGGCCTGCAAATTTTACAAATGCTCCAAGGGGGAGAATCCTTATAGAATATAAAGTTTCCTTTCGCTTAAATTGTTTAATGATCGGACCGAAACCTAAACTAAATTCGTACACCCATACCCCGCTGGCCTTACCTACTATAAAATGCCCAAATTCATGAGACAGAGCAAATGTAAGGAATACAAATATGAAAGAGATAATTATCAGTATTGCAGAACCAAGCACGGGACTACCCCCTTATCCTTCCGGCTTGCTTGGAAACTTGCTCCCTTGCCCAGGAGTCAGCAACTAAAATTTGTTCCAGTGAGGCTCCTTCCGTTACATTATGGCTTTCCATAACGCCCTCAACAAGTCCGGCAATATCACAAAACCCAATCTTGCCTGCTATAAATAAATCTACAGCCTTCTCGTTAGCAGAATTAAGGACACAGGGAAGAGTCCCCCCTGTTTTAAGGGCCTCGTAACCAAGGCGCAAGGCGGGAAATCTTTCTAAATCAGGTTCTTCAAATGTTAAGCTTCCCGCTTTTGTAAGATTAATCTTATCACAAAATCCCTTAGTCCGTTCAGGGAAACTAAGAGCGTACTGGATTGGGAGCCTCATATCCTGTGCGCCCAGCTGGGCCAAGATTGAACCGTCAACAAATTCCACCATAGAATGGACAATACTTTCAGGATGAATTATTGCACAAATTTTCATGGGATCAATTCCAAAAAGCCACCTTGCCTCTATGAGTTCAAGCCCCTTATTCATAAGAGTTGCAGAATCTATTGTGACCTTCACACCCATTGACCATGTAGGGTGACGCAAGGCGTCTTCAAGGGTTACACCTTTCATTTTTTCTTTGGAAAACCTAAGAAAGGGACCTCCGGACGCAGTTAGGATTAACCTTTCCACGCCTTTTATATCGTGCCCTTGAAGGCACTGGAATATCGCAGAATGCTCACTGTCAATAGGTAAAATATTCACACCATGGCGGGATGCCTTGCTCATTACAATTTCCCCGGCTGCAACCAATGCCTCCTTTGTGGCAAGCGCTACAGTCTTCCCGCTCTCAATAGCACGAATTGTGGGCATGAGGCCTTCCATTCCCACAATAGCACTGACTGCGAAATCTGCAAAATCACAGGATGCAACAGTAGATGCCGCATTTTGTCCTGATACAACCTCAACATTAGTATCCCGAATTCTACTCTTAAGCAACCTAGCAGCGCCAGGGTGAGCCACCCCTACAATATGAGGACGCCAGATCCGTATCTGCTTTTCCAAAATATCTATATTTTTATTTGCCGCAAGCCCCACTACTTTAATATCATCATGGTGCCATTTGATAACATCAAGTGTTTGAGTTCCGATGGATCCTGTAGAACCTAATATCACAACAGAGCGAGCCAATAATAAATCCCCTTTCATTCCTTAGGCCATGAAGGCAAAATATTCAGCTTAACCATGATTTTTAACATGACTGCAAAAAACGGACCGATAAACATTCCGGCAGCACCGAGGAATCTATATCCCAGGTACATTGATACAAGTACTGCAATAGGGTGAATACCTAAACTGCCTCCGAGGACTCTCGGCTCCATCCCCTTACGAATAAAAAATTGGACTATAAGAAGAACTGCAATTACTATGGCTTGGTAAAATTGCTTTGTGATGATGTATACGATAATCAGGGATATATACAACAGGCCCGGTCCCACCAGGGGGATAAGATCAAGCACACCCGCGATAATCCCCAAGATCCAAGCATATTTAACACCGGCTACCGTAAAGCCGACAACGCTCACAGCAATTGTCACACTTATAAGGATTAAATAAGCCCTGATAAACCCAAGGATTACAGAAACCAATTCTGATTTCGCTTTACTCGCTTTATCGCGCCATTTTATAGGTGCAAGGTTTGCAAAGAATTCAGAGATCTCTTCCTTATCCCGACTGATAAAAAACGCAGCAAAAAAACTAACAATTATATTAATGCTAAGCCGGGGAAGACTCATAATAACACCAGTTAGATTTAAAATAATCTTTTCAAGCCCCCAATATAATCTGGATTGGACGCTTTTTATCGCATTTATTACAGAATCCGGCATATCCTCAGTGATACTCCTCATAAGAAAAATAACCCTACCCAGAATTTCCTCAACGGTCATATTATAAATGGGTAACTCACGATAGAGATCTTGGGCTTCAGAAATTATTCTTATAACTATAAAAGCAATAATAATTGACAATAAAATAAAAACACATAAAAGACAAATAAAGGCACATACGCCTCTACTAAACCGGGAACGTTTCGTAGTAAAAACTACAATAGGATCAATAATGGAAGCTAAAATGACGGCAACAATAAATGGGGCGAAAAGAGGTAATACATATTTAGCCGCGAGATAGCATGCGGTAAGTACGCCACCCCATATAATCAAGTACCTCCAAAACTCCGGCACCTTTTTCAAATCATTTACCTCAAAAATAAAGAATGAGCCTCCTAGGATAGGAAGAGCCTTACATAATAGTACACCATGGGAATGGCGAGAAGCAAGCTATCAAGTCTGTCTAAGACCCCCCCATGGCCCGGCATAAAGACCCCGGAATCCTTAACTCTCGCATTTCGCTTAAATGCTGATTCTGATAAGTCACCTATTTGGCCGAAGACTGATGCTATAAGCGCAAGCATAATACTATGGACGGGGTTAAGATTAGGCCACCACATATAGACAGCACCAAACGATCTTGCGGCAACCCCCACGATAATACCGCAAACCAGACCGGAAATTGCCCCCTCATAAGTCTTATTCGGGCTTATTTTAGGTGAAAGCTTATGCTTACCGAAGGTCCTTCCTCCATAATACGCTCCTATATCAGTTGCCCATATAGTGAGAATAGCCGTCAAAAAGTATCCCAGCCCGGTTTTATTATCCCCGCTGCAGCGTAAAAGAAGGCCTGTAGCCAAAGGCAAACCTACATATATTGATCCGAATAAGGTAATTGCCGAATCAGCAATAGGATTCCGATCTTCAAAAGTCAGCACCTGCCAAACCATACTCGCGATAAAAACCACTGCTACAACAATATCCACAGCCTGTTGCAGGCCTAGATAACCGATAACTGTAAAAGCCGCTACACCGATAATCCCCACTTTGTCTAAAGGGGAATAGCCGGACAGTTCAGCCAGTTTATAGAATTCATTAATGCACATCATTCCAAGGATAAATATCATTACAGCCAAATAGATTCTACCTAAGACTATGATCAATAATACAAAAGGGATGATTATAAGTGCACTTGAAACCCTTGGGTTCAAACTAAAACCCTCCCAGCAGGGGATGGCGGAAATTTTATAGACCCCCGAATTTCCTCTTCCTTCGCTGGTATTCCAGAATTGCTAAAAGAAGATCCCCCTTGGAAAAATCCGGCCAAAGTCGGGAAGTGACCACCAGTTCAGAATAGGCGGATTGCCAGGTGAGAAAATTGGACATCCTCATCTCTCCCCCTGTACGTATTATGAGATCAGGATCAGGACTACCTGCAGTATAAAGATGGAGACTAATATCTTCCTCAGAAATTGCATCGGCCTCTATTTTGCCCATGAGAGCTTTCATCACCAGCTCCTGCACTGCTCTTCTTATTTCATCACGGCCTCCGTAATCTATAGCAAGGTTTACAAAGATTCTTTCATTATCCGCTGTTTTGTTTTCGGCATTAATTATTGCCGCAAGTACGGGTCCGGGCAGTCTGTCTCTACGCCCGATTATTTTTATATTAGCCCCGTAATTAATTAAATCCTGTAATCTTCTTTCAAATAATTCCACAAGAAGACTCATAAGCCCTTCTACTTCTTTACGAGGCCTTTTCCAATTTTCAGTAGAAAATACATACAAGGTTATATGCCTTATTCCGATATCTTGGGCGATCTTAACGATTTCTTCTGCCTTCCTGCTCCCTACCGCATGTCCAGACAACCTAGGGAGACCTTGCCGTGAAGCCCACCTTCCATTGCCATCCATGATTATAGCCACATGCATAGGTAGTCTTCGACGATCAATTTTATTTTCCAGGGATTGAACATCCGTTTCCTCATGGATTGGACGTTTTTTGGCGCCTGAAAATAAACGAAAGAAACTACTGTTAAGCACCTTTAGGTTTTATCCCTCCGTTATCCAATGTATGAAAACAGGACCCTTGAAAAATTTTTAGGGGAGGTGCGCCTCCCCCGAAAGTTAAAATCGTGTAAATTATTCCCCTTCTATAATCGCATCCTCCGGACATTCATCTGCACATATTCCGCAATCTGTGCAAATATCGGGATCTATCACATATTTGTCTTCTCCCTCACTGATTGCTTCAAAAGGGCATACATCAGCACAAACTCCGCACTTTGTACATTTGTCTGTAATAAAATGAGGCAACCCGGCCACCTCCTCTCAGAACTCCATAATTTCAGCTTCCTTATCTCCAAGCAGATTGTCAATTTTAGCAATGAATGTATCGGTTATCTTTTGAATTTTGTTTTGTCCCCGCCTTAATTCATCTTCAGTTATTTCCTTGTTTTTTTCCTTTTCCCGCAGGACATCAATGGCTTCCCGTCTGATGTTTCTTATGCGAATCCGCATTTCTTCAGCAGTCTTTCCCGCAACCTTCACTAAATCCCGACGTCTTTCTTCAGTAAGTGTAGGAATGGATATTCTGATAACAGAACCATCACTCATAGGAGTCAACGCCAGATCAGATTTTAAAATAGCACGTTCGATATCAGATATAAGATTCTGATCCCATGGTTGAATCACAAGAAGACGGGGTTCAGGTACAGAGACATTGGCAACTTGATTTATAGGAAGAATATCACCATATGCTTCCACATTGATTCTGTCCAGCAAAGCCGGATTAGCCCTGCCTGTTCTAATTGATGCAAATTCCTTCCGGGTCGCTTCAAGGACATCATCCATTTTCTTTTCAGTTTCGCGATAATCGCCGTTCGGCATATTAATCCCCCCCGATTTCAGTGCCGATATCCTCACCGAGAACCGCCCTTTTGACATTACCCGACTGCATCAGATTAAAGACAACGATGGGAATACTGTTATCCATACATAAAGAGGCTGCTGTTGAATCCATTACCCCAAGTCCCTTTTCTATTACCTCGAGGTATGTCAGGTATTTAAATTGCTTTGCACTGGGATCAAAGAGTGGATCTTTGTCATATACCCCATCAACCCTTTTTGCCATCAATAAGGCCTCAGCCTCAATTTCAGCAGCACGAAGAGAGGCAGCCGTATCCGTTGAAAAATACGGGTTGCCTGTTCCACCTGCAAATATTACAACTCTACCTTTTTCTAAGTGACGGATGGCCCTCCTCCGGATGTAGGGTTCTGCAACTTCTCTCATTTCTATAGCAGTTTGAACCCTTGTATCAACGCCAAGTTTCTCCAAGCAATCCTGCAAGGACAAAGCATTGATTATTGTTGCAAGCATCCCCATATAATCCGCAGTGGCTCTGTCCATACCTGCCTTTTGGGCTTGAAGGCCACGCCAGATATTCCCCCCGCCAACCACAACTGCAGTCTCAACACCAAGATTATGAACATCATAAACTTCTTTTGCAATTATCCGCACAGTATCTAAATCTATACCGTACGCCCTTGATCCGGCCATTGCTTCACCGGATAATTTCAATACAATCCTTTTATACTTAGGACCGCTCCGGGACTCCTCCACTCCCCGCCATTCCTTTCCCTAAAACGGCAATTATTAGCTAATTGCACATTCTTCCTTATTAGATTCGTCCAGGCTCTCTTTTCCTATTTCGTACCTGGTAAACCGGCTTATTTCTATTTTTTCACCTGTCCTTGCCGAGACTTCCATTAAAAGATCCTGAACGGTCCTTTCTGGATCGCGAATATAGGGCTGCTCCAAAAGGCATATTTCACCGTAAAACTTCCGGATTCTCCCCTCCACAATCTTTTCAGCAATTTCTTCTGGCTTTCCCTCATTCAAAGCCTGAGTTTTTAGGATTTCCCGTTCTTTCGCCAACACTGATTCTGGAATATCCTCCCTTGATACAAAAAGAGGTTTGGATGCTGCGATTTGAAGGGCGATTTCTTTCGAAAATGTTTGGAAATCGCCTGTACGGGCCACAAAATCAGTCTCACAGTTAACCTCAACAAGAACCCCGATTTTGCTCCCATGATGAATATAGGATTCTATTACCCCTTCTGCAGCCACTCTTCTGGCCCTCTCAACCATTTTCGCCAGGCCCTTCTCGCGGAGATAGGCCACGGCCTTTTCCTTATCACCGCCGGATTCAATAAGAGCCTTCTTACAATCCATTATACCGGCGCCGGTTCTTTCCCTTAGTTCTTTAACGTATTCAGCTTTAATAGCCAAAAGTCCTACCTCCTCATGCTCAACACTAAAAGTCCCCACCCCTGCCGGTGTCAGCCTGATCTATCTCAACAACCTCCACCACATCGTTATCAAGGGGCATTTCCACCACATCGGAAACTCTATCCTCTATTTCACTGATAATCCCGTCCTCTTTGATTTCCCCAATCAAAGATTCATCTATACTGCTTTCCGCCTCCCCGGGTACTGCATCCAGACCCTCAAGCCCTTCGATGACAGCATCTGCAATCTTGCCGGATATAAGTTTAATAGCACGGATAGCATCATCATTTCCGGGAATTATATAATCAATTTCATCAGGATCACAGTTTGTATCTACTATGGAAATTACCGGTATTTCCAGTTTTCTTGCTTCTTGCACTGCTATCCGCTCCTTACGAGGATCTACTATGAAAACTGCGTCAGGCAATTTCTCCATTTCACGTACACCACCCAAGAATTTCTCAAGCTTCTCTTTTTCTTTTATAAGCTGAAGCACTTCCTTTTTAGGCAGCACATCGAATGAACCGTCATTTCCCATCTGTTCAATTTCCTGGAGACGCTTGACACGCTTTCTTATGGTGCGGAAGTTGGTGAGCATCCCGCCCAGCCAACGTACGTTAACATAAAACATTCCACATCTTTCAGCTTCTTCTCTGATAGTGCCTTGTGCCTGTTTTTTTGTACCTATAAACAAAATAAAACCGCCGTCTGCTACTAGATCCTTGACGAATACGTACGCGTCCTCCATCATCTTTACAGTTTTCTGTAAATCAATGATGTAAATTCCATTGCGCTCGGTGAAGATATACGGCTTCATCTTAGGATTCCAACGTCTAGTTTGGTGCCCGAAATGAACACCTGCTTCAAGTAATTGTTTCATAGTGACTACTGCCATAATCTCACCTCCTCCCTGTTCGGTTTTTCCTCCGCATCTCTCATTCCCAGGTACAACCCATATGAAGGGCACCGGTACCAAGGTCAAGAGGCGTGCGTGATAACGCCAATGCGTAGTATACCATACTACAGCAGCCATATCAACGAGTCCGACAACAGTTCTGAATCAGAGTCCGGCGTTTGTTATTCCCCGTTTTATTCAAGAATACTTGACCCGCCCCGGGGAATACCTAAGTTAAGCGATATTCAAACTATACACACATCCGGAGGGGATAAACCTCAAATGAGATCAACCAATATGGGTCCCCGAAAAAAACGCAAATATAGCCCAAGGGTAAATTGGGTACTACCGAAAAAAATTAAAAAAAGCTTTAGCTTTCGATCACCGTCGAAAGATTCCCCCCCTAATGGGGAAGAATACAATAATGAAACAACAACCCTTTCAAAAAACATTGATGAAAATCTCGAAACACTAAAACATATCCTTCACTACGAAATTAATTCAGACGTAATTGTGAGAACATTTGATATACCTACTGTTCCAAAAGTAAAAGCGGCGATCTTATTTATAGACGGTCTGGTCGCGGGAGACCTGATAAATCTTGCAATACTCCAACCCCTCATGCTAATAGCCAATTTAGATACCAGCGAAACAAAGGATCACCTTAATCAAGTTAAAAGGCGATTGCTTCCCGGGAATCAAGTAGTGGAACAGGATAATTATAGGGCCGCAATTGAGGATATTCTCTCAGGTGTTACTTGCCTACTTATAGAGGGGTACGATATTGCCCTCACGATAGATACGAGATCTTGGGAGCATAGAAGTATAGATAAGCCCTCCTCTGAAATGGTAGTCCGCGGTCCGCAGGAGGCTTTTAATGAAACTTTGAAGAGCAACTTAGCGTTAATAAGGCGGAGAATGCAAACACCTGACCTCATTATTGAAATTTTGAAGGTAGGGACACTTTCAAGAACTGACTGTGCCCTCCTTTACATAGAGGGTTTAACTAATCCACAATTAGTAAGAGAAGCTAAAAGACGCATAACAAGAACAGAGTCAGATCATATACAGGACACGGGAATCCTCGAACAGTTCATAGAAGATAAACCCTATGTTTTGGCGCCACAAACACTTTCTACGGAACGGCCAGATAGGATGGCAGCATTTCTTGCAGAAGGGTATGTCGGTATCATGCTGGACGGAAGCCCTTTCGGGCTTATTCTTCCGGCAACTTTCTGGTCACTTCTACAATCCGCAGAAGATTATTTTCTCAGGTGGCCCTTTGGTGCTTTTTTAAGGATAATCAGGGTCCTAGCATTAGTACTGGCAATACTGTTGCCTGCAATTTATCTTGCATTAACGAATTATCACCCGGAAATGATCCCTACTGATCTTTTACTGTCAATAACAGCAAGCCGCGAAAGAGTCCCTTTCCCCACCATTGTTGAAGTGCTGATAATGGAACTTTCCATTGAATTAATAAGAGAAGCAGGAATCAGAATCCCAGGTGTAATAGGATCAACCTTGGGGATAGTCGGTGCTTTAATCCTAGGTCAGGCAGCCGTTGCTGCTTCAATAGTCAGTCCCATACTAGTGGTAATAGTGGCTATCACGGCCTTAGGAGCATTTGCTGTCCCTAACTTTAATATGGCATTTGCAATTCGTATTTACAGATTTATATATATAATACTTGCGGCAGTCCTGGGTTTCTACGGAGTTGCCATCGGAGTATTCACACAACTTATGGTATATGTAAATCTCAATTCGTTCGGCGTGCCTTACATGTCACCGGTTGCCCCATATACAAAATCGAGCGGAGATGCCCTCTTTCGATATCCCTTATGGAAGCTGGAGATCCGGCCTTTCTTTCTTAAGCCTCAACAAATAAAAAGACAGCCTCTGATATCCCGCCGATGGTCTAAGCATGAAAATAAAAACAACAAAAACGACAAATTAAAAGATAATGATGAAAAAATCACAAATAAAATGAAACCCTGACAATAAAAAGGTGATAAACATGGCAACTGAAAAGAAAATAGGAATTCGGGAAGCCATAGCAGCTACCATTTACTTTTTATCAACAAAACTTTTAATATCCTTCCCTCAGCATATGGCTGAAATGGGTGAGACTGCGGCTTGGATTGTTATCATAATAAGCTTTATAACCGCAACTGTAGGATTCTTGGTTGTAATGGCATTAATTAGGCGGTACCCTACTATGAATATTGTAGAAGCAAGCGAAGAGGCCGGCGGCTCTGTATTAGGGATCATTGCTTCAATAGGATATTTTAGTTTCTTCTTTGCAACGACAGTCCTTTTAATCCGGGAATTCTCTGAAACGGTCAGCACGGCTCTGCTTCCCCGCACCCCCCTTTCAGTCATTATGGGGGTTTTTATCATCTCAACGTTTTCCGCCGTCCACATGGGACTCGGTGCTATAGCCGGGACTGCTCTAATAGGCATGCCTCTTATTACTGTCACACTTATTCTACTTAATTTTTTATTGTTACCCCAAAGCAACTTTGATGTCATATTTCCTTTGTTCGGGCCCGGACTTCGGACACTTATTTCAAGAGGAATAAGCCATTCGGGAATTGCAGGTGAAATCCTGTTTCTGGGTGTTATAGCAAATAACCTGGACGGAAGACATAAAATGCAGTCTGCGGGATTGATAAGTCTCGCAGTGGCCGGCTTTTTTATGGTCATGTCTACATTAACGTACTGTGCAGTTTTCCCGTATCCTTTAAGTTTGCACATAACATATCCCGGGTACGAATCCTCAACTCTGATATATATGGGACGGTTCCTCCAACGTATCGAAGTGGCATTTGTTTTTCTTTGGGTTATAAGTGCATGTATTCATATTGCACTCAGTGGGTATACAGCGGTTGCAATTGTCCAAAACATATTTAAACTTCCGTCATATAGGCCTCTTCTACCAGCTTTTGCAGTCCTTGCATTCACTTTTGCACTTGCACCTTCAGATATTCCCCAGGCTATGCATGTTGATTTCATGATTGTGAAAACCTACGGTGGGCTTGTAGTATTTGTTATGCCTTTGATACTGCTTCTAATTTCTAGGCTGAGATCATTCGCTAAGGCTGACAGGAGGTAAGCAATAGTTTGTATTATACAAAACTAATATTGGTTGTCGCCCTCCTTTCCTTATGTACAGTAACAACTGGAGGATGCTGGGGCAGAACTGAGGTAGATGATCTTGCGTTTGTAACAGCCATAGGCCTGGACAGGGGAGAGGATAATTCCTTATATCTCACGTTGCAGGTGACAGTCCCCCGAGCTGTAGCAGGCGGGGAAGGAGGGGGAGGGGGCGGAAATAATAATAAGACCAGCCTTATCACTACAATGAGGGGTAAATCAATCCTGGGGCTTATTGATTTGGCAAATACATTCATAGATCGCCGCCTTTCTTTTGTACATGGTAAGGTATTGATTATCGGTGAGGAGCTTGCCAGAGAGGGTTTAACTCCATATATTTCAGAACTTGTAAGATTCCATGAGATCAGAAGAACAATGTTTCTAATTATAGCGAAGGGTACAGCCCGCGAATTTATCACCAAAAACAAGCCTGTCCTTGAACAAAATCCGGCGAAAGATCTGGAAATGCTTACACTTGCCGGTGAAAAAACCGGTCTCATCCCTACCTCCCATATCCATAGATTCTTAGTGGAAATGCAATCCCTCGGTGAAGAATCCCTGGTAATCCTCGCCGGGGTCAATGAAAGGGAACAATCTAAACAAGAAAATGAATCAAATGAAAACAAATATGAGGATAACGATAACATTCTACATTCAGGATTATCCCCTATAACCAAATCAGATACTCACTATATTGCAGGAAGTTCCCCGTCAGTAGGAGGCAACCCAGTTGAGCTTCTGGGTGCAGCTGTTTTCAGAAAGGATAAAATGGTGGGGGAAATCACCGGAGAAGAAATGAGGTATGTTCTTTACCTTAAGGGAGCCTTTAAACAGGGTATAACTATTATAGAAGATCCTTTCGCAGACGGTAAATTCATTGCTGCAGATCTACGTTTCGGTCGACCTGTACAAATCCGTTTGACAAGGAACGGGAGCAAGTTTCACATTAAAATCCTTATTACTCTCGAGGGAGGCCTCATCGGCAGTCAAGGTGAGGAGGATTATACAAACCCGGGAATACTTAAAGTTATTGAAAGGCAATTATCAACTGAAATTGAAAAGGGCTGTAATAACATTATAGAAAAAGCCCAAACATTGTTTTTGGCTGATATTTTCGCCTTCGGAAATAAAGCCAGACGTCTGACTACAACATGGCAGGAATGGCTAGATCTGAATTGGCCAGAGAAATTTCCCTATGCCGAAATTGAGGCAAGCGTAAAAATCGAATTACGCAGAACCGGCCTGCTGTTTAGATCGCCACAAACAACTGCAGATTCAAATAACCCTTAGGAATAAGAGAGAGGGGAAATATGTTGAAATTCAGTACTGTCCTTATACTGATGATTGTACCGGCAGTGATATGTATCTATACAATAAATTATGGATATAAACTCGGAAAAGCCGGGAATACCCGAGGGGCCATCGGCGTAATTATCGTCGCCGCAGTCTGCATCATAGCCCCCCTTATACTCATGTTGCTTAAAGGATAACCTACAAATTTATCTGATTCGCAGTCTTTCTAATTCATCCAGAAGCTTATCATTGAGTACACGGATATACGTACCTTTCATTCCTAAAGATCTGGATTCTATTACACCTGCACTTTCGAATTTACGGAGCGCATTAACAATGACTGATCTTGTTATTCCTACTTTATCTGCAATTTTACTAGCTATAAGCAGGCCTTCCTCTCCGTTAAGTTCCCGGAAAATATGTTCCACTGCTTCCTGTTCAGAAAATGAGAGGGTATCCATAGCCATCTGGACGGCAGCTTCCTTTCTTGCCTCTTCTTCAACCTTATCAGTTTTTGAACGTAAGATTTCCATCCCAATAATCGTGGCGGCAAACTCCCCGAGAACTAACTCGTTCCCATCAAATTCTTGACCGAACCTGGCCATCATTAAGGTGGCAAGTCTGTCACCGCCTGAATAAACTGGAATTACAGTTATCAAAGCTTTTCCAAGCATACACCGGCTGTGCATATCCAGAAAACACTTTCCCTCATCCTGATGAAGGTTGTCGGATGTTTCGATTATTCTGAGAAGCCAATCCATACATTCCTTGGGAAAGGATTCCCCGTTACCCACAAGGCGGGCAACTATATCACATTCAAATCCATTTATTGTTGCACATCCAAGTAGTTTGCCCCTGCGGCTTACTATATAAATATTTGCCGCGGTTTCTTCAGACAGTGTTTCCGCAAATTCCTTCAAATTCAGTGGATACTCAGGGGAATCCTGAATAAAGCGATTAATTCTCCGTGATTTCTCTAGTAGCGCTTTCATAAACACAACCTCCTTCAACTGCTTCGAACCCTTCCCTTGTCTTTAAGGCCCCGGGCTGATGATCTTCCCCAAGGCTTGTCCTATCGGTAAATCAAAGTGACCCGGATTTAAATATAATACCGGAATTTGTATGACCCCCGACTATATCCTCTGAGATAAAAATAAACCTTGATGGGAAATTATAAGATAAACCTGCTTAAATCCTTATTGATTACAATACCCCTGAGTTTCTCCCTGACATAATCCCTGTCGATTTCAATTTCCTCCGAACCCAAGTCGGGGGCATTAAAAGATATGTCTTCAAGAAGTTTCTCCATTACAGTGTGAAGCCGTCTTGCACCTATATTTTCCGTTTCTTCATTAACTTCACTGGCTATAGATGCAATTTCATCTATAGCGTCCGCAGTAAAGACCAGTTTAATATCTTCAGTGGCTAAGAGTGCAGTATATTGCTTAACCAAAGCATTATCAGGTTCGCAAAGGATACGTTTAAAATCCTCTTTTGTCAAATTGTCAAGTTCAACACGGATTGGGAATCTTCCCTGAAGTTCAGGGATGAGGTCTGAAGGCTTTGACATATGAAAAGCCCCTGCAGCAATAAACAATATATGATCTGTTTTTACAGGGCCATATTTTGTCGTAACTGTACAACCCTCAACAATAGGTAATATATCCCTTTGGACTCCTTCCCTGGACACATCGGGGCCCGCACTTCTCTCTTTCCCTGCAATTTTGTCTAATTCATCTATAAAGACTATCCCTGTCTGCTCAACCCGGGCAACAGCCTCTTGCTCAACCTCTGCCATATCAATTAACTTTTGTGCCTCTTCATGGATTATGATCTTCCTGGCTTCCCGCACCGGAACCCGTCTCCGCCGGGTCTTTCCCGGGAAATTTCCACCAAAAAGGTCTTGTATATTTATGCCCATTTCCTCTACACCGGCACCACTGAAAACCTCAAGCATAGGGGGGGTTTTGTCTTCTACAGATATTTCAATAATCTTATCTTCCAGTTTGCCGGCAAGGAGTTCTGCCCTGATCTCCATTCTTTTTTTCTCGACTTTTTCTAATTCATTTTTAAAATCTTCATCGTCTCGTTGTCCGGTAAATTCCCCCATAATCACGGCAAAAGGATTTTTAGTAGATTCCCGGGAAGGCAAAGGCGCCATAATATCTAAAAGCTTTTCATTAACAGATGATTCTGCCTTATCGTAAACCTTAGACAATTTTTCAGATCTCACCATACGAATTGCATTTTCCACCAGGCCCCTAACAATAGAATCTACATCTCTTCCCACATATCCGACCTCAGTAAATTTTGTAGCTTCGACTTTAGCAAAGGGTGCATTAACTAACTTCGCCAATCTACGGGCAATTTCAGTCTTACCCACACCTGTAGGACCTATCATTAAAATATTTTTAGGGATCACTTCATCACGGAGCGACCCCTCAAGGCTTAGACGCCGGTATCTGTTACGAAGTGCAATCGCTACCGATTTCTTGGCCTGGTTTTGTCCGACTATAAATTTATCGAGTTCTGCAACGATTGCGCGGGGTGTTAATTCTTCAAGGCATCCCACATGTAAGCCCCCTTCATATTTCCTCACACAAGATCTCCTTATTTGTATATATGCATATGGAAGATACAATTTTCAATGCTTCTTTTACGATTTCACCACAGCCCAGGTTTGTATGGCTGATAAGAGCCTTAGCAGCTGCCAAAGCCATAGGCCCGCCTGAACCCACTGCTGCAATACCGTCATCAGGTTCAATGAGATCCCCGTTTCCTGAAATAATAAGTAAGTTAGATTTATCTGCAACAACCAAAAAGGCCTCAAGCCTCCTTAACGCGCGATCAAGCCGCCATTCTTTCACCAACTCCACTGCAGCCCTAGGTAGATTCCCATGGTACTCCTCAAGTTTTATCTCAAATCGCTCAAATAAAGCAAAAGCATCGGCTGCGGTCCCTGCAAACCCTGCAATAACCTTGCCCTCATACAGCCTTCGAATTTTTTTCGCCTTATGCTTCATAACGGTATTACCTAATGTAACCTGCCCATCGCCGGCAATAGCCACATTATTACCAAGCTTCACCGCAACTATCGTCGTAGCATGTAATCCATGTTTCACCAAAACACACATCCCCGCCCTTCTATACTATGCCCGTGGATGGGCTTTATCGTATACTGTACGAAGCCGTTTTCTTGTCATATGTGTATAGATTTGAGTTGTAGAGACAGTTGCATGACCTAATAATTCCTGAACGACGCGAAGATCCGCCCCGCGATCTAGGAGATGTGTGGCAAAGGAATGCCTCAGGGCATGGGGACTGATGTTTTTATCAATGGACGCCTTTTCTATATATTTATCCACCATGATTTCGATGGCACGCTTAGAAAGCCTGGTTCCGTTACAGTTTAGAAAAAGGGCAAGGGAATCTTCCCCTTGAGATGCAAGCCTCGGCCTTCCATACTCCAAGTAAGTTTTAAGTGCCTCTACAGCCTTTATACCTATCGGGACTATTCTTTCCTTGGCTCCCTTTCCGCGAACCCTGACAAAATCGGTGGAAAGATCGATACTATCAAGATTAAGACCAACCAGCTCTCCAACACGAAGGCCTGCAGCATAGAGCACTTCCAAAATTGCGCGATCCCGTATACCGAAAGGGGTATCCTTTGGTGGGCATTGCAGAAGTGACACAACTTCATCCTCACGGAGAAAAGGCGGTATCTTACGCCCTTCCCTTGGAATTTTAATGCTTTCCGCGGGATTTCGAGATAGAATTCCCTTTCTGCAAAGATAAGAGAAAAAACCTCGGATAGCTGCAATTCTCCTGGCTATGGTACGCCGAGAGTAGCCTTTTTTTTGAAGATTCGCAAGGTAGGCTCTAATTTCGAGGTGCGTTATACTGGATAAATCCAAATCCCCTTTATCATCACAGATATCCTCTGCAAACCTGACGAATGTTTGAATATCATGGGCATATGCAATAACCGTATTGGATGAATAGCCCTTTATAATAGAAATATATCCAAGAAAATCATCAATCTCACCGGCCGCCACAAATATCTCTCCCTCACGGAGAACAAAACATTACATTAATTATATGAGCCTCTCCATTTCAGAATTGTATCACAATAGGAATTGCCAATCAACCCCTCCTTTGAGGGACATTTGTGCTGTAGTTTTTTCATGCATTGTCCCGGAGGGTCTTCACGAAATCGTGTGCGATCTCAAAAGAGGATACAGCAACAGCAAGCCTGTCAGGTTTTTTACGGCGCCTCATATCGGTTCCCGGTAAAATTCCAAAGTTTGCATTCATAGGTTGAAATGTCCTGGTTTGGTTTGTTGTAATATAGTTGCAAAGCGCACCTATCATCGTCTCCCTCGGGAACTGGCGACATGGTAGGCCAAGCACCTCATAGGCTGCATTTATTCCTGCGACAAGCCCTGATGCCGCAGACTCTAGGTACCCTTCAACTCCGGAGATTTGGCCTGCAAAAAACAGGGCTTTGTCAAACTTGCACTGTAGTGTAGGGGTAAGGATTTCAGGTGAATTAACAAAAGTATTTCTATGCATTACCCCGTATCTGACAAATTCAGCTTTCTCCAACCCCGGAATCATACGGAAAACCCGACGCTGTTCACCCCATGTAAGCCGTGTTTGAAAACCTACCATATTTAAAAGGGATCTCCTGACATTCTCAGGCCTTAATTGTACTACTGCGTACGGACGCTTTCCTGTATTCGGATCCTTAAGCCCGACAGGCCTTAAGGGTCCATATGCAAGGGATTCCCGCCCTCGTTTAGCCAAAGTCTCCACAGGCATACATGCCTCAAAAATTTTCATGTCCTCAAATTCATGTAACGGGGCAGTTTCCGCGGAAATCAAGGCATCATGGAACTGTTCATATTCTTCTTTTGTCATTGGACAATTAAGATAATCATCACCGCCCCGTCCGTATCTAGAACCCCAAAACATCCTGGACATATCACAGGATTCCAAAGTAACAATAGGGGCTACCGCATCATAAAAGTAAAGGTTATTTTTGCCTGTAAATTCTGTGACAGATCGGGCAAGACCCGGGGATATCAACGGACCACCGGCAATTATTAAAGGTCTGTGATTAGGAATATCCGTGATTTCCTCCCTTAATATATGAATATTCGGGGATCTTTTAATATAAGAAGTAACGAGATATGAAAACTTTTTTCTTTCCACGGCTAATGCGGACCCTGCAGGGATTCTTGCACTTTCTGCACATCTCATAATTAAAGATCCATAGGTTCTTAATTCTTCTTTGAGAATACCTGAGGCATTTCGGATGCTGTCAGATCCCAACGAATTTGAACATATTAGTTCCGCAAAATCAGAAGTGGTATGAGCAGGGGTCATTACATGGGGCCTCATTTCTGCAAGAACAACCTTAATGTTCTTCCTAGCCATTTGCCAGGCAGCTTCACTGCCCGCAATCCCACCTCCTATTACAAGAACCCCTTTTCCGTTTATCAATTCATCTACACCTACCACAATATTAAGTATCTGAATCAGAAGACGCCTTGGGCTTATCGCCTTCCCTATAATCGCAATCCTCCCTGATACATGCAAGATACCCTTTTTTACCTCCACGTTTAACAAGGAAAGCCTGACATTTGGGGCACGATTTCTTAACTGGTACATACCATGTGGAAAACTTACATTCGGGATACCCGGCACACCCATAAAATCTTCTGCCTTTTTTTGTCTTTCGCTCAACTATTTCTTCTCCGCATAAGGGACAATTAACCCCTGTGGAACGGCGAATTGCCTTGGTAAATTTACAATCAGGATAGCCTTGACACCCTAAAAACGCTCCGAATCTACCGTGTTTTACCACAAGATTGCGGCCACATTCGGGACAAAGCTCGCTTGTGACCTCCTCCGGCATTTTTACCCTTTCAACCCGCTCCTCGGCTTCATCCACTGTCTTTTTAAAGGGCGGATAAAATTCATCAATAACATCCACCCATTCAAGTTTACCTTCGGCGATTTTATCCAGTTTAGTTTCCATATCAGCAGTGAAGGCTACGTCCACAACATTCGGATAGGCTTGGTTTAAGACATCCACCACAACAAACCCTAATTGTGTCGGGTGGAATCTCTTGTCCTCAACAACAACATAGTCCCGCCTTAAGATTGTTTCAATTATAGGCGCATATGTGCTGGGTCTGCCTATACCGTTTTCTTCAAGGGCCTTTACAAGTGTAGCCTCATTAAAACGTGCCGGCGGTTCGGTAAAGTGTTGTTTATCCTCAAGTCTTGATAAATGCAGGCTTTCAGCCTCGGAAAGTTCAGGCAGAATCGATTCATTTTCCTCACGATTGTCCGTTCCTTCCAAATACACAATGGTAAACCCAGGGAACTTCACCTTGGAACCTGTTGCTCTGAATAAATAATCCTTAGCTCTAATATCTACGCGGACGGTATCGAAAACCGCTGATTCCATCTGACTTGCTAAAAATCTATCCCAAATGAGTTTGTATAACCTGTATTGATCTCCAGATAGATGTTTCTTTAAATCGTCAGGAAGACGCGTGACTGATGTTGGGCGGATGGCCTCGTGGGCATCTTGGGCTGCAGCCTTCCTCCTATATCGTCTAGGTTTTTTAGGAACATAATCATCTCCATACATGTTTTTAATGAAGGATCTGGCATCTGATTCAGCCTCAGATGCAATCCTCACTGAATCAGTTCGAATGTATGTTATGAGGCCTGTATTGCCCAGGGAATCAATTTCCAACCCTTCATATAACTCTTGGGCAATCCTCATTGTTTTGCGGGCTCCATATCCTAGTTTTCTTGAAGCCTCCTGTTGAAGCGTACTTGTGGTAAAAGGAGGTGCCGGATTCCGCCTTCTTTCCCTCTCCAGCACTTTAGAAACAACAAATGTTTCGTTTTTTAAATCCCCAAGAACCGATTGGGCTTCCTTCGCATTATGAATTTTGATTTTTCTTCCGGCCTTCCTAAGGAGTTTTGCAGGAAACTCCTGCCTTTCTCCGTCCTTCTTTAAAAAGGCAATGATTGACCAGTATTCTTCAGGTTTGAAAGCTTGGATTTCTTTCTCCCTGTCACAAATCAATCTTACAGCAACTGATTGGACTCTGCCTGCAGATAACCCTTTGCGGACTTTTTTCCACAAAAAAGGGCTAAGAGTATATCCCACAAGACGATCAAGTATTCTTCGCGCCTGTTGAGCATTAACTCTTTCCATATGAATAGGCCTGGGATTCTTGAGTGCATTTTTTACGGCCTTTTCAGTTACTTCATGAAATTCAATCCGGCAGGGTACGCCGGATTCAAGGCCCAGAGCCTGTGCCAAATGCCAGGATATTGCCTCCCCTTCCCTGTCAGGGTCGGTTGCAAGCAGTACTTGATCTGATTTCCCGACTGCATTTTTGAGCTTACGGATAGTACCGCCTTTACCGCGGATAGTAATATAATGGGGTGCATAGTTATTTTCTATATCCACACCAAGCCTACTTTTAGGCAAATCCCGTACATGACCGACAGATGCTTTCACCTGATAATTTGAACCAAGCAATCTTTCTATTGTTTTTGCTTTAGCAGGTGATTCCACAATAATAAGATTTTTCAATGTTATTACACTCCCCTAATACTCGGCACCCCCGGGCTTTCCCTCCATATTACCCAAGACTTATATAGCCACCTGCAACCCGTGATATCATAGCTCTCAATTGCAAATCAACAAGGGTACAGGTAACGGTTGGTGCGGAAAGCCCTGTTGCAATCACTATATCATCAGTAGTCATAGGTGAAAAGCCCAACACTGTCAAGACTTTCTCTTCATATGGAGATATATCCTTCTGTTTTGGGTTATTCCCTATGCTGTGTTCTCTTGTTATTGGTATCCGGAGTTCCTCAAGGATATCACTGATTCCTTCTATGAGTACCGCACCTTGCTTAATAAGACTATGAGTCCCACAAGAAAGGGGGTTTTTTATTTCACCGGGAACAGCAAAAACTTCCTTCCCTTGTTCTAAGGCAAAATCTGCAGTGATAAGGGCACCACTTGATTTCCCGGCTTGCACTATAACTACACCCATGGCTAACCCGCTGATAATTCTGTTGCGCCTTGGAAAG
Organism: Bacillota bacterium; assembly: GCA_012689375.1. Classification (GTDB taxonomy): domain Bacteria; phylum Bacillota; class SHA-98; order UBA4971; family UBA4971; genus UBA4971. The sequence goes on along the minus strand of JAAZLO010000021.1, from coordinate 2,992 downwards.
TTTTGTGGAAACGGGCATGTACCAAAGGGGAATTCACTTATTATTGCTCCATTCCTCTTTATTCTATCGGCAAGTTCATTATTTTCCGGGGGGTATACGACGTCAACACCACAACCCAGAACGGCTATGGTCCTTCCGCCTCCGGCAATGGCTCCACGGTGTGCAGCGGAATCAATACCCCTGGCCATACCTGATACAACTGTGAAACCTTCCTCTGCTGCATTTTTTGATAAATTCCAAGCAGTACATGTTCCATAATAACCCGGCTTTCTTGAACCTACAACTGCTATTGAAAAGGCATCAGACGGTAAAATGTCCCCAAGAATATAAATAACAGGAGGTGGGTACGTGATATTAAGCAGGGCTGAAGGATATAAAGTATCTCCTTGAATAACTATATCCACCCCTGACTCTTTGGCTTTTCGCGTCTCCTCTATGGCTGTTTGCCCGTCTCTTAAGGCCATAATGCGCCGCGCGGTTTTTTTACCGATCCCTCTTACCTGACATAAATCCCGTTCTGAGGCATTTATTGCCGATTTGGCTGAACCGAATCGTTTCAGAAGATTGGCAAGCCTGTAACCTCCGATTGTTGCTATGGTATTAAGGGCAATAATACTTTCTCTTTCCTTCACAGACAACACCCCGGGTTATTAATTAGGGAAGTTCGGTAATGAGGCACCGAAAACTGGCATTCTGTAGCCGGTAGCTTCAGTTATGTGATGTTCGTGTATTTTTCGGCTCCCCTCAAGATCTGCTATGGTCCTGGAAACTTTTATAGTCCTGATATATGAACGAACGGATAACCCAAGGCCGGCAATTGCAGAATAAAGGAGAGATTCGGCACTCTCAGTTAAGTCACAATAAACTTTGATCTCGTTTGATCCCATTTCCGCATTGAAACGGATCTGTGTTCCCAAGAATCTTTCAGTCTGTATATCCCGCACTCTCATAACCCTTTCCCTTATATCTATTGATTTTTCACCGGCCTTTATCGTGGTAAGATCATAAACTCCAATTTGCCCAACTTCAATATGAAGATCAATCCTATCAAGCAAAGGCCCTGATAATCTACGAAGGTACCTTCTTATTGCAGCAGGTGAACATGTACAAAAATTTACTCCTTCAATATCGGCTCTCTTAAAACACAGGCAAGGATTCATAGCCCCTAAAAGCATAAATCTGCTTGGAAACACAGCTACACTCCCGACCCTTGCCACAGTCACAAACCCATCTTCCATAGGCTGCCTTAATGCATCCAATACATGGCTGCCAAATTCGGGGAGTTCATCAAGGAAAAGGACCCCCCTGTGTGCAAGGGATATCTCTCCCGGTTTCGGAAGGCGGCCCCCTCCGATAAGGCCTGCAGGAGAAATCGTATGATGGGGACTTCGAAAAGGGCGTTCAGAAATTACACTGCTACCTGAAGGTAATAATCCTAAGGCACTATATACCTTAGTAACTTCTATGGCTTCATCCCGGGATAAAGGTGGAAGAATAGTATAAAGTCTCCTAGCCAACATAGTCTTGCCTGAGCCGGGCGGGCCGACCATCAGGACATTATGGCCTCCCGCTGCAGCTATTTCCAATACACGCTTTGCATGCTCCTGGCCTGCCACATCTTGGAAGTCTACATTTCCCGGAGGTACCGACAATGATAAAACATCTGTTTGTTTTGTTTTTTCTATGAATTTTACACCGCTCAGATGCTGAAGTGCCTCATTCAGGGTACCTACACCATATACATCTAATCCATCAATAAACGCAGCCTCACCCATATTAGGCTTGGCAACTATCATCTGGCGAAATCCTTGCTTTTTTGTAGCTAGGGCAATCGATAGTACGCCTGATGTACCTTTTACACTACCGTCCAAGGATAATTCCCCTGCAAATACACAATTTGCGGCTTTTTTCTTATCAATCTTACCAACTGCCGACAGAATACCAATCGCTATCGGCAGATCAAAACCTGCCCCTCCTTTACGCATCATGGCAGGTGCCAAGTTTACGGTTATCCTTCCCAAAGGGAAATCATAACCGGAATTTCTAAGGGCAGACCTGACCCTTTCTCTGGCTTCACGTATAGCCGCATCAGGTAACCCTACTATTTCAAAGGAAGGCAACCCCGGTGCAACATCAACTTCAACATAAACTAAGCATCCGTCAATACCTAATATGGCACCACCGGGGATCTTTGCAGGCATAAGATTCACCTCCACCCGTCAAAGGCACTTTTTATCCACTTTATCTTTATTCCGCCGCCCGGTAATACCCGGACGGCCAGTACATCAAACCTCCCGTTATATCCTAAGCACCCTGTCTTCGAGAGATACTCATTTGCCACCGCCATTATCTTTCTTTGCTTTACTCCCGTAATCTGCTCTGTAGCTTCCCCAAATTTTAGGCTTCTTCTTGTTTTAACTTCAACAAATACAATAGTGTCGCCGTCCTTGGCAATGAGATCAATTTCCCCACATCTGGAACGGTAATTTCTACAAAGAATTGAAAGCCCTGATATTTTTAAATATTCCGCGGCAATATTTTCACCGTACAGACCTATTTCCCTGTTGTGCAAGGTCATTTATGCACCCCTTTTATATATGCAATAACCAGAAATTCCCGGGAATTGTTATTTCTCCGGAATGGCTTGGTTTTCCTTCCATATATTAGGTTAGCACTTATCGGGAGTTTTATTTTAAGAACCGAAATTGAAGGTGAGATTGGAATGTTTCAAAAGCGGTTTTCTTATGAAGGATCTTCTGTGTATCGGACAAGGCCCATATTTCAAAAGGGATTCTAGATGTTCCTTTGTATAATAACCTTTATTTGAGGCAATACCGTAATTAGGGAACTCCTCATGCCAAAGCGTACACATTCTGTCTCTTGTGACCTTAGCTATTATGGATGCAGCGGAAATACTGTAAGATATGATATCCCCCTTGATAAGCCCGGTTTGTGGGGTAGGGACAGGTATTGTTTCGGCGTCCACTAAGAT
>JAAZLO010000020.1 GCA_012689375.1 Bacillota bacterium | reverse complement strand
CTCCAAAGGATAGAGGATTGGATAAACAATTATCCCCGTAAAATTCACGGCTATAGAACAGCTAACGAGATGGTCGCATAAGCATAACTGGAAATAAATGTTGGGCAATTAAAGTTGCAATCTGCAAATCCCGGGAACAACAGGGTTTATACTATTGACACAAGGTTAAGGTAGGAATATACTACGATGATAGGTGGATAATTACAAATGTATCTAAACGGCGTGAGACGGATGCCGGGAATATGGCACCTAAATACGCCATATTTATTGAGGAGGGATTATCACGGCATGCCAACCTACGAATATATGTGTAAGAATTGTGGAAAATTTGAAGAAATCCAACGCATGTCGGATGAGCCATTATCCCAATGCCCAAAATGCGGCGGTCATGTCAGACGGCTCATCAGCAAAAATGTCGGTATCATTTTTAAAGGCCCCGGCTTTTATATTACCGATAATCGCAGTGAAGAATATAAGCAAAGCCGCAGGGATGCCGGAGGAGGTACCAACGGTACTGGCGGCCTTGATGCTACCGGTAGTTAAAACCCGCATTATCTTCGCTGCGTAAGGCGTGGCATAAAGTATGCGCATCCCAACAACAGGGAAAATCCTAAAATCGGCGGATATGATACTCGCGGGGGTTCTTGTGCTCGTCGCCCTATTATTTTTTGTGCTACAGAGTCTCCCTGCCAGACAAAAAAATGAACCTGTACCAAGTAGTGGGCAAGCAGTGGTTGTCGAAATAGACGGCAGGAAAACTCATACTGTTCCTTTTTCGGAGATAACAAATTCTTCACTTATTTCTCGCATACACGCGGGGCCAGACCGCGAGGCTGTCCTGGAAATATTATCTGTCGGCAAGGTCAGAATAAAAGAGTCCACTTGCCCGGGTAAATTCTGCGTTAATACCGGTTGGATAAGCAGGCCCGGGCAGGCTATTGTATGCCTCCCGTATCGAATTGTTGTACGAATCGAGAGTTACCAGGATACCAATGATTCAGGGATCCGTTTTGATGCAATCACATATTGAAGGCCTAAATGTATACAGGGGTCTTAATGGGAGTTGAAAACATTGGATCCTTATACATCCCTGAATAAAACCGAAAGGATGACAAAGCTCGCATTCCTTACAGCCGTCGCCTTGGTCCTTCATGCTGCCGAGGGTGTTATTCCGGTACCTTTCCCTGTACCCGGCGCCAGGCTCGGCCTTGCCAATACAGTAACCCTCATCACCATTGTCCTGTTGGGTCCTACTGATGCATTGGTTTTAACCATAATCAGAACACTTTTAGGTTCATTACTTTCAGGCAGGCTGAGCAGTCTTATCTTCAGTATTACCGGCGGAGTCTTTGCTACACTGATAATGTCGATGACATATAAAAGGCTTGGACATATCTTGGGGTTTAGCGGAATTAGCATACTCGGAGCAACAGCCCATAATATTGGGCAACTCGGCATTGCCGGCATTATCCTGGGGACACCTATGGTGCTTAGCTATTTACCTATTTTACTGATTACAGGGGTCGCCACCGGTTTTCTTGTCGGATTAATTGTAAGTTATGTCTTAGGATACTTATTACATGGTACGCCCTTCACCAGAAGCAGGCCTGAGATCAGTATCAGCCGTACAGACAGATCCCCCGATAAGCTCAAGATCGTTTATAACAAGCCTAAACGTACACCCTAATAAGGTCGCGGCCTGCTGACACATTTCCATCCTGGTTAAGTAAATAGTGAAGTAATCCATTATTTGGCATTCAGTTGTATCAAATACCAGTTTCAAGGTGATTATTAATTCATCTTTGTCCACAATAAGGGAAGAACCTGTTATTGCGTGGTTAACCCTGTCATGGATATCATGGACACTATAAGTTTTTCTGCCTACCCGTGCTCTGTGGGCATCGCTTTTATCAGCAATTACCAAGGCCGCACTTATCGGATTTACCGGAATGCCTATTTCTTCTTCATGGTTAGCAATACTTGTTGTTATTTCACATATTTCTTCCAAGGGCATTCCCATTCTGCGGAGTTCAAAATATACAATATTAGCCCCGGTCGGACCATGGTATTTACGATTATGCATATTGCCGATATCGTGTAAATAACCTGCTATTGAACCTAATTCAATAAGACGTTCATCATAACCCAGCGTCCTGAGTATATATGCTGTCATTGTTGAGACATAGCTGACATGTCGCTGCCCATGCTCAGTATAACCAAGCATTGACAAATACTCATTAGATCTTCTGATAAGAGTTTGGAAAGTCGGATTCGCTTGAATATCCTTTAATGTTATCATTCTTTCCCTCCGCGGTAATCCATTCAGCAGCTTCCGTACCGGCCCTCACCGCCCCGTGTAATCATATGATAGCATACTCCTTGTCATATTGTTATGTTTACAAGGTTTTTACCAAATTGCATCCTGGCGCCTATCCCAATTACCGGCACACGTACAGGCAAACTCTCATATTGTGTAATTGAGCCGCCTTAAAACTGTTAAGAACGGGGAAAGTTGCAACCGGTGCTATGTCAAAGAGTTAAAGAGGTTTTGCTAAAATTACGAGGGATCAGGAATGCAAAACAGTAACCAGTACAAAAAAATATTGCAAATGGCAGTCAAAGTCCGATGGACAGTAGATAATTTATTGGCACTCGGTGTAGGAAGTATGTACCATTTAGCCTATAGGCCTAATGAGATATCCTACGAAGTGCTTGCTCACATCAATACAAATGAACTTAAGCCGGGAACTGATGCTGAGATTATCTTTATAGGGGAAACACATCCTGTAAAAATCGCAGAGGCCGTTATTGAAAACATTATTATATCCAAAGGTTTCAGAAGGTTCGATTTTAGGTTAAGGAAACTTATTGAAGACCCCAGAAAATGCATTACAAAAAACCATATCGGAATTCTCTGCCGTTATGTACAATCACCCTTGGAATACAAGGAGCATTGACATTGGTTTTGGATCCTATCTGGGATCCCAACGCACAAACGGCCCGAGTTTACTAAGTTCTGATAGGGGTATTAATCTGAAACCTTCTTTACGTAAGGCACCTATGACAAGGGGAAGGGCATCTTGTATTTGCTTACTGGAATCACTGGCATGCATAAGGATAATTGCCCCGGGAAATACACGCTTTAGAACACGATCCACCATAAAATCCACCCCTGGATTCTTCCAATCTAAAGAATCGACCGCCCAAATCACTGTTTCGTACCCTAAGGATCTCGCCGTATCCAGTACCACAGTATTATAATCACCGTTCGGAGGACGAAAATAGGGTGAAACTCTTCCTGCGGAAGCTAAAAGATCATCATGGGCGGTACTAATATTTTCCGCTATTTCAGCCCTTGAATAATTACTCAGATCAACATGAGCATCACCGTGGCTCCCTATATCATGACCGGCTCTCTCTATTTCCTGTGCTAAATGTGGGTACCGTTTTGCCCAAGGACCTGAAAGAAAAAATGTAGACTTAACATTTTCTTCACGGAGGATATCCAAAACACCCAGTACCTGTTGTTCACCCCAACTTATGTCAAAGGTTAACGCCACTGCATTTTCTTTGGTATCCACATAAAATACAGGCATTTTAATTCCAGGTTCAGTAGCAACCCTTTCTGTAACTTCGTCTTTATATGGGATTTCATCAGAAATTTCATCAAGGGTTTTGTCTTGTGTTTCAACTGGGGCTTCATTGAGGATTTCACCGGGAACTTCGTCCGGAGCCTGATCCTCCTGCCCCGCCCTTCGGCTCATAACAAATCCTATTCCAATCACAATACATAAAATAAATATCAACGCCGGCAGGAACCGGCGCCTACTGATTATTAACATATCCACACCCCGCCCCGGACTTTCACTGGTGAGGACATAAAAATATCCTTACCCAATACTATGTGCTTATAACCTTCTGTATTCTTTAATGAAACTCGTTTATTTGTTTATCCTAACCCCATTATTGCCTTGGCAACTTCAAAGTACACTATAAGACCGACTACATCCACAATAGTTGTAAGAAAGGGCCCTGCCATCACTGCAGGATCGTATTTAATTCTGACAGCAAGAAGAGGTAGCAAAGCACCAACAAGATTTGCCACCATCAGAACAACGAACAAGGAAATACCAACGGCGAATCCAATCATCGGATCCCTTTGCATAAAATATGCCCTTACATATGCAAAGGCTCCAAGTCCCAAACCTAAAACAGCACCGGTTATCATCTCCCTAAAGAATATAGTCTTGCCGTGTTTCCTGCTAATCTCCCCTGTAGCAAGGCCCCGTGTTATCAGGGTAGATGACTGTGTACCTGCATTACCCCCTGTATCAATAAGCATGGGTATGAAAAATGCCAATGCTATAACTGTCTCTAACGATGAAGAATACGCCTCCAGGATATTTCCGGAAAAGCTCTCCAGTAGTATGAGTAATGCAAGCCAACCCCCGCGCCTTTTAACATCTTCAAATATGCTCAGACTGAAATAAGTTTCTTCCGGGGCACCCAAGCCCCCCATTAAGTGAATATCCTCTGTGTCTTCCTCCCTGACTATATCAAAAACATCATCATACGTAATAATCCCTACCAAGCGTTCCTCCTTATCAACTACAGGAAGCACCATAAGATCATAATCCTCAAATATTCTGGCAACATCTTCCTGATCCGTATCTGTAGAAACGCTCTTTATTCCGGGATTCATTATCTCATGTATCGATTTCGAACCGGGAGCAAGGATTAATTCCCGGAGAGAGAGCCCCCCCATAAGCTTTCGGTATTTTGATATTACATATAAATGATAAATAGTTTCCTTGTCAGGGGCAGTAGCCCTGACGTGGGCCAATGCTTCATCTACAGTCTGATGCTCTTTAAGATCCACAAATGCTGTAGTCATAAGCCTGCCTGCGGAATCCTCCGGGTAACCTAAAAGCATATTTGCCACCCGGCGTTCTTTCTCAGACAACAAAGATAAATATTTCTTTACAACCTTTGCGGGGAGCTCCTCGAACAGCTCAGTCCTATCATCCTGGCTCATTTCATTGAGTATTGTTGATATCATATCGCTGCTTAGGGAGTGAAGGATCATTTGTTTTCCGTCTATATTCATAAAATCGAAAACATCAATTGCCAGATCCTTAGGGAGGATCCTGAAGACAAACCCCGCTGTATCAGGTTGTAAATCCTTTAATACCCTGGCAATATCTGAAGGGTGAGTTTCTTCCAGAAGCTTTTTAATTCCCATATAATCTCTGCGAAGCATAAGATCCTGAATACTTGTTGTAAGCCTGTTTGACACAGACGCCCCTCCTTTCTTACATCTTGGACATAACCTCATTTTCGGCAGCATCAATTGTCCCGAAGTGCTTATGAACCTGGGCCATGTCCCCCTGAAAGTAAGGGTACGCCTGCCTAATAAAATAATACCCTTGCCCGTTCAGAAACCGGGCAAGGGTGTTAAATGATCATAATCAGGGTGACCCCTTTCCGGGAGACATAAGTGACGGGTGTTGCATACCGTATAAAAAAACGTAAACTGTCAGCCTGACCCTACTACCTCCGGGGTCAGCATCCAATCCCATCATCTCCCTTCATAAAGTTTATTGATATTTTAAAGTCAACCACTGAACATTAAGGGTTTTATCTATAATCTAGGATATGTCGGGACACTATATTTGTCAAGGTATACCATTTCTATTCCGGCTTAGGTGAATCCTTCTATACTTCTGTGTCCTTCCATTTACCGCTTCTAAAACGAAAAGCTATAATTGCCGATCTCACCAACTGATCAACTGCCATCCCCAGCCAGGCACCTACAAGCTCCATTCCCATAACCACGGCAAGAAAATAGCCTATTATTACCCTAAAACCCCATACGCCTATTGCAGTGGAAAACAAAGGCCATTTTGTATCTCCCGCCCCCCTCAAACCCCCGGCAAGAATAAATTGCATAGATTGGGCGGGCTGGACAAACCCAAGGATCCTCAAAATCGTGGCAGTCCTGGAAATTACCTCAGAATCATTCGTATATAATAATGCAAGATACTTACCGAATAGGATGAATACCAAACCCATGCAGCTTGAAACGAGCGTCCCCATTCTCCTGGTTTCCTTTGCCCAGTCCTCGGCAACATCGGGCATACCTGCACCAAGACCTACCCCTACCAGGGTCGTAGCGGCGACGGCAAATGCCGTCCCGGGCATAAAAGAAAGGCTCATAATGTTTATTCCGATTTGATGGGCAGCAATAACCGTTGTTCCGAAACCAGCAACTATCCTAACATAAGCCAGCTGCCCTCCGCGAAATATCACCTGTTCGATAGTGGATGGTATCCCTACACGGATAATTCTATTAAGGAGCCTTTTGTTTAGGCGGATAGGACCTTTTAATTGTAGATGGGAGGCCCCTGATGTTACCACCCAAAGGAGGAGAACAAAGGCTACGATCCTCGCAATAGTACTAGCAAGAGCAGCGCCCGGTACCCCCAATTCCGGAAAACCGAACTTCCCATAGATGAGAAGATAGTTCCCTATGATATTAACCACATTTGCCACCATGTTTGCTTTCATAGGTGAAACCGTATCCCCCGCCCCGCGAAGTGCAGCAGTGAGGCTCATAGAAATTACCATAAACACACCGCCTGCCGCTGTTATCTTCATATAGCTGATTCCTAGCGGAAGAACATCAGGTTCCGCCCCCATGAATCCTAAAACTTGCCGTGCAAAAATAAAACCTAAAATACTTATAATAATACCCATAACTAACACTAATATCAGGCTTTGACGCATTGCGTCGTTTGCAACATCACCTTCATCCGCTCCTATAGCCCTGGCAATAACTGCAGTTGTACCCACGTTTAATGCAATAAAAGCTGCCACTGCAAAAAGTACAGGCTCGTTTGTAAGCCCAACTGCCGCAATGGCCTTGGAACCCAGTCTCCCTACCATAATCATATCTGCCATATTTACAAGGGCTACCAAAGCCATTTCCAAAAATGACGGGCCTGCGAGTTTAAAGACTTGTTTACGTGCAGTAGCAGTAGAATCGGGGCGTGGGAACGCTACATAAGCCTGTGCCTGATCGTAATCTTGATTTGCCATTGGTATAATCATCGCTGCCTTTCGATATTCAGATCATTGACACCGAATTCGTTACGCTCCTAAGGAAAGAGATTGGCATTACTTGGCCGGGAGATACCAGCCTTAATTATACATTTATTGAGAGTGAGTGGCAAATCACCCTTTATCCAGCAGCTTCCTTACCCGACAACCCGCTTTAGGGTATATACAGGGATCCCCTGG